>DGIZ01000267.1 GCA_002386585.1 Brevundimonas sp. UBA4609 | reverse complement strand
CGTCGGGCGGGCGGGGGCGAAGGCGCCGCCGTGCGGTTCGGCGGCCCCGCGCGGGTCGGCGTGGATCAGGATGTCGGCGTGGGGAAAGGCCTTCAGCACCCGCTTCTCGGCGTTCAGGAGGATGTCGTGCGCGGCCTTGAGGCTGAGTTCGGGGTCCAGGTCGACGTGCATCTGCACCATCAGGGCCTGGCCGGCCATGCGGGTGCGAAGTTGGTGAACGTTGGCGATGCGGGCGTCCTCGGTCACGGCGGCGACGATGGCGGCGCGATCCTCGTCCGAGGCGGCCTGATCCAGCAGATGGCCGGCCGCGTCCTTCAGCAGGCTGACCGCGCCCCAGGCCAGCCAGACGGCGACCACCAGACCGGCCGCCGCGTCCAGTCCCGGCGCCTTGAGGAAGGCGCCCGAGATCACCCCGATCAGCACCACCACATTGGCGGCCAGGTCGGCGGCGTAGTGGGCGCGGTCGCCCGCCACGGCCAGGGAGCCGGTCTTCTTCATCGCCTGGGTCTGCATCCACACCAGGCCCGCCGTGACGGCGATGGACAGGACGACCACCCCGACGGCCCAGCCGCCGGCGGTCACCGGGCGCGGATCGAAGATGCGCTGGGTCGCTTCCCAGCCGATGAAGACGCCGGACGCCAGCACCATGCCCGACTGCACCAGCGAGGCCAGGCCTTCGGCCTTGCCGTGGCCGTAGCGATGCTCGTCGTCGGGCGGGGCGGCGGCCCAGCGCACGGCGAAGAAGGTCGCCAGCGACGCCATCAGGTCCAGGGCCGAATCCGCCAGACTGGCCAGGATGGAGACCGAGCCGGACGCCCCTAGGGCGAAGGCCTTCATAATGATCAGCAGGACCGCCGTCGCCACCGACAAGGTGGTGATCCGGCGGGTGGTCTCATGGGCGGCGTCGAGAGGAGAGGCGGACATTTCCTCGCCCTTGTCGCCCAAAACAGCGCCCGCGCCAATGGCGGCGGCGGAGGCGGGGCGCTAAGGAGAGGCGGACGGGAGGCCGCAGGCTGCGGCGCGCCCGACAAAGAGACCGAGCGGAGCATTCATGGCGGACTGGCTGACGGCGATCCTTCTGGGTCTGGTCGAGGGATTGACCGAGTTCATTCCGGTGTCCTCCACCGGTCACCTGCTGCTGCTGGGGCATTTCCTCGGTTTTGAAAGCACCGGCAAGACGTTCGAGATCGTCATCCAGCTGGGCGCTCTGCTGGCCATCATCAGCGTCTATTTCAAGCGGCTGTGGACGCTGGCGACGTGCTGGCCCTTCGACGCGGAGGCGCGGCGCTTCCTGATCGGCCTGCTGGTCGCCTTCCTTCCCGCCGTGGTGATCGGCTTCCTGGCCTATGGTTTCATCAAGACGGTGCTGTTCGAGACGCCGCTGGTGATCTGCATCGCCCTGATCGTCGGCGGGGTGCTGCTGCTGTGGCTGGACCGCATGAACAAGATCCCGACCTATCTGGACGCGGACCGCTATCCGTTCCGGGTCTATTTCCTGATCGGCCTGTTCCAGTGCCTGGCCATGATTCCCGGCGTGTCGCGTTCGGGCGCCACCATCGCCGGCGGCCTGCTGCTGGGCACGGACAAGCGGTCGGCCGCCGAGTTCAGCTTCTTCCTGGCCCTGCCGACCATGGGGGCGGCGGTGGCCTACGACCTGTTCAAGAACCGCAACGTGCTGGATTTCAGCGACGTCGGCCTGATCGCCATCGGCTTCATCGCCGCCTTCATCTCGGCCCTGGCCGTGGTGCGCTTCCTGCTCGACTTCGTGTCCAAGCGCGGCTTCGGCCCCTTCGCCTGGTGGCGGATCGTGGTCGGCGTCGTCGGCATCATCGGTCTGGGCGTGACGGGCGCGCTGTAACGCATTTCCTCCCCACGCAGTGGGGAGGGGGACCACGAAGTGGTGGAGGGGCTATGGCGGCGGAACCAAGCCGCCCCTCCGTCTCGTCGCTTTCAGCGCCGATCCACCTCCCCATTGCATGGGGAGGAAAATCAGGCGGCGGGGCTCTCGGCGTACTGGCCGCCGTTGCGGTAGCGCCACAGATAGGCCGGCGCGATGGCTTCCAGGCCTGAGGGCTCGACTCCCAGATCGGCCAGGCCCTTGGCGCCAGGCGTCACGACATTGTCCGTCTCCAGCAGCACGACCTGATCCCTGGTCAGGGCCGGACGCAGGCCGATCATGGCCGGGATCTGGGCCAGGGAGCCGATCAGACGCGCGACCGGGAAGGGCAGGGGCAGCAGGATGTTGCGGCGGTTGGTCTCGCGCAGGATGAACTTCAGGATGTCCTCGAAGGTCCAGACCGACGGGCCGCCCAGCTCATAGGTCTCGCCTTGGGCCTCGGGGGCGACGGTTGCGCGGGCGATCGCCTCGGCGGCGTCGGCGACATAGACCGGCTGGAACTTCGTCTGGCCGCCGCCGATCAGCGGCAGGACCGGCGACCAGGCGGCCATGGCGGCGAAGCGGTTCAGGAACTGGTCGCCCGAGCCGAAGACGATCGACGGGCGCACGACCACGGCGCCGGGGAAGGCGGCGCGCACGGCGGCCTCGGCCTCGCCCTTGGTGCGGGCGTAGTCGGCCTTGCCGTTCGCGTCGGCGCCCAGGGCCGAGATGTGGGTCAGACGCTTGGCGCCCGCCGCCCTGGCCGCCTCGGCGACATTGGCCGCCCCCTCGACGTGCAGGGTCTGGAACTTGCGGCCGCCGGTCTCGAACAGGATGCCGACCAGGTTGATCACGGCGTCGGCGCCGCGCACGGCCTCGGCCACCGCAGCCTTGTCGGTGATGTCGCAGCGCACGACCTGAACCTGGCCGACGTCGCCGGCCATGTGCAGCATGGGCGCGCTCTTGGCGTTGCGCGCGGCGACGCGCACGCGCCAGCCACGACGGGCCAGGGCGCGCACCACCTGGGTTCCGATGAAGCCCGAGCCTCCGAACACGGTGACCAGACCGGGGGCGAAATCAGCCATCTCAGACGCTCCAACGCCAAGCCCCGGCCGCAACCGACGGCCGGAGACGAAATCCTATGCGCGGGGCTTAACCGAAGCGGCCCCCGCCCGCAACGAGAAGGGGCGGGATTCCGTCTGATCCGTCCGCCTCTCAGTCGGCGCCCTCAGTCGGCCCGGTGGACGATCTGTCCGTCGACCACCGTCAGCACGGCCCGGCCCTTGGGAATGTCGGCGGCGGGGACGGTCATCAGGTCGATGTCGAAGGCGGTGAAGTCGCCGCGCTTGCCCACCTCGATCGTGCCCAGCTCATTCTCGCGGAAGCTGGCGTAGGCGGGCCACAGGGTGAACATCTTCAGCGCCGTCGCCCGGTCCACCGCCTCGTCCGGCCGCCAGTCCGGCCCCTGGAAGCCGTTCAGGTCGCGTCGCGCCACGGCGGCGTAGAACTCGATCAGCGGATCGCCGCGCTCGACCGGCGCGTCCGAGCCGCCGACCACGATCACCCCGCGATCCACCAGCGTATGCCAGGCGTAGGCGCCCTCCAGCCGAGCGTCGCCCAGACGGTCGGCGGCGAAATGCAGGTCGCCGATGGCGTGGCTGGGCTGCATGGAGGCGATGATCGGCAGTTCGTCGAAATAGTGATAGTCGCGCGGCCGGATGATCTGGGCGTGCTCGATGCGCCAGCGCGGATCGGCCAGCTTCCACTCGGACTTCGGCACCGAGCGCAGGGCTTCTTCATACCAGGCGGCGACGTCGTGGTTGCCCTGATCGCCGATGGCGTGGGTGGCGATCTGGACCCCGGTGCGCAGCGCCTCCTGATACAACGGCATGACCTCTTCGCGCGAAGCCAGCATCAGCCCGGACGTCTCGGGCCGGTCGGCATAGGGCTCGAACAGCTTGGCCCCGCGCGAGCCCAGGGCGCCGTCGGCGTAGAATTTGATCGCCCGTGTGATGATGCGTCCGTCGCCCGCGTCGCGCGGCCCGCCCGCCATCAGGGCGCGCGCGTCGCCCATGTCGATGCTGTTGTAGACCCGCAAGGGCGCCTCGCCCGCCTCGGCCATCGCCTCCAGCAGGGGCACGTCCTTCCACGGCGCGCTCATGAAGTGGACGCCGGTCCAGCCGTAGCGGGCGTAGACGCCGAACCCGGCGCGATAGGCCTCGCGCGTCGCCGCCGCATCCGCCTCGGGCGCCAGGCCTTCGAGCAGGGCCATGGCCCCGTCGACCAGCAGTCCCGTCGGCCGGCCGTCGGCATCCTTGAGAATCTCGCCGCCCGAGGGGGGCGGCGTCGTCGCATCGATCCCGGCCGCCGTCAGGGCGGCGCTGGACGCCGCCCGCGCATGGCCGTCGGCCCGGCTCAGCACCACCACCCGTCCCGGCGCGGCGGCGTCCAGATCGGCGGCGGTCAGGAAGCGCTTCTCGGGCCAGTGGGTCTCGAT
>DGIZ01000269.1:19606-20081 GCA_002386585.1 Brevundimonas sp. UBA4609 | reverse complement strand
CGGTTGGGTCGAGCCGCTGGGCGCCACGGCCGAGGTCGCCATGGCGCCCGGCGACGTCTTCGTCATCGAGACGCCCGGCGGCGGCGGCTTCGGCGCGAAAGACGCTTCCTGAGACGCCCGAACCGCGTAACCATTCGCTAGAAGTCCGTCTGGGGAGGGCGTGATCCGATGCTGGTGCTGCTGGGGATATTGATCGTGGTCGCGGGCTTCGTCGCCCGCATCAATCCGCTGATCGTCATTCTGGTCGCGGCCATCGCCACCGGGGTGCTGGCGGCGGTCGGGCCGAGCGTGGACGCACACGCGCTCTTGCAGGCCGGGATCGACACCATTGCGCGCTTTGGTCAGGCCTTTAACGACAACCGCTATTTCCACATCACCTGGCTGGTGCTGCCGGTGATCGGCCTGCTGGAACGCGCGGGCCTGCAGGAACGGGCGCGCGATCTGGTGACCAAGGTCAAGGCGGCCACGGCCGGAC
>DGIZ01000269.1:0-19378 GCA_002386585.1 Brevundimonas sp. UBA4609 | reverse complement strand
GGCGACCTCGGCGCTGGGCCTGACCTCCCTCGGCGGCCATCCCCAGATGGTGCGCCCGCTGATCGCGCCGATGGCCGAAGGCGCGGCCGAGAGCGCCCACGGCGCCCTAACCGACAAGGCGCGCTTCCGCATTCGCGGCATGGCGGCGGGCACGGACAACATCGGCCTGTTCTTCGGCGAGGACATCTTCATCGCCATCGGCTCCATCGTTCTGATCGTCGGCTTTCTGGAGCAGGCCGGCATTCGGGTCGAGGCGCTGCACGTCTCGCTGTGGGCCATCCCCACGGCCATCGTCGCCTTCCTGGTCCACGGCGCGCGCCTGCTGATGTTCGACCGTCAGGTGAAGAAGGACATGGCCGCGCCCGGCGCATCTGCAGACGCGGAGGGCGGCCGATGATCACGCTGGAGCACGCCTATGTCGCGACCGGGCTGATGTTCGCGGCCTTCTCCATTCTCAGCCTGCGCGATCCGCACAATCCGACGCGCTTCCGCAGCGCCCTGTTCTGGGGGCTGATCGCCCTGTCGATGCTGTTCGGCTCCTGGCTGGGCGGTCTGGGCAACGGTCTCCTGGTCATCGCCCTGGTCGTCATCGGCGCCTCGGGCAAGTTGGGCGTCGGCAAGCCCGCCACCACGACGCCGGAGCAGCGCCAGGCCAGCGCCGCCCGCTGGAAGAACGCCCTGTTCGTGCCCGCCCTGATGGTGCCCCTGGTCGCCGTCGGCGGCACCCTGCTGGCCAAGCACACGGCGGCCGGCGCCTGGCTGATCTCGCCGGTGCAGACCACGCTGATCTCGCTGGGGCTGGGCTGCGTCATCGCTCTGGTCGCCGCCATGGCCTGGTTCCGGCCGCCGGTCATGGCCCCGGTGCAGGAAGGCCGGCGCCTGATGGACTCCATCGGCTGGGCGGCGCTGCTGCCGCAGATGCTGGCGTCTCTGGGCGCGGTGTTCCTGGCCGCCGATGTGGGTCAGGTGGTCGGCGACCTGATCGCGCAGGTCATCCCCATGACCTCGGCCTTCATGGCGGTGTTCGCCTATTGCGCGGGCATGGCCCTGTTCACCATCATCATGGGCAACGCCTTCGCCGCCTTCCCGGTCATGACCGCCGCCATCGGCCTGCCCATCGTCGTGCATCAGTTCGGCGGCGATCCCGCCATCGTCTGCGCCATCGGCATGTTGGCCGGATTCTGCGGAACGCTGATGACGCCCATGGCCGCCAACTTCAACGTGGTGCCCGCCAATCTTCTGGAATTGCCGGACCGCAACTCGCCCCTGAACGGGGTGATCCGCGCCCAGCTTCCCACGGCGGTCGTCATGCTGTTCGCCAATATGCTGCTGATGTATTTCCTCGCTTTCCGGTTCGGATCATGACGCAAAGCCTCGACGCCGCTCTCGCCTCCCGTTTCGCCGCCACGGCCCTGGGCCATGTGACGCGCGAGTATCCCAACCACATCATGCATGTGCTGACGGGACCGCAGGACGCCCGCACGCCTCGCGACATGCACCCGATCTTCTTCGGCAGCTTCGACTGGCATTCGTGCGTGCATGGCTGGTGGACCCTGTTCACCCTCTATCGCCGGCACCCCGGCATGGCGGAGGCGCCCGCCATCCGCGCCCTGGCCGACGAGCTGTTCACGCCGCAGAACGTCGCCGGAGAGGCCGCCTATCTGGCCCGGCCCGAAGCGCGCGGTTTCGAACGCCCCTACGGCTGGGCCTGGCTGCTGATGCTGGCGGCGGAACTGGAGCGGCACGAGACGGACGAAGGCCGCCGCTGGGCCCAGATCCTGCGCCCGCTGGCCCAGGTCTTCGCCGAGCGCTTCAGGGCCTTCCTGCCTCTGGCCGACTATCCGGTGCGGACGGGCACCCACTACAACACCGCCTTCGCCCTGCGGCTGACGCTGGACTATGCGGACGCCCACGACGCCGACCTGGCCGCCCTGTGCCGCGCCGCCGCCCTGCGCTGGCACGGCGAGGACCGCGACTGTCAGGCGTGGGAGCCGTCGCAGGACGAGTTCCTGTCGCCCGCCCTGATGGAGGCCGCCCTGATGCGGCGCGTCCTGTCGCCTGAGGCCTTCCGCGCCTGGTTCGACGCCTTCCTGCCGCGCCTTGGCGACGGCCGGCCCGCGACCCTGCTGAGCCCCGCCCGCGTCAGCGACCGCACCGACGGCAAGATCGCCCATCTGGACGGGCTGAATTTGAGCCGGGGCTGGTGCTGGCGCGAGATCGTCGCCGGACTACCCGCCGAAGACCCGCGCCGCGCCATCGGAGCCGCAGCAACGGCGGTTCACCTGGACGCCGCCCTACCCCATGTCACGGGCGACTACATGGGCGAGCACTGGCTGGCGAGCTTCGCCCTATTGGCCCTGCTGGCGGACTGAAAGGCTTCCACGAAAAGGGGAATGGTAGGCGGCGACGGGTTCGAACCGCCGACCCTCTCGGTGTAAACGAGATGCTCTGACCAGCTGAGCTAGCCGCCCACATCACCCGACTCAATGTCGAGGACAGGCTTCATGCCCTGCGGCGGTCAGCCGTTCAAGGCGCTTTTCAAGCCCTCGCCGGGGCGAAAGCGCGCGGTGCGCGAGGCGGGGCGAGCGATTTCCTGGCCGGTCTGGGGGTTGCGAGCCACGCCCGCCTTGCGATCGACGGCGACGAAACTGCCGAAGCCGACCAGCCGCACGTCGCGCCCCTGGACCAGCGAACCGGTCACCTGATCGGTGAAGGCTTCCAGCGCCAGCTTAGCCTGGTCGCGGCTGATGCCCGCCGCCTCGGCCATGCGGCCGATCAGTTCCGTCTTGGTCATGTCTGCGGCTCCCCTCTCGAACGAAGGGCGCACTTAAACGGCTGTCGGCGCGCAGGTCAAAAAAGAGGCGGTCCGGGTCGCCCCGAACCGCCTTCCTTCATCGGATCAGAGACCCGGCGTCAGTGGCTGACGCTGGCCCCCTCGCCCGCCGTCGGCGCCGGCGGCGTCGGGGTCATGGGCTCGGCCGCCTCGTCCCATTCGACGGGAGTCGGCGTGCCGGTCAGGGCCCACTTCAGCGCCTCGTCAGCCGTGGAGATCGGCACGATCTCGAGGGCGGCCTTCACGTTTTCCGGCACCTCCTCAAGGTCCTTCTCGTTCTCCTGCGGGATCAGCACGGTCTTCACGCCCGAGCGCAGCGCCGCCAGCAGCTTCTCCTTCAGACCGCCGATGGCCGTGACCCGACCGCGCAGGGTGATCTCGCCGGTCATGGCGATGTCCTTGCGGATCGGGATGCCGGTCAGGACCGAGACCATGGCCACCGTCATGGCCACGCCGGCCGAGGGGCCGTCCTTGGGCGTGGCGCCGTCGGGAACGTGGACGTGGATGTCGGTCTTCTCGAACACCGGCGGCTTGACGCCGATGCTGAGGGCGCGGCTGCGGACGTAGGACGCCGCCGCCGAGATCGACTCCTTCATGACGTCCTTCAGGTTGCCGGTCACGGTCATGCGGCCGCGGCCCGGCATCTTCAGGGCCTCGATGGTCAGGATGTCGCCGCCGAACTCGGTCCAGGCCAGGCCGGTGACGATGCCGACCTGATCTTCGGAGTCCGTCTCGCCATAGCGGAATTTCTTCACGCCCGCATATTCGGCCAGCTTGGCCGCATCCACGGTGATCGAGGTCGCCTTGGTCTTGGCCATCTCGCGCACCGCCTTGCGGGCCAGACCGCCCAGGGCGCGTTCCAGCGAACGCACGCCTGCTTCACGCGTGTAGTAGCGGATCAGGTCGCGGATCGTCTCATCGGGGACGATCAGTTCGCCGTCCTTCAGACCGTGGTCCTTGAGCTGTTTGGGCAGGACGTGGCGCTTGGCGATCTCGACCTTCTCATCCTCGGTGTAGCCGGAGACGCGGATGATCTCCATGCGGTCCAGCAGGGGCTGGGGCATGTTCAGGCTGTTGGCCGTGGTGACGAACATCACCGGCGACAGGTCGTAGTCGACCTCCAGATAGTGATCGCCGAAGGTCGAGTTCTGTGCCGGATCCAGCACTTCCAGCAGGGCCGAGGACGGGTCGCCGCGCCAGTCGGCGCCCAGCTTGTCGATCTCGTCCAGCAGGACGAAGGCGTTAGTGGTCTTGGCCTTCTTCATCGACTGGATGATCTTGCCTGGCATGGAGCCGATGTAGGTCCGGCGGTGGCCCCGGATCTCGGCCTCGTCGCGCACGCCGCCGAGCGACATGCGGACGTATTCACGCCCCGTCGCCTTGGCGATGGACTGGGCCAGCGAGGTCTTGCCGACGCCCGGAGGACCGACCAGGCACAGGATCGGCCCCTTCAGGCTGCCCGTGCGCGCCTGAACGGCCAGATATTCGATGATCCGTTCCTTGACCTTCTCCAGGCCGTAGTGATCCTCTTCGAGGATGTCCTCGGCCTTCTGCAGGTCGATGGGCTTCGGCCGGGTCTTGGACCACGGGATCGACAGCAGCCAGTCGAGATAGTTGCGCACCACGGTCGATTCCGCCGACATCGGCGACATGTTGCGCAGCTTCTTCAGCTCCGCCTCGGCCTTGATGCGGGCCTCCTTGGACAGGCGCGTCTTCTTGATGCGCTTTTCCAGCTCCAGCAGTTCGTCGCGCGCGTCGTCGGTCTCGCCCAGCTCGCGCTGGATCGCCTTCATCTGCTCGTTCAGATAATATTCGCGCTGGGTCTTCTCCATCTGCCGCTTCACGCGGCTGCGGATCTTCTTCTCGACCTGCAGGACGCTGATCTCGCCTTCCATCAGGCCATAGACCTTCTCCAGCCGCGTCGGGATGACGACGGTTTCGAGCAGGGCCTGCTTGTCGGCGATCTTGACCGACAGATGGGCGGCGACCGAGTCCGCCAGCTTGGACGGATCGGTGATCTGGGGGATGGCGCTGAGGGCCTCGGGCGGGACCTTCTTGTTCAGCTTCACATAGTTTTCGAACTGCTCGATCACGGCGCGCAGCAGGGCTTCGCTCTGTGACGGGTCGCCGGCCTCGTCCTCGATCTCGACGGCTTCGGCTTCGTAGTAGTCCTCACGGTCGGTGAAGCGGGTCAGGCGCGCGCGCGACTTGCCCTCGACCAGCACCTTCACGGTGCCGTCGGGCAGCTTCAGCAGTTGCAGCACCGTCGCCAGCACGCCGGTCGGATAGATGGCGTCCGTCGCCGGATCGTCGTCGACAGAGTTCTTCTGGGTGGCGAGCAGGATCTGCTTCTCGCCCTTCATGATCTCGTCGAGGGCGCGCACGGACTTTTCGCGGCCGACAAACAGCGGCACGACCATGTGCGGAAAGACGACGATGTCTCTCAGCGGCAGGACAGGGAGGATTTTGCTCTCGGTCATGATGCGTACTTTCCGGGGCCTTCGTGAATCTCCGGCCCGCCGATCCGATCCGACTTGGCGCGACTGCCGCCTCGTCTCGACTCGACCCGCTGTTTTCAGCGGCTTTCGTGTGAGTATGTGGTTCTGTCTGGACGCGGTTCAAGCGTGGCGGGCGCGCGGCCCACAGAAGCGTGAAAAAGCGTGTGATTTCAGCCGACCGCCTGAATAGTCCCTGAAACGATGAAGGGGCGGCCCGTGGCGAGCCGCCCCTTGTCTCCTGGATCGGACCGCAGCGTCAGGCGGCGCCGTCGGCCGTCTTCTTCTTGGTTTCCGAATAGATCAGCAACGGCTGGGCCTTGCCCTCGATCACCTCGGCGTTGACCACGACTTCCTCGACGCCCTCATAGGTGGGCAGTTCGAACATGGTCTCCAGCAGCACGCCCTCCAGGATGGAGCGCAGGCCGCGGGCGCCGGTCTTGCGGGTGATCGCCTTCTTGGCCACCGCCGACAGGGCGTCGTCGGTGAAGGTCAGCGTCACATTCTCCATCTCGAACAGGCGCTTATACTGCTTGACCAGGGCGTTCTTCGGCTCGGTCAGGATCTTGATCAGCGCGGTCTCGTCCAGGTCCTCCAGCGTCGCCAGGACCGGCAGACGGCCGATGAACTCGGGGATCAGGCCGAAGCGCATCAGGTCGTCAGGCTCGACCTGCTTGAGGATTTCGCCGGTGCGACGCTCGTCGATCTCCTTGACCTTGGCGCCGAAGCCGATCGAGGCCCCCTCGCCGCGCGCCGAGATCACCTTTTCCAGACCGGCGAAGGCCCCGCCGACGATGAACAGGATGTTGGCGGTGTCGACCTGCAGGAACTCCTGCTGCGGATGCTTGCGCCCGCCCTGCGGCGGCACGGAGGCGACGGTGCCTTCCATGATCTTCAGCAGGGCCTGCTGCACGCCCTCGCCCGACACGTCGCGGGTGATCGACGGGTTGTCGGACTTGCGCGAGATCTTGTCGATTTCGTCGATGTAGACGATGCCACGCTGGGCCCGCTCGACATTGTAGTCCGACGCCTGAAGCAGCTTCAGGATGATGTTCTCGACGTCCTCGCCCACATAACCGGCCTCGGTCAGGGTGGTGGCGTCGGCCATGGTGAACGGCACGTCGATGATGCGCGCCAGCGTCTGGGCCAGCAGCGTCTTGCCCGAGCCGGTCGGCCCGATCAGCATGATGTTCGACTTGGCCAGTTCGACGTCGTTGTTCTTCGTCGCGTGGTTCAGGCGCTTGTAGTGGTTGTGGACGGCGACGCTCAGCACCTTCTTGGCGTGGGCCTGACCGATCACATAATCGTCGAGGACGTCGCGGATCTCCTTGGGCGTGGGCACGCCGTCCTTGGAGGTCTTGAAGGCGATCTTGTGCTCTTCGCGGATGATGTCCATGCACAGTTCGACGCATTCATCGCAGATGAAGACGGTCGGTCCGGCGATCAGCTTGCGGACTTCGTGCTGGCTCTTGCCGCAGAACGAGCAGTAGAGCGTGCTTTTGGCGTCTGTGCCGGCGGCTTTGGTCATAGACCCTTCTCACTATCCGCAATCCGCCCCGACATTGGGACGAAAGGCGCTTCCTTCACGATCGATCCAGGGAATCTATCATCGAAGGTCTTCAAAAAATGACAATCACCCATCACACGTTCCGCCACAACCCCGTTGCGGCGCTGCAACGCGCTTCGGGGAACGGACAGGACAGATAATATGGGGATCACGGCTAATGTCTGACATGGGAAGCGAAAAAGCCTTTCACCAGTCCCCCGCCCCCGGCCAGGCCATCGTCGCCTTCGATTTCGACGGCACCCTGACGATTCGCGACAGCTTCACCACCTTCCTGAAGTGGCGGGCCGGCCCCCTGCGCTGGTTTCAGGGGCTGGCGCGTCTGATCCCGGCCGTCTTCGCCTATCTGAGCGACAAGGATCGCGGCCGGATCAAGGTCGCCTCGGTGCGCGAATTCCTGACCGGCGTCGACCGCACGGCGCTGGAGGCCGAGGCCGAACGCTTCGCCCAGATCATCTGGCCGCGCTTCATGCGACCCGACGCCCTGGCGACGTGGGAAGACTGGGGCCGTCGCGGCGCCCATCGCGTCATCGTCACTGCCTCGCCCGAAACCACCGTCGCCCCCTTCGCCCGCAGGCTGGGCGCCGAGAACCTGATCGGCACCCGCCTGGCCTTCGACGACCAGGATCAGGTGCTGGGCGCCTTCGTCGGCGGCAACTGCCGGGGCGAGGAGAAGATGCACCGGCTGCGCGCCGTCTATGGCGACGACATGGTGCTGACGGCCGCCTATGGCGACACCTCCGGCGACGCCCAGATGATCGCGGCGGCCGAGGAGAAGGGCTACCGCGTGTTCACCGCTCGTCCGTAAGCACGCCTAGGCGACCTGGCGGTCACGCCCCGCGCCCAGCCCCAGCACGACCAACAGGATGCACAAGGCGCCACACACCGCCAAGGCCGGCGCCCATGCGTCGACGGCGTCGTGCAGGGCTCCAATCGCAATCGGGCCGCAGGCGGACATCAGATAGCCTACCGATTGGGTCATCCCTGAAAGTTGCGCGGTCTGTTCGGCCGAACGGCTTCGCAGGCCGATGAAAGCCAGGGCCAGGATGAAGGCTCCGCCGATGGCGAACCCGAACAGGGCGACCCAGATCATCGCCAATCCCGGCGCGGCGTACAGACCCGCCAACGACATGAGGCCCAGCAGGGCGAAGCCTGTCGCCAACGCCCGCTGATCCTTCATCCGGCGCACCAGAGGAACCAGAACCAGACCCGGCGCCGCCGTGGCCAGTTGCATCACGCCGTGCAGGCCGCCTGCGACCTCCGGCGACATGCCGGCGCTCGTCAGGATCGACGGCAGCCAGGCCGCCACCGCGTAGTAGACGAAGGAGTTCACGCCGAAGAAGAGCGTCACCTGCCACGCCAGGCCCGACCGCCACACAGAGACGCCGCTCAGGCCCGTCGTCGCCTCGGCCCCTGGCGTGGAACGGCGGCGCAACTGCGGCGCCCAGACCAGAGCCGCCGTCAGCGGCAATACGATCAGCGCCGCCAGCGCCCACCGCCAGTCGAACGCCTGCGCCAGTGGGACCATCACCGCCGACGCCCCGGCCGAGGCCACGCCCATGGTGACGGCGTAAAGGGTGGTCAGCTTGGTGATCTGATCGGGGAAATCCCGCTTCAACAGGCTGGGCAGCAGGGTGTTGCCGATGGCGATGCCGGCGCCGAGCGCCGTCGACCCCAGATAGAGCGCCCACAACGGCCCGGCGGATCGGATCGCTACGCCCCCGATCATGGCGATCAGCGCCAGGAAGATCGCCCGCTCCAGGCCCGCCGCCCTGGCCAGTCGCGCCGCGAACGGCGAGACGACGAAGAAGGCCAGCAGCGGCAGGGTGATCAGGAAGCCCGCCTGGCTCGCTCCCAGGCCGAACGCCTGGCCGATGTCGCCGAGCAGCGGCCCCGCCCCCGTGAACGTCCCGCGCAGGGTGCTGGCCACCAGCAGAACGCCGGCGATGATCCAGAATGGATGCAGGGAAGTACGCGAAGTCATGACAAGCCGCCGGGGAGAGACGCCTCAGGAGGAAGGCCCATCCACACTAGCGATGGAGCAATCGGCGAACTTCGGCTATTCAGGCAGAAAGTTTCGATAATCGGTCACATCGCTATGACCTCCCTGCATGCCTGCTTCCAGAGCTTCGACCCCGACGCCTTTCCGCAGGCCGCCATCGCCGTCAGCCTGGGCGGAACGGCCCATGACGTCGAACTGCCCCTGCACACCCATCGCAAGGCCCAACTGGTCGTCGCGCTGCAGGGCGGGGTCATGTGCCGGACGCAGGACGGCCTGTGGATGGCGCCCCTCGGCGGCGGCGTCTGGGCGCCCGGCGGCACGCCGCACAGCAACCGCGTCACCGCCAACGGCCGCGTCTGCATGCTGTTCGTCGAGCCGGACGTGCCCGGCCTGCCCGACCGATGCTGCACCCTGTCGCTAAGCCCCATGCTGATCGAGATGATCCGCCATCTGGCCCGCCAGCCCACGCCCGACTATTCGTCCGGCGGCCATCTGGACCGGATCGCCCAGGTCATCCTGGAAGAACTGCGGCAGACCGAGATCGCGGCCCTGCACCTGCCGATCCCCGCCTCTCCCGCCCTGCGCCGCATCGCCGAGGCCTTGATCGACAACCCCGGCGACCGATCCACCGTGGGCGAGTGGGCGCGCCGCGTCGCCATGAGCGAACGCACTCTGACTCGGCTGGTCGTGCGTGAAACAGCCATGAATTTCAGCCGCTGGCGCCAGCAGCTGCAGATCGTCCTGGCCTTGCAACGCCTGTCGTCCGGCACCTCGGTCCAGAGCGTCGCCTATGACCTGGGCTATGAGTCCGCCAGCGCCTTCATCACCATGTTCAAGGCCGCCCTGGGCAAGCCCCCCGCCAAATACATCGCGGCGGCCGCCCCCGGCGCCCTCGAACAAGCCTGAGCGCCAAAGCAATCAACGTATATTGTATCTGATTTAAGCTCATGTTTTCCTTCGGCTCGAACCGCCCGGCAAGGGCGGCGAAACCTCGGGGGAGGGAAACATGATCGTAGCCGTTCTATTGACGGCGCTGGCGCTGCTGGCCGCCTGCTACGCCGTCCAACTGGTGCGCACGGCCAAGGCGCGCGGCGCCTTGAGGCCCAGGGCCGAGGGTGTAGCCATCGGCGCTGTCGCCAACTTCTTCGACGCCCTGGGCATCGGGTCCTTCGCGCCGACGACGGCCTGGCTGCGGTTCCGCAAGCTGGTCCCCGACAGCTTCCTGCCCGCCGTACTGAACGCCGGCCACTGCCTGCCGACGGTGATGCAGGGGCTGGTCTTCATGAAGCTGATCCAAGTCGACCCGGTGCTGCTGATCGCCTGTATCGGCGCCTCCATCCTCGGCGCGGTCATCGGCGCGCCGATCGTGCTGCGTCTGCCGGTGCGGGCGGTGCAGATGGTGGTGGGCGCGGCCTTGCTGATCGCCGCCGCCCTTTACGCCATGACCAATCTGAACCTGATGCCGGCGGGCGGCGAGGCCGTATCGCTGGGCGGCGGCCTGTTCGTCGTCGCCGTCGTCGCCCACCTGATCATGGGCGCGCTGATGAGCTTCGGGATCGGCCTTTATGCGCCGTCCCTGATCATGCTCAGCCTGATGGGGATGAACCCCACGGCCGCCTTTCCGATCATGATGGGCGCCTGCGCCTTCCTGATGCCGGTGTCGAGCCTGCGATTCATCAGGAGCGAGCGCATCGACCTGCGGCTGGTGCTGGGCATGGCGATCGGGGGCATACCGGCGGTGCTGCTGGCCGCCTTCGTCATCACCTCCCTGCCGCTGACCGTGCTGCGGTGGGGCGTGGTGGCCGTGGTGCTCTATGCGGCTGTCAGCCTGTTGACGACCGCCCTGAAGGCTCGCCCGGAGGCTGCCGCCGCCGAACAGGGGTGAGGCTTTCGATCAGTCCTGCCGATCTTCCTGTCCGAACTCCTGGCGAAGGTCGGACAGGGTATGTTGCAGGTGCTCGGCCACCAGGCGGCGGACCGCCGCAGCGTCCCGGTTCAGCCAGGCCTGCAGGATCTCATGATGTTCCGCCTCGGCCGTCAGGTGACGGCCCTTGTGCTCCAGGTGCTTGCGGACATAGCGGTCGGCCATGACGTGAAGGCGGGCGGTGATTTCCGTGGTCAGGGCGCGTCGACCCGGCTGCACCAGGGCCATGTGGAAGGCGCGGTTCAGCGCTCCGACCGTCGGCAGACCGGCCGCCGCCGCCGCGTTGAGTTCGGCCAGAACCCGCCGGGCGGTCTCCTGCCGGGTCTCGTCGGCGCTGAGGCAGGCCTCAGCCGCCGCTTCGGGCTCCAGCTTCAGGCGCAGCTCATAGATTTCCTCAGCCTCGGCGGCGCTCATGCCGCGCACGAAGAAGCCGCGGTTGGGGTGCGACACCACCAGACCGTCCTGCTCCAGCCGCACCAGCGCTTCGCGCAGGGGAATCTTGGAGACGTTCAGATCGGCCGCCAGACCATCCTGCCGAATGGGCACGTCGGGCGCGATCGCCCCGGACACGATCATGTCGCGCACCACCTCCATCAGGCGATCGGACAGGGTGCGGACTTCAAGCGGGGATGCGGCCATGCGGGAGTTCATCGAGTCGAAAAGGCTGGGCTGGTCGCCCGGCCCAGCCATACCGCGCGACGGCCGCAATTACGATGCGGAACTCCCTCAGACGACCTGGAAGCCCGCCCAGAAGGGATCGCGACGATCCACCCAGATGGTGTTGAAACCCGTGGCGACGGCCGAGCCCTCGATCGAGGGCACGATCGCCTTGTAATCGCCGACCGTGGCTTCGGCCTCGACCCGGCCGATGAAGCGACTGCCGATATAGCTTTCGTGGACGAAGGCGTCGCCGACCTTCAGCCGCCCCCTGGCGTGCAGATGGGCCAGGCGCGCCGAGGTGCCGGTGCCGCACGGACTGCGGTCGATGGCCTTGTCGCCATAGAAGACGGCGTTGCGGCCGTCGGCCCCTTCCCCCTTGGGCCTGTCAGCCCACAGGACGTGGCTGACGCCGTTGATCGAGGGCTCGTCCGGATGCACCGGATGGAAGGCCGCCCGCACCCGCTCGCGCACCAGACCGCTCAGCTCGATGATGCGGCTGGCGCCCAGATCATCCAGCCCGGCGTAGGCGCCCTGCGGCTCGACAATGGCGTAGTAGTTGCCGCCGTAGGAGACATCGACCGTCAGCGGACCGAGGCCCGGCACGTCGATCTCGATCCCCTCGGCCGCCAGATAGGCCGGGACGTTGCGGATGCGCACCGAGGTCACGCGATCGCCCTCGGTCTCATAGGCGATGTCGAGCAGGCCCGCCGGAACCTCGACCTTCAGCCGCCCCGGCGTGCGCGGCCGGATCAGACCGTGCTCCAGACCGAAGGTGATCATCCCGATGGTCCCGTGGCCGCACATGGGCAGGCAGCCGCTGGTCTCGATGAACAGTATGCCCGCGTCCGCGTCCGGCAGGGTCGGCGGATACAGGAAGCCGCCGCTCATCATGTCATGGCCGCGAGGCTCGAAGCACAGGGAAGTGCGGATCCAGTCATAGCGGCTGAGGAAGTCGAGCCGCCGCTCGGCCATGCTGGCCCCTGACAGCAGGGGCGCGCCGCCGGCGACCAGGCGAACCGGATTGCCGGCGGTATGACCGTCAATGCAGAAGAAGACGTCGCGCATCGGGACTCCGGATCAGACGATCTTCACGGCCTTGCCCGAACCGATGGGCCGGGTCTCCGCCGCCTTCTCGACCATGGCGATGACCTCGGCCCGGCGCGCGCCCGCCAGCGGCATGCGCGGCATGCGGACCCGCTCGGTTCCCCGGCCCATGATGGTCTCGGACAGCTTGATCGACTGCACCAGGTCCGACACGGAATCCAGGTGCAACAGCGGCATGAACCAGCGATAGATCTCCAGAGCGCGGGCGATGTCGCCGTCCTTGACCGCCTTGACCAGGGCCACCGACTCTTCGGGAAAGGCGTTGGTCAGACCCGAGACCCAGCCCTTGGCGCCCAGGATCAGACCTTCCAGCGCCACATCGTCCAGACCGACCATCAGCGAATAGCGGTCGCCCAACTCGTTGACGATGTCGGTGATGCGCCGCGAGTCCGGAGCGCTTTCCTTCAGGGCCACGATGTTCGGCACGTCCGACAGGCGACGCAGGTCGTCGTTGTTCAGCGTCTGCCGATACATCAGCGGGTTGTTGTAGAGCATGTTGGGCAGGCCGCTGGCCGCCGCCACGGCGCGGAAGTGCGCCTCCAACTCCGCCTGGGTCGGCACATAGACCATGGCCGGCAGCACCATCAGGGCGTCCACGCCGATGGCCTCGGCGTCCCTGGCGTAACGTTCGGCTCGCGCCGTGGTCAGTTCGCTGACCCCGGTGATGATCGGCACGCGCCCTGCGGCGACCTCGACCGCCGCCTTCAGGACGGCGCGCTTCTCTTCCGGCTCCAGCGAGTTGTTCTCGCCGACCGTGCCCATGACGATGATGCCGTCGACGCCGTCCTTGATCAGACCGTCCAGCACCGTCTGGGTGGCGTCCAGATCGACCCCCAGTCCTTCCTCGAATTGCGTGGTCGCCGCCGGGATCACCCCGGTCCAGTCCAACTTCGCCCCAGCCATGAACAACTCCTCCTCAAACAACAATCGTATACGATATCTGATTACAAATTAAGTCAAGCGACCTACCGCCTCTGCGGCGCGGTCGATCGCTTTCGGCCAGGCTCAGAACCCGAGAGCCAGAATCTTGTCGTAGAGCACCTTGGGCGTGCGCACGCCGCGCGCCAGGCTGCGGGCGCGGGCCTCATAGCGGCGCTGCGACGGCAGGCGCGCGCCCTGATCGGCGAAGGCGGCGAACAGGGCCTCGGCGCGGGCGGCGTTCGCCTCGGCGTCTCCGCCGCCCATGACGGCGGGATCAAACGCCAGGATCAGTTCGCCGTGCATCGGCACCGCCTTGGCGCCGTCGTCGAAAGCCATGGACTCCCGGCTGGTTAGATCCCCGATCAGCGGCCCGGCCATCAGCTCGATCATGGTCGACAGGGCCGAGCCCTTGTGTCCGCCGAAGGTCAGCATGGCGCCGTCCAGGGCCTCGCGGGCGTTCGTGGTCGAACGTCCTTCGGCGTCAACGCCCCAGCCCTCGGGGATCGGCTTTCCGGCGATGTCGTGCAGCGCCATATCCCCGCGTGCGATGGCGCTCGTGGCGAAGTCGAAGACATAGGGGTGTGGCCCCGGACGCGGCCAGCCGAAGGCGATCGGATTGGTGCCCAGAAGGCCGCGCCTTCCTCCGGCGGGCGCCACCCAGGAATGGCTGGGCGTCATGGCCAGGGCCGCCACGCCCATGTCCGTCAACTGCTCGATCTCGGGCCACAAGGCCGAAAAGTGGAAACAGTTGTTGATGACCAGGGCCGCCACCCCGACCGCCCTGGCCTTTTCCGCCAGCAGAGGCGCGGCCCGCTCGAACGCCAGCAAGGAATAGCCATGGCCCGCATCGGCCCGCACCAGGGCGGGCGAGGCGTCCGTGATGACGGGCTCCGCATCCGGCGACAGCTTGCCCGAACGGATCGTCATGACGCAGCCCGGCAGGCGATAGAGTCCGTGGGACGCACACTCGTCCCGCTCGCCGGCTGTGATGACGCGGGCCACAGCCTCGGCGTGCGGGGCCGACAGGCCGGCCCCCGTCAGCACCCGCCGCGACAGGGCGAACACCTCTTCGATCGACAGGGCGACCGTCTCCTGGGCCTCGAACACGCTCACATCGCTCTCCCTGCGCCTGAATCGTATACGATACTGCTGAGGCGCGCCGGAAACATCAAGTCCGATGGGCTCAGGCGATGAAGCGGCGTCGGCCTTTCTCGACCGTCATCCGATGCACGCCTGCGACGGCCGAGGTGCGCGCCTTGACGGTCTCCATGAAGATCCACTCGCCGCCGACGCGCTCTGGCATGATGTCGATCATCATGTATCCGCGCCCGCTGGGCTGGGCCCAGGCCATTTCCGGATTGGCGGCGACGAAGGATCGAGCGGCGACCGACGGCGCGACGCCCAACTGCTTCTCCATCCCGTTGGAGGTCACGGCCTGACCTGCGAACTCCACGCCGGCCGGACGACCGTCTTCCGACAGAGAAAAGGCCCAGGCGTTGTGGCTGTCGCCGGACAGCATGACCAGATCGACGTCGGCCGCCTGCGCCGCCTTGAGGAAGCGTGAGCGCGCCGCCGGATAGCCGTCCCAGCGGTCCATCCACATCGGCAGGCCGATCCGCCCTGCCCGCGCGGCGTTGGCGAAGGACCGAACGGCGCCCTCGCTCAGATCCGGCCGCAGCAAGTCCAGCGCATCCCGAGGCATGACGGTGCGGCCCATGATGGTGCCCATGCCCACCACCTGCCAGGCCGTGGTCCGGGCGTTGGTGCGCAGTTCGCGCGCCAGCCAGGCCTCCTGGGTCGAGCCCAGCATGGTGGCCGAGGCGTCCCGCCACACGCCGTCGCGGAAGGCGGTCAGCGCGGCTTCGGTCCCCTCGCGATAGGCGGCGCCGATATCGGCCTGACGCGTGCGGCCGATCAGGCGCGATTCCGTGCGGTAGAGGGTCGCCAGATCGCCGATCGGATAGGATTTCCAGGGCTCTTCGGAAATCGGCATCCATTCCAGATAGGCCTGGACGGCGGCGGCGCGGCGCGTGCTCCAGTCGCCTTCGGTCGCAGACTGATGGTTCTGGGCCCCGCCTTCCCAACTGTCGTTGGTCGATTCATGATCGTCCCAGACGCAGACCATCGCCGCCGCCGCATGTAGAGCCTGCAGGTCGGGATCAGCACGGTAGCAGGCGAAGCGCAGGCGGTAGTCGGCCAGCGCCACCATCTCATGGTCATGAGCCGGCAGGACTAAGCGTTCGGCGATGCGATCGTCTGCGGCGTAGGAGCCGATGCCGTATTCATAGACATAGTCGCCGACGTGCAGCCACAGATCGACATCGTCGCGCGCCGCTGCATGGGCATAGGCGTTGAACCATCCCATGGGCAGGTTCGAGCAGGAGAACAGGCCGATGCGGAACCGCTCGGCCCGGCCGACCGGCAGGGTCCGCGCCCTGCCCGTCTGCGAGCGCGATCCATCCGGGCCGATGAAGCGGTACCAATAGGTCTGGCCGGGCTCCAACCCGTCCAGGGTGATCTTGACGGTCCAGTCGCGATAGGCGCCGGTGCGCACCACGCCGCGCGATACGATCTGACGGAAGTCGGGATCCAGGGCGATCTCGGCGTCGAGCCGCGTTTCACCCGCTTCCCCGGCGGGAACGTAGCGGCTCCACAACAGCAGGGCGTCCGGCCCCGGTTCGCCGCTGGCCACGCCGTGGGTGAAGCCCGACGCGCTCAACAGGGTCTTCGCCAACGCCGCGCCGCCCGGCAGCGCCAGGGCCGCCAGGCCCAGGCCGCCGCCCATCACCAGCCGTCGTCGATCAAGCCTCAAGGCCATGGGATGTCCTTTGAAGAGAAAGGTCCGGGGACGCCGTCCCTCGGGAAAGGATCCGAGCGGCCGCGCCGTCGCAGGACGACGCGGCCGCCGGGTCGTCAGGCGTTCAGGCGGATCAGAAGACGCCCTTGATGCCGATGTTCCACATCGAGCCGTAGACGGTGTACTGCTGCACCCGGTCGCGCTCGTTGGAATAGATGATGTCCGGCGCGTTGAAGATGTTGCGGCCCGCCAGCATCAGATCGAAGCGGTCGTTGAGCTTGTAGTTGACGCTGACGTTCCACAGCTCGCGCGGTGAGTGATACAGGATGCCGTTGTTCGGCGTGGTCGGCGTGTTGTTCAGCCCGCTGACGCGATACTTCGACTGCCAGTTGCCGTTCAGCTGGAAGTCGAAACGGCCGATGTTGTAGCGAACGCCCCAGTTGGCCGCCTGTTTCGGCGTGCCCTGACGTTCGCCATCCGGGTCCAGATAGGTGACCGAGCCGTGCAGGCCCAGACCGCGCCAGGCGCCGGGCAGGAAGGTCAGCTGCTGGTTGTACTCCAGCACCACGCCGCGATTGGTGCTGGTTCCGTCCAGGTTCTGGGCGCTGCGGAAGGTGTAGCCTGCATACTCGGCCGGATCGAAGCCGACATCCTCAGGGTTCACCGTCATGCCGGTGACCTGCATGTCGTTCATGTCCAGCTGATAGGCGGACAGGCCGATGATGCCCGCCGGCGCCAGATAATACTGCAGGCTGGCGTAATACTTGGTCGAACGCTCCGGCTTCAGTTCCGGGTTCGGAACGGTCACAATCATGGTGTCGTCGTTGATCGATACCACGCCGCCCAGATTGCCGTAGTCGGGACGCAGGATCGCCTGGCTGAAGGACAGCTGGCCGACCAGCTTGTCGGTGAAGTCGTATTTGACCCCGCCGCTCCAGAACCAGTCGTCGTAGTCGCCCTTGCGGTCCTGATAGGTCCCGTCGTTGTACTGATAGAGCAGGCCCTCGATGGTGTTCACCGAATAGCCGGCGTCAGTGACCTCCTTGAGCGGGCGGATCATCGCCACGCGCGCGGCCGTCTCGGTCTTCTCATAGCGCAGACCCAGGTCGAAACGGGCGCGACCGGCGTCGGCCTGCGCCTCGACATAGGCCGAGGTGATGTCTTCCTTGACGCGCTTGTTGTTGTCGAGACGACGCTTCAGGTTGCCGATCTCGTCCGCCACGAAATACTCGGGATGCTCGCGATAGATGTCGTACATCCCGTAGTGGCTGTCGGCGCGCCAGCCCTGTGCGTTCATGTTCCCCGCATCGAAGCCGATCATCTCGAAGCGGTATTTCTGGGTCCAGGGAATGACCGCCTCGGCCGCCGTCTGGGTCAGGTCGCCGGTCGGGCCGACGTATCTGAACTGCTGGTTCGAGCCCTCATCGGTGCGCCAGTCGTTGCTGCGCGCGCCCAACCCGCCCATCAGGGTGAAGTGGACGTCGCCCAGACTCAGCCGCTTCTTCACGTCCAGGTTCAACGCATACATGTCGTTGATGGCGTCCGACTCCGCCGTGCGGATGTTGTTGCCGATGGAGATGTCGCGGTTGAAGTTCATCGGGTCGCTCCACGAACGGCCCGCCGTCTGGCGCAGATACCAGGCGTTGGACTCCGTGGAATCGCGCTCCATCTCGAAACCGATCCCCGTCAGGTGGTTGTCGGTGCGCTGGAAGAAGCCCTTGCTGGTGTCGCGGAAGTTGAACTCCGCCGAGGAATAGCTGGCGCGCAGCGCGGCTTCCCAGGTCTCGCCCTTATATTCCAGCTTGGGCGCGATCAGATAGGTCGGCGTCCCGGCGTAGCGGTGCGAATAGCCGGTGTGCAGACGGGTGTTCCGGCCATCCGGATTGACCACGATGTGCGTGCCCGTCGACTCCGGCGTGGCGTAGGATGTCGTCGTCGTGCCGAAGGTCAGGTAGGTGTACTGGTTGAAATACTCCACGTCATAGAAGGAGTAGTTGCTGCGCAGCGAGAAGATCAGGTCTTCGGTGAACTTGTAGTCAAGCGCCAGGTTGGCGGCCGTGCGGCTGGTCAGCTTCGGACCCGGACGCCACATGACCTGATAGGGCAGCACCCGGCCGTCGGCCAGATAGGACCAGTCGGTCTGGATGCGGTCCTGCTGCACATAGTTGGCGTTGTGGCTGGCGCTGAAGGCCACGCCCAGACGGCCGTCCATGAAGACGTCGGCGTAGGAGAACTGGGCCGAGGGGTAGAGGCTGGCGTGCTTCTTGTCGTCGGGCATGTAGTGACGCGACAGGGCCGAGTCCGAGGTCGCCACCCCGCCTAGCTGGAAGCGCAGCTGACGCTCAGGCAGCTGGAAGGCGTATTTGCTGCGCAGGTTGATGCTGCCGCCCGGCGAGTCGGCGTCCATGCTGGCCAGCAGGGTGTGGTTCAGCTCGATCGTCTCGATGCCCGTGATCGACATCTGCTCGAACGAGTTCTGACGCCCCGAGTTGTTGTTCGAGGTGGCCGTGGCCATGCGGGCCCCGTCCATGGTGAAGGTCGAATATTTGGGCGGCAGGCCGCCGATCCGCACGGCGGTGGCGTCGACCTCGGTGTAGTCGATCGACAGGCCCGGCATGGACTTCATGAACTCGCCGACGTCGCCCATGGTCAGGGCGCCGAAGTTGTCGGCCGGGACCACGTTCTTGGCGTTCATCGCCACGCGGCGCTCCATCAGCGCCTTGGCCTGACCGCCGCGCGCGGCGGTGACCACGATGTCCGAGACCGAGGCCACGTCATCGGCCGCGCCATAGGACGGCGCCTGCAGTTCGACATCGACGACCGCCGTCTGGCCCGCGCCCACGCTGGCGACCACCCGCGCCTCCTGCAGACCGGCGTAGCGCACGACCACCACGACCTCGCCCGCCGGCACGCCGCTCAGGCGGAAGACGCCGCCGTCGCCTGAATAGGCGATCAGGCTGGTGCCTTCGACCCGAACCTCGGCGTTGCGGATGAACTCGCCGGTCGCGGTGTCGAACACCCGGCCGCGCAGGGCGCCGGCGGCCACGGGCGACTGGGCCGCAGCCTCGCCCGAGGTCT
>DGIZ01000036.1 GCA_002386585.1 Brevundimonas sp. UBA4609 | reverse complement strand
CGCCTGCCGCTGCAGCAGGAGACGCCGCAGCGCGCCTCGGACCTGGCGATCTCGGAAGCCAACGCTGCGGGCGTGGCCGCCCTGGCCGCCTGGCCCGAGACGCCCGGCGCCGTCCTGGCCCTGTTCGGCCCGGCCGGCTGTGGCAAGAGCCACCTGGCCGCCGCCTGGGTGGAACGCACCGGCGCCATCGCCCTGCACGGCGCCGAGGCGGCCCTGATCGACCCGCTGGAGCTGGAGGGCCGTCCCGTCCTGCTGGACCGGGCCCAGGACGCCGACGACGAGAGCCTGTTCCACCTGATCAACCTGACCCAGTCGGGCGGTGGCGCCCTGCTGCTGGTGTCCCGCGATCCGCCCGCCTCGTGGGCCGCCGATCTACCGGACCTGCGCTCGCGCCTGAACGCCATCCGCACCGTGGGGATCGAAGCGCCCGACGACGTGGTCTTCGCCGCCATGCTGCGCCGCGCCTTCGCCAGCCGGAACATCACCCCGGCCGACGAACTGATCGACTATCTGGTCCGCCGCATCGACCGCTCGGCCGAAGCCGCCGAGGCCGTGGTCGACCGCCTGGATGCCCTGCACCGCCCCGTGACGCGCGTGCTGGCGCGGCAAGTGCTGGACGGGGAATAGCCCTCCCCCCACCGCTCATCCCGGCAGACGCCGGGATGAGCGGAATTATGCGTGATGTTCCAAAGTCCGCCTGCCGCGACACAATCGCGGTTGCAGCCGTCACAGGCGCGCGCGACAACGGAATCATGACCGATATCGCGCCCATCGCCGTCGACACCACCGGCGAGGAAGTCCCCTCCTCTCGCGCCCCGCAGCTGGAACTGTCCGAGGCGCTGATGGCCTCGCCCGAGCGGTTCATCAACCGCGAGCTGTCGTGGCTGGCCTTCAACGGTCGCGTGCTGGAAGAGGCGGCGAACGAGGGCCACCCCCTGCTGGAGCGGGTGCGTTTCCTGTCCATCTCTGCCAACAACCTGGACGAGTTCTTCATGACCCGCGTGGCCGGCCTGAAGGGCCAGGTGCGCGAGCGCGTCCGCGTCGTCTCGCCCGACGGCCTGACCCCGGCCGAGCAACTGGAGCAGGTCAATGCGGCGGCGGGCGGCCTGATGGCCGAACAGCAGCGTCAGTGGCGCGTCCTGCGCAAGGAGATGGCCGCCGCCGGCATCGAGATCGTCGAGCGCGTCCGCATCACCAAGACCGAGCGCGAGCGGCTGGAGCCTGAGTTCCTGAACCAGTTGTTCGCCGTCTTGACGCCGATGGCCATCGACCCGGCGCATCCCTTCCCCTTCCTGCCCAACCTCGGCTTCTCGCTGGCGCTGAAGCTGCGGCGCAACAGCGACAACCGCGTCCTCTACGCCCTGGTGCCGGTGCCGACCCAGGTGCGGCGCTTCTGGGCGCTGGCGACGGACGGACGTTCGACGCCGGGGCGCACGCGCTATGTCTCGCTCGAAAACCTGCTGCTGCTGTTCATCGACCACATGTTTCCGGGCTGCGAGATCCTGGAAAAGGGCCTGTTCCGCCTGATCCGCGATTCCGACATCGAGATCGAGGAAGAGGCCGAAGATCTGGTGATGGAGTTCGAGGAGGCGCTGAAGCAGCGCCGCATGGGCTCGGTCGTGCGCATCAAGATCCAGGCGGACATGCCGGACGACCTGCGCGACTTCATCATCGCCCAGCTTCACGCCCAGCCGCAGGACGTGGTGCTGGTCGACGGGATGCTGGGGCTGGCCCAGTTGTCCGAACTGATCCCCGGCGGCCACCCCGACCTGAAGTTCAAGGGCTATGAACCGCGTTACCCCGAGCGGGTGCGCGACAACGGCGGCGACATCTTCGCAGCCGTGCGCGAAAAGGACATGCTGATCCACCACCCGTTCGAGAGCTTCGACGTGGTGGTGCAGTTCCTGCGTCAGGCGGCGCGCGACCCCAACGTCATCGCCATCAAGCAGACCCTGTATCGCACGTCCAAGGACAGCCCCATCGTCGCCGCCCTGATCGAGGCGGCCGAGAACGGCAAGAACGTCACCGCCCTGGTGGAGCTGAAGGCGCGCTTCGACGAGGAGGCCAACCTGCGCTGGGCGCGCCAGATGGAGCGCGCGGGCGTCCACGTCGTCTTCGGCTTCGTCGAGTACAAGACCCACGCCAAGATGAGCGTCGTCGTCCGGCGCGAGGGCGACAGCCTTCGCACCTACTGCCACTTCGGCACCGGCAACTATCACCCGGTCACGGCCAAGATCTACACGGACCTGAGCCTGTTCACCTGCGACCCGGCGCTGGGCCGGGATGCGACGCGGGTGTTCAACTACATCACAGGCTATGCGGCGCCCGACGAACTGGAGGCCCTGGTCGTCTCGCCGCTGAACATGAAGACCAGCCTGATCGAGATGATCGGCAAGGAGATGTCGGCCGCCGCCAAGGGCAAGCCCGCCGCCATCTGGGCCAAGATGAACGCCCTGGTCGATCCGGAAATCATCGACGCGCTTTATCGCGCCAGCCAATGGGGCGTGCGCATCGAACTGGTCATCCGGGGCATCTGCTGCCTGCGCCCCGGCGTGCCGGGCCTGTCGGAGAACATCCGGGTCAAGTCGATCGTCGGCCGCTTCCTGGAGCACAGCCGCATCGTCGCCTTCGCCAACGGCCACGACCTGCCCAGCAACCGGGCGCGGGTCTACATCTCCTCGGCCGACTGGATGCCGCGCAACCTGGACCGCCGGGTCGAGGTGATGACGCCGATCCTGAACGCCACCGTCCACGATCAGGTGCTGGACCAGATCATGGTCGCCAATCTGAAGGACGACGCCCAGAGCTGGGTCCTGGCCTCCGACGGCTCCTACCGTCGGGTGATGCCCAGCGGCTCCGAACGGCCCTTCTCGGCGCACAAGTATTTCATGACCAACCCCAGCCTGTCGGGGCGCGGCCGCAAGGTGAAGACCCTGCCCGGCGCCCTGTCCTACCCTGGCCTCAAGCCGCGGAAGCGCCGCTGATGAGCCCCGAGCGCGAATACGAGTCGAAACAGATCGCCGTCATCGATATCGGCTCCAACTCGGTGCGCCTGGTGCTGTATCGGCTCGAAGGCCGGGCGGTCTGGACCATGTTCAACGAAAAGGTGCTGGCCGGTCTGGGCCGTGACCTGGCCGCCACCCGGCGCCTGTCCGAACCGGGTGTGGTCATGGCCATGACGGCGCTGCGCCGCTTCGCCGCCGTGATCGAGGGCGTCCAGCCGGATCAGGTGCTGGTCGCCGCCACAGCCGCCGTGCGCGAGGCCGAGGACGGCCCCCTGTTCTGCGAGCGCGTGGCCGCCGAGACGGGGCTGCGCATCCGCGTCCTGAGCGGTGAGGAAGAGGCGAAATATTCGGCGCTGGGTGTGCTGGCGGGCGATCCCAGATCGGAA
>DGIZ01000037.1 GCA_002386585.1 Brevundimonas sp. UBA4609 | reverse complement strand
GGCAGGACCGCGCGGCCGCGCGGGCGGGGCTTGGCGCCCGAGGCGGGCAGGGGTTTCACCGGCCCCTGGGCGATGCGCAGCTTCTCGACCGAGCCCGCGCCGAGAAACAGGTTCACGCGCTGGATGATGTCCGCCGACTGATGCTGGACCAGCAGGGCGGCGGGGCCCGCGACACGCAGCTCCAGCGTTCCGCCGGCGTTGCCGCGTCCCTTGGTCAACTTCTGCGGGCGGGTGACGCGCGCCAGCCGTTCGCCCACGATCTCGACCCAGCGCGGCTCCAGCGCCGAGGCGCCGCGTCCAAACTGGGCGTCCAGCTTCTTGATCAACGGCGCCAGCGACCGGCCCGCAGGCGGCGGCGGGCGCAGGGCCGGGCGCGTACGCCTCTGCGCCAGAATCTGGCGCGCTTCAGCTTCGGTAGGCAGGGTGCGGCGCATTCGTTCTATATAGCCTGAACTCATGGTCGACGTCCCCTCCCTCCGCACCGCCCTGCTCGATTGGTATGACGCCCATGCGCGCCGCCTGCCGTGGCGCGCGCCGCCGGGGGCCAGGGCGAAGACCGACCCCTATCGCGTCTGGTTGTCCGAGGTGATGCTGCAGCAGACCACGGTGCCGCACGCGACGCCCTATTTCGAACGGTTCACCACGCGCTGGCCGACGGTGAAGGATCTGGCTGCGGCGGAGGACGCCGAGCTGATGGCCGCCTGGGCGGGGCTGGGCTACTACGCCAGGGCGCGCAACCTGCTGGCCTGCGCCCGCGCGGTGGCGGCCGAGCACGGCGGGGCCTTCCCGCAGACCGAGGTCGAGCTGCTGGCCTTGCCGGGAGTGGGCGCCTATACCGCCGCGGCCGTGGCCGCCATCGCCTTCGACCGGCCCGCCAACGTCGTCGACGGCAATGTCGAGCGGGTGATGAGCCGCCTGTTCGCGGTCGAGACTCCGCTGCCCGCCGCCCGGCCCGAACTGCGGCGGCTGGCTGGCCTGTTCATCGACGCGCACAGGCCGGGCGACTGGGCGCAGGCCTTGATGGACCTGGGCTCGGGGGTCTGTCGGCCCAAGTCGCCGCTATGCGAGCGGTGTCCGCTGACCTTCGGCTGCGAGGCGCTGAAGACGGGGACGCCTGAACGCTATCCCCTGAAGACGAAGAAGGCCGAACGGCCGCATCGGCGCGGCCACGCCTATGTGCTGACCGATGCAGCGGGGCGCGTCGCCCTGGTGCGGCGGCCGGACAAGGGGCTGCTGGGGGGGATGGCGGGCCTGCCGACGTCGGACTGGGGGACGACGCCGGATTTCGCCCCGCCGACTGAAGGCGACTGGCGCGCGGCCGGGGCGGTCGAGCACGTCTTCACCCACTTCAGCCTGACGCTGGAAGTGCATGTGGCGACGGGCGAGGGCGACTTCTCATGGACCCCGGCGGACGAGGCGGCCAAAGCCCTGCCGACCGTGTTCAGGAAGGCGCTGGAGCGGGCTCTGGGCGCCGCCTAGCCTGTCGCCCTCAGGTTCACCGTCCCGCTGCGTTCGCGCGGCATCACCACCACATGGCCGCTCAGGCGCTGGAAGTGCAGGTCGATCACCCCCTCGCCGACCTTCAGGCGCGTGATCGACAGCCGGTCCAGCCCGGCGGGCAGGGCGGGATTGTTGACCTCGACCAGGCCTTCGGCGGCGTCGATGTTCAGGCCCAGCACCGACTGCATCATCAGGAAGACCGAACTCGCCGCCCAGGCCTGGGGCAGGCAGGCGACCGGATAGGCGATGGGCGGCTCGCCCGTCTCGCGCACGAAGCCGCAGAACAGTTCGGGCAGGCGCATCTGGAAATGGGCGGCCGAGCCATAGATCTCGCCCAGCAGCATGGCCACCGCCCGCCGTTCGCCGTAGCGGGCCATGCCCGCCGCCGCCAGGGCCGTGTCGTGCGGCCAGACCGAGCCGTTATGATAGCTCATCGGGTTGAAGCGAGCCTGTCCCTTGGCCAGGGTCCGCAGACCCCAGCCCGAGCGAAACTCGGCCGTCAGCATCCGCCGCGTCACTTGTCGCGCCCGTTCGTGCGAAGGCAGGCCGGTGAACAGCAGATGCCCGGCGTTGGAGGCGATGGCGCGGCATTGCTCCCCGTCGCCGTCCAGGGCGATGGCGTAGAAGCCCTCGTCCTCCATCCAGTAGCGGTCCTCGACCAGGGCGCGCAGCGCCTCGGCCCGGTTCGCCCACTCGAGGGCGCGACCGTCGCCGAGCACGGCGCCCATCTCGGCCAGCGCCTTCCAGGCGGCGAAGGCGTAGCCCTGGACCTCCAACAGGGCGATCGGCCCCTTGGGAAAGCGGCCGTCGGCGTGGAAGATGGAGTCCTCGGAATCCTTCCAGCCCTGGTTCGAAAGGCCTGTGTCCGCCGCGCGGGCGTAGTCGATCAGGCCGTCGCCGTTGCTGTCGCCATAGTCGCTCATCCAGCCCGCCGCCGCGATCAGATGGGGCCACAGGGCGCGCACCGTCTCATAGTCGTTGGTGCGCTTGGCGTAGGCGCCGGCCAGGGCGATGAACAGGCAGGTGGTGTCGACGCCCCCGTAGTAGAGGCCGAACGGCACCTCTCCCAGCACGCTCATCTCGCCGCCGCGCGTCTCGTGCATGATCTTGCCGGGGGCGGAGTCCATGAAGGCGTTGGTCTCGGTCGCCTGACGCGAGGCCAGATAGGTCAGCACCCCCTTGGCCAGGCCGGGGTCGATCCACAGCATCTGCCAGGCGGTGATGATGCCGTCGCGCCCGAACGGGGTCGAGAACCACGGCGTCCCCGCATAGGGATAGGGGCCCGTCGGCAGGTCGGTGACCAGAAGGGCGATGTCGGCCCGCGACTGTCGCAGCCAGTCGTTGAAGCCCTGGTTGCGCCCGCCCTCGACGATGGCGCCCCTTCGCAGCCGTCGCCGCATGGCCAGCCGCGCCAGGATGGCGTGCCAGCGCCAGCGCGTCTCGTCCGGCTGTTCGCAGGCGTCTAGGCCGCATTCGATGAACAGGTCCAGGCTGCGCCCGCGCGGCAGGCTGAACATGAACTCGGCCCGGTTGGCGCTGAGACGGGCCGGCGGTTCCGAGAAGGCCAGACAACTGGTCCGTCCCACGCCGTCCAGGCCGGTGTAGCTGAAGGTCACGCGCCGTCCGTCGATCACCGGCGGGTGGATTTCACCGTGCTGGGGCCGCACCGTGCCGCGCACCTGGAAGATGTCGGCGAAGTCGGCGTCGAACTCGAACGTCAGCGGCAGCAGGATGTCTTCGACGCCGTGGTTGACCATCCGCACCCGCTCGAACAGGCGCCGATTCCACAGAAAGCGTCGTCGTTCCAGGTGCAGCACTCCCGCCGGGGCCGAGCGCCCGCCCATCGGCGGCAGGGGCCGGTTGGTGGAATGGCAGGTGAAGAAGACGTTGTCCTTGGTCACGCCCGAACTGAGCCGTGACGGCCGCGCGCGCCCGACCGTCAGGACGAAGCGGGACAGCAGCCGCGTGTCCCGCTCGAACAGGCCGTCTGCGCCCGCCTTCACGTCCCCCCAGTGATCGGCGACGAGGAAGGCGTCGCCGTCCTTCAGCGCCATCAGGGTCTCGAGACCGTCCTGATCGTTGGTGTCGGCGGCCGTGGCCTGGACAGAATAGGCGTCGTCCATAAGCGTCTCCGCTTGCGGTTCGTCCCCCTGATGAAGTCACAAGCGAACGGCCGGGGAGGCGGTTCAGTTCAGATGAAAACGGCGTTCGTCGTCAGGCTCGGCTGATCAGGCGGAGAGGTCAGGCCAGGGCGGCGAAGCTGCGTTCTTCCTCGATGCTCCGCATCGGCGCCGCGAACGGCCGCTGCGCCAGAAGGTCGGCGTAGACGTCCAGATACCGCCGCGCCATGGCCGTGGCGGAGAAGCGAAGGTCGAACCGCGCCCGGATCGCCTCCCGGTCCAGCCGATGCGCCCGGGCGGCAGCGGCGACCGCCTCCTCCATGGTCGAGACCAGGAAGCCGGTGGCGCCGTCCTCGATGATCTCGGGAGTCGAGCCGCAGGCGAAGGCCACGACGGGCGTGCCGCAGGCCATGGCCTCGATCATCACCAGGCCGAACGGCTCGGGCCAGTCGATGGGGAACAGCAGGGCCTCGGCGCCGCCCAGGAAGGCGGACTTTTCCGCATCGCCGATCTCGCCGACGAACTCGACCAGGGGATTGCCTCGCACCAGCGGCTCGATCACCGTCTCCCAATAGACGCGGTCGGCGGCGTCGACCTTGGCCGCGATCTTCAGCGGCTTGTTGAGCCGGGCGGCGATCTCGATGGCGCGGTCCGGGCGCTTCTCCGGCGAGATGCGGCCCAGGAAGGCCAGATAGCCCTGCGACCGGGGCGAGAAGCGATAGAGGTCGCCCGGCATGCCGTGGTGCACGGTCGCGCGCCAGTTGGCGTGGGGCAGGGGGCGGCGTTGATCGTCCGAGATCGACACTAGGCCGAACTCCGACCAGCGGTCATAGACGGGCGCCAGATCCTTCAAGTCGAGCCGTCCGTGCAGGGTCGTCACCGTCTTGTCCGCCCAACCCTCGAAGAAGGGGAAATGGACCATGTCGGTGTGGAAATGGATGACGTCGAAACGGTCGGCGCGGTCCAGCACCTCGGCCAGCTGGCTCATATGCGCCGCCAGATCCGACTTCAACGGGGCGGGGTCCAGGCGCATGGCCTGATCGCGAACCGGGACCAGACGGGCGCGAGTGCGCGCGTCGGCGCTGGCGAACAGGGTGACGTCGTGGCCGAGATCGACAAGGGCGTCGGTCAGATGGGCGACCACGCGCTCCGTGCCGCCGTAAAGACGGGGCGGCACGGCCTCATACAAGGGCGTGACTTGGGCGATTTTCATGGCGGGCTCCTGCGTCGCGTCGATACGCGGCGCTGCAACCTCAATCCGTCCAGGTTCGCCGGGTTCCAGCGTTGCTGGAACGATATTCTTCAATCCCGCCTGTGAGTTAGGAGCGAACGGAATTCGCCCTTTACTGCATCCCGGCCCGAATCTCGGCGCGCAGGGCGTCGATGGGGCGCAGGCCCGTATCCGTCTTGAAGCGCCAGTAGGTCCAGCCGTTGCACGCCGGGGCGTTTTCCAGCAGGGCGCCCAGCTTGTGGATCGAGCCGGTCAGGGCTCCGGACACCAGCGAACCATCCGCCCGCACCCGCGCCTCGCGCTCGCCCTTGGGGCAATACAGCTTGTCGCCCGGCGCCAGCAGCCCGGCCTCGACCAGGGCGCCGAACGGCACCTTGGGTTCGGCCTTCTTGGAGCCGGTGACGACCAGGTCTTCCGGCGCGGCGGGGATGACGGCCTTGATGCGTTTCTCGGCCAGGCTCGCGTAGGTCTCGTCGCGCTCGATGCCGATGAAGTGACGGCCCAGACGCTTGGCCGCCGCGCCCGTCGTGCCGGTGCCGAAGAAGGGGTCCAGCACCACGTCGCCGACGCGGCTGGCCGACAGCAGCACGCGGTGCAGCAGGGCCTCGGGCTTCTGGGTCGGGTGGGCCTTGTCGCCGTTCTCGTCCTTCAGGCGCTCGCCGCCGGTGCACAGGGCCAGGGTCCAGTCCGAGCGCATCTGGGTGTCTTCGTTGAAGGCCTTCAGCGCGTCGTAGTTGAAGGTGTAGCGCTTCTGCTCGCGCGACTTGGCGGCCCAGATCAGGGTTTCATGGGCGTTGGTGAAGCGCGTGCCCTTGAAGTTCGGCATAGGGTTCGACTTGCGCCAGATGATGTCGTTCAGCACCCAGAAGCCCAGGTCCTGCATCGCCGCGCCCAGGCGGAAGATGTTGTGGTAGCTGCCGATGACCCACAGGCTGCCCTCGTCCTTCAGCACGCGGCGGCACTCGCCCAGCCAGGCGCGGGTGAAGGCGTCATAGGCGGCGAAGCTGTCGAACTTGTCCCAGTCGTCGTCGACCGCATCGACCTTGGAGTTGTCCGGACGCAGCAGGTCGCCGCCCAGTTGCAGGTTATAGGGCGGGTCGGCGAAGACCATGTCCACCGACTTGTCCGGCAGGCCCTTCAGCACCTCGATGCAGTCGCCCCGCAGGATGACGTCGGTCTTCAACTCGGACATGGAAAAGCGGCCCCGGACAGATGAGACGCTTATGGTGAATCCTTACGGTTAAGGCGGAGTAACCAAGATTCACGCGGCGGCGATTGCGTGGATTGCGTTGCGACGAAACGGGGCCATAATCGCCACATGGAAATGGCGGTCAGACCCTTCTGATAGCGTCCGTGCGGGCCTGACGCCCCCGAGCGGCGCACCCTGTGCGACCCGGTTTCGCCCGGCGCATCAAGGCTGCGCGCTTCATAGCCTTCAGTAAAAAATTCCAAGGCCGCCCGGCGCTGACCGGCTGCGGCCGCGCACATAGAGATTTCCATGACTCAGGTTTTCGAAAGCCCGTTCAAGGGCCGACTGCTGTCCGATCTGGTGACCAATCCCAACATCATCGTCGGGCGCTACAGCTATTATTCCGGCTGGTATCACGGTCACGGCTTTGACGACTGCGCCCGCTATCTGATGACCCAGCCGGGCGTGGACCGGCTGATCATCGGAGACTTCTGCTCGATCGGCAGCGGGGCCGCCTTCATCATGGCGGGTAATCAGGGACACCGGAACGACTGGGCCAGCTCCTTCCCATTCTTCTACATGCCGGAGGTCCCGCATTTCGCCGGGGCGGTCGACGCCTTCCAGAAGGCAGGCGACACGGTCATCGGCAACGACGTCTGGATCGGCAGCGAAGCCATCATCATGCCGGGCGTGAAGGTTGGCGACGGCGCCGTGATCGGCACGCGGGCGCTGGTGACGCGCGATGTCGAGCCCTACGCCATCGTCGGCGGCAATCCGGCCCGGGTCATCCGCAAGCGGTTCGATGACGACAGCATCGCCATGCTGCTGGAGATGAAATGGTGGGACTGGGACGACGCCCGTCTGCGGCAGGCCATGCCCCTGCTGTGCAACGGCGACATCGCGGCCCTGCACGCCTTCTGGCGCGAATGGGCTGAGATCCAGGCGGCATAAACCCGCTCACCCAGGCGAAGGCATGGTGCAAATCGCATCCTGTTTGAGCTATGGGGCGAAGATGATCCGTCGTCTTCGCCCCGTTCCGTTCGCCCTCGGGCCTGTCCACTTCGTCGGCATCGGCGGCATCGGCATGAGCGGCATCGCCGAGATCATGCTGAAGATCGGCTATCAGGTGCAGGGCTCGGACGCCAAGGCCAGCACCAACACCGAGCGGCTGGAGAAGCTGGGCGCCCGCATCTACATCGGCCATGACGCCGCCCATGTGACCGAGGGCGTCTCGGCGGTGGTCTATTCCACGGCGGTCAAGCCGACCAACCCCGAGCTGATGGTGGCCCGCGAACGCCGCATTCCTCTGGTCCGCCGGGCAGAGATGCTGGCCGAACTGATGCGCCTGCAGTTCTCGATCGGCGTCGGCGGCACCCACGGCAAGACGACGACGACTTCGATGGTGGCGGCCCTGCTGGACGCCGGGTCGCTGGACCCGACGGTGGTCAACGGCGGCATCATCAACGCCTATGGCACCAACGCCAAGGTCGGCGACGGCGACTGGATGGTGGTCGAGGCGGACGAGAGCGACGGCTCCTTCCTGCGCCTGAAATGCACGGTCGCGATCATCACCAACATCGACCCGGAGCACCTGGACCACTACGGCGACTTCGACGCGGTGAAGAAGGCCTTCTGCGACTTCATCAAGGACATTCCCTTCTACGGCTTCGGCGTGGTCTGTCTGGATCACCCCGAGGTGCAGAAGCTGGCGGCCCAGATCGATAACCGTCGTCTGGTCACCTACGGCCTCAATCCGCAGGCCATGGTCCGCGCCGACAATGTGCGGATGGACCCGGACGGCTCGCGCTTCGACGTGGTGATCCAGCGTCAGGGCATGGATGCTCTGGAAGAGCCCGCGCGCATCGAGAACCTGCATCTGCCGATGGCGGGCTGGCACAATGTCTCCAACGCCCTGGCCGCCATCGCCGTGGCGCGCGAGATCGGGGTGGACGAGGACGCCATCCGCGCCGGTCTGGCCGGGTTCGGCGGGGTCAAGCGCCGCTTCACCACCACGGGCGTGGCCCACGGCGTGCGCGTCATCGACGACTATGGCCACCACCCGGTCGAGATCGCCGCCGTGCTGAAGGCCGCGCGTCAGGTCGTCCACAACGCCGACAATCCCGGCCGCGTCATCGCCGTGGTCCAGCCGCACCGCTACACTCGCCTGCGCGATCTGATGCAGGACTTCTCGACCTGTTTCTCGGACGCGGACAGCGTCCTGGTCGCCGATGTCTATCCGGCGGGCGAACAGCCGATCGAGGGTGTCGACAAGCACGCCCTGGTCGAGGGGGTCCGCCGCTACGGCCACCGCCACGTCGCGGCGCTGGAGAACGCCGCCGCCCTGCCGCGCGTCATCCGCGAAGAGGCGAAGCCTGGCGATCTGGTCGTCCTGCTGGGCGCGGGCGATATCACCAGCTGGGCCTACGCCCTGCCGGCGCAGCTGGAGGCGTTGGGCTGAATCTCCCCACCATCCGCTCATCCCCGCGGAGGCGGGGACCCAGTGCTTTGGCTTCAGGCTGCGACGCTCGGGGTCTTGCGCGGGTTGTCATGAGCGGGCATCGCAGTAGCTCTTACTGGGTCCCCGCCTCCGCGGGGATGAGCGGAAATAATGATGCCTTGGCGCGATAACCTCCCCGCCGTGCGCGGCAAGCTGCTGCTGAACGAGCCGCTGGGCCCCTACACCTGGTTTCGCGTGGGCGGGGCGGCGGACGCCCTGTTCATTCCGGCGGACGCCGACGATCTGGCCGACTTCCTGAAGGCCCTGCCCGAGGACGTGCCGGTGACGGCGATCGGCGTCGGCTCCAACCTGATCGTGCGCGACGGCGGGGTCGAGGGCGTGGTGATCCGTCTGGCGGGCCGCGTCTGGGGCCAGGTCACGACCGACGGCGTCACCGTCACGGCGGGCGCGGGCGCGCTGGACAGCATGGTGGCGCGCGCGTCGGCCAAGGCGGGCATCGCCGGGCTGGAGTTCTATGCGGGCATCCCCGGCTCGATCGGCGGCGCCCTGACGATGAACGCGGGCTGCTACGGCGCTGAGACGAAAGACGTGCTGGTTTCCGCCTGGGGCCTGAACCGCAAGGGCGAGCGGGTCGAACTGACCCTGGCCGATTTCGGCTATACCTATCGCCACTCCAACGCCCCGGCCGACATCATCTGGATCGAGGCGACCTGGCGCGGGACGCCCGACGCGCCTGAGGCCGTCGCCGCCCGTATTCAGGAAATCACCGAGCGCCGCGAGAAGACCCAGCCGATCCGCGAAAAGACCGGCGGCTCGACCTTCAAGAACCCGGACGGCCATTCCTCTTGGAAGCTGGTCGATGAGGCGGGCTGGCGCGGCAAGCTGCACGCCGTTACCGGGGGCGGCGCCAAGTTCAGCGAACTGCACTCCAACTTCATGATCAACCCCGGCGAGGCGACGGCGGCGGACATCGAGGGGTTGGGCGAAGCCGTGCGCGCCGACGTGCTGGCGAAGACGGGCGTGCAGCTGAACTGGGAAATCCGCCGGATCGGGCGGAAGTAACCCTCTCCCGGCGGGAGAGGGCTTGAGCGCACGAGAGCGCAGCGATCGTTCTGGCGCGAAAGGGTGAGGGGCTTGTCCTGTCAGTCGGCGTAAGCCGTGGCGCGACGGCCTTCGGCCGACTTCACCCGCGAACCCTCACCCTTTCGCCTTTTCCAATCGCTGCGCTCTTGGAGGCTCAAGCCCTCTCCCATCGGGAGAGGGGCGAAAGGTGACGAATTTCCTTCCACGACCCCGTATCGTTTCCAACCGGTTAACCGTATTCAGGGCATAGGGGCGGGCTAGTCTTCGGATGTGGTCATGCGTGCGCCCCTGAACACCCTCCATGTAGCTGTCCTGATGGGCGGCCTGTCTTCGGAACGCGAGGTCTCGCTGTCCTCTGGACGCGGCTGCGCGGACGCGCTTGAGGGGCAGGCGGCCAAGGTCACGCGCGTCGACGCCGGGCGCGATCTGGCCCAGGTGTTGACGGCGTTGAAGCCGGACGTCGTCTTCAACGCCCTGCACGGCAAATGGGGCGAGGACGGCTGCGTCCAGGGCATCCTCGAGACGCTGAAGCTGCCCTATACCCATTCCGGCGTCCTGGCCTCGGCCCTGGCGATGGACAAGGACAAGTCCAAGGCCGTTCTGCACGCGGCGGGCGTCATCGTGCCGGGCGGCGGCCTGTTCGACCGGCATGAGGTCGCCAGCCGCCACGTCATCGACCCGCCCTATGTGGTCAAGCCGAACGCCGAGGGCTCGTCCGTCGGCGTCTTCCTGGTGCGCGAGGGCGCCAACCGTCCGGTCGCCGAGGTCGGCGCCGAAGACTGGGCCTATGGCGACCAGGTGATGGTCGAACCCTTCATCCCCGGCAAGGAGCTGGCGGTCGCCGTCGTGGGCGAGGCGTCCGGCCCGCGCGCCCTGACCATCACCGACATCACCCCGACCAAGGGCTTCTACGACTACGAGGCCAAATACGCGCCCGGCGGCTCGCGCCACGTCCTGCCCGCCGAGCTGCCGCCGCACGTCTTTGACAAGGCTTTACGTCAGGCCGAGCTGGCCCACGCGGCCATGGGGTGCCGAGGCGTGTCCAGGGCCGACTTCCGTTATGACGATGTTAACGACGTTCTCGTTCTGTTGGAGGTGAACACCCAGCCCGGCATGACCCCGACCTCGCTCGTCCCCGAGCAGGCGGCCTTTGTCGGTATGGATTATCGCGAACTGGTTCGTTGGATGGTGGAGGACGCCTCATGCCCGCGGTAGTGCGCGGCGGTCGGCGACAGTCTTCGGGCAAGGGCGGGGCGCGCGGCGCTCCGTCCGGCCGCGCGGCCGAGATCGGCCGTCTGGACATGTCGCCGCGCGTCGTGGCGGCGACCCTGGTGGTCGGCGTCGGCATACTGGCGGCCGTGCTGGCCACCGGCGCGCGGGCTGAGCGCATCTCGACGGCCGTCACCGAACGCTTTGACGCCGTCACGACCGGCATGGGCTTGAAGGTGCGTCAGGTCCACGTCACCGGCGCCTCGCCCGAGGCCGCCGCCGCCGTGCGCGCCGCTGTCGGCGTCCATGCCGACCAGCCTATCGTCAGTCTCGATCTGGCCGCCGTGCGCGACCGGGTGCAGTCGGTCGGCTGGGTCAAGGAGGCGCGCGTGGTGCGCCTGCTGCCCGACACCCTGATCGTCGACGTCAAGGAGCACGACCGCCTGGCCGTCTGGCAGGTGGGCGGCAAGGCCCACGTCATCGATGCCCAAGGCATCGTCATTCCCGGCGCTGACGCGGGCCGCTATCCGCGCCTGCCGCTGGTGGTGGGCAAGGGCGCCGATCAGGCGGCCTCCGATGTTCTGCCCCTGCTGGGCCAGCGTCCGCGCCTGATGGCCAAGGTCGACGCCCTGGTCCGCGTGGACGAGCGCCGCTGGGATCTGCGCCTCAAGGACGGCGCCCTGATCCAGCTACCCGCCGTGGATCAGGAATCCGCCCTCATCCGCCTCGACGCCCTGGACCAGCGCGAACGCCTGCTGGATCTGGGCTTCGCCCGCATCGACCTTCGCACGCCGGAAGAAGTGGCCGTTCGCCCTTCCGAAGGCGCCGCTTGACCCTCTGACCCCTTAGGACACGACCCCATGGTTGGACGCAGCCGAGACATGAAGCCGGAACAGGGCAGGGGCGCGCCGCGCGCGCCGGTCGTGGCCGCGCTCGATCTCGGCCAGGCCAAGGTCGCCTGCTTCATCATGAAGCCGGACGGCGTGCGCCACGCCGACCGCACCATCCGCGTCGCCGGCGCCGGCCACGTCCAGTCGCGCGGCGTCAAGGGCGGGGCCATCGTCAACATGGACGAGACCGCCCAGGCCATCGGCCACGCCGTCGAACGCGCCGAGCGCGCGGCGGGCGCCCCTGTCTCCGGCGTCGTCGTCACCACGGCCATCGGCCAGATGGCCAGCCACCGGGTGCAGGCGCGCGTCTCGCTGGGCTCGCATCCGATCAGCGATGCGGACCTGGCGCGCGCCATCGGCATGGCCCTGGCGCAGATCCGCCTGCCGAACCGGCGCCCGATCCACGTCCTGCCCATCGCCTGGTCGGTGGACGGGGCGCGCGGCGTCCACGACCCGCGCTCGATGCGCGGCGGCTCGCTGGGGCTGGACCTGCTGGTCGTCTCCATGTCCGAGGGGTCGTTCAACGCCCTCAGCCACTGCCTCGAACTGGCCCATCTGGACCTGCAGGGCGTGGCCGCCGCGCCGGTCGTCTCCTCCCTCGCCGCGCTGGAAGAGGATGAGATGGAGCTGGGCGCCCTGTGCATCGACATGGGCGGCGGCTCGACCTCGGCGGCGGTCTGGGGCGGGCGCTCCCTGCTGCACATCGAGAGCCTGAACGTCGGCGGCGACCATGTGACCGCCGACATCGCGCGCGGCCTGTCGACCTCGCGCGTCGGCGCCGAGCGGCTGAAGACCCTGCACGGCTCGGCCATGGCCAGCGCCAACGAAGACCGCGAAATGCTCGAGGCCCCGCCGCGCGGCGAGGACGCCTCGGCCGGTCCGGTCATCGTCCCGCGCGCCATGCTGAAGACCGTCATCGCCCCGCGCGTGGAAGAGACGCTGGAGCTGCTGCGCGACCGGCTGAAGCACGCGGGCATGGGGCTGGAGCCCGGCGCAGGCCTGGTCCTGACCGGCGGCGCCAGCCAGTTGAACGGCGTGCGCGAACTGGCCGTGCGCGTCTTCGATCGCCCGGTGCGCCTGGGCCGTCCGCAACGCGCGCCCCACCTGGCCGACGCTG
>DGIZ01000186.1:448-21477 GCA_002386585.1 Brevundimonas sp. UBA4609 | reverse complement strand
GGAAGGCCAACTGGCCGTGCGACAGCTTATCCAGGCCCTTGGCCACGCCCTCGACCACGCGGGCCTGCTGGCGGGCGGCCTCGGCGTCGCGCTCGGCCTGGGCCTCGCGTTCAGCATCGGCGGCGAGGCGCGCGGCCTCGGCCTCGGCTTCCAGCCGCACCTTCTCCTCGGCGTTCTGCCTGAAGGTCAGGACGGCGTCGGCCATGCGGCCGATCTCGTCGCGACGGCCGACCGCCGGGATGGCGACGTTCAGATCGCCGCCGGCCAGACGGCCCATGGCGCGGGTCATGGCCTCCACCGGTCGGCTCAAGGCGCCGATCAGCCACAGGGCGGCCGTCATGGCGATGCCCAGCGCCAGCACCCCGCCGATGGCGAAGGCGACATAGGCCTGGGTGAAGGCGGAGGCCTTGGCCTCGGCGCGCGCCTGGGCCTGAACGGCCTCCTTCTCGCGGATCGAACCGACCGCCTGGCGAATGTCGGTCAGGCGCGCCGCCGAGGCGACCTGGGCCAGGGCGGCGCCCTGGGTCGCCGGATCGCGCGCCAGGGCCATGACGTCCGAGGCGCTCTTTTCAAAGGTGGCGGCGGCGGCGATCAGGCTCTGTTGCTCGCTGACATAAACGCCCTCGACGTCGGACGCAGCCAGGTCCGCCATCCGCGCCTTCACGTCGGCGCCGCCCTGGTTGAAGGCCTCGACGAAGCCGGGGTCGCGATTGGCGACGTAACCGCGCATGGCGTTCTGCTGCTCGACGGCGGCGGCCATCAGACGGTCCGACGCCTTCATCACCTCGCGCGAGGTCAGGTCCGCCGCATCGGCGCGCTGCAAGGACGCCACGCACCAAAGGACGATCAGGGTGGCCGCCCCGCACGCCGCGATCACCGCCATGAAGGACAGGATCAGCTTCTTGGGGACGGACAGGTTCTGCAACATGACTTCGAGGCTCGGGGAGAGAGGTTCAGCACCGCTCCTAACGTGCGCCTGTTCGCAAAGTGTTAGCGCCCGCCTGCGGGCATCTACTTAGTCGCGGTCACAACGCCTTCAGGACCACCGACAGGGCGGTCAGCAGCAGATAGACGGCGAAAGCTCGGCGCAGGATCTTGCGATCCAGCCGGTGCGCCAGCCGCGCCCCATAGGGCGCCGTCAGCGCCGTCAGCAGCCCCATGATGACGGCCGCCGGCACATTGACGTAGCCCAGCGACAAGGGCGGCCGCCCCGGCGCATCCCAGCCGAAGACGGTGAAGCCAAGGGCCGCCGCCGCCCCGATGGCCAGGCCGAAGCCCGAGGCCGTCGCCACCGCCTGATGGATCGGCCGCCCGCACAGGGTCATGGTCATGCCGCCCAGACTGCCCCCGCCGACGCCCATCATGGCCGACAGCAGGCCGATGCCCGTGCCCACCCCGCGCCGCCCCCAGCCCGTGGGCAGGTCCTTTCGCAGGGTGAACCGCTCGGGCGTCAATCCCATCTGCGTTGCGACCAGCAGCAGGCAGGCGCCGTAGACGACGGCCAGCCCCTCCATCGAGGTGAAGCCGGCGATCGCCGCCCCGACCAGGCCCCCGAACGCCACCCAGGGCGTCCAGGTCTTCAAGACCGTTTCGTCCACCGCCCCATGCGCGCGGTGCGTGGCCAGGGACCGGAGCGAGGTGGCCACGATGGTCAGCAGCGAGGTGCCGATGGCGACGTGCAGATTGCTTTCGCCCCCCACGCCCAGCACCGAGAAGGCGTAGAACAGCGCCGGCACCAGCACCGTGCCGCCGCCGACGCCGAACAGGCCGCCGATCACGCCCGCGATTGCGCCGGCTCCAGCCAGGGCGGCGAGCATCAGGGCGATTTCGGACAGGGGGAGGGTCATGAGCCATGGCTTAGCCGTCCGCCATCGCGCCGTCAGCCTTTTCCTCCCCATGCAATGGGGAGGGGGACCACGAAGTGGTGGAGGGGCATATGACGGCGGAACCAAGCGGCCCCTCCGTCACGTCGCCTTCGGCGGCGCGCCACCTCCCCACTGGGTGGGGAGGAGAACGCAAATCAGGCCGCCTTGCGCGCCTCGGCCTCGCGCACGGCCTCGACCGCGCGATCCACGACCTCCAGCCCCGCGCCGGGCTTCACGCCCTCGACGGTCAGGATGCGACGGAAGGCGCGCGCGCCGGCCCGGCCGTGCATCAGGCCCAGCATGTGCCGGGTCATGCTCGCCAGATTAGCGCCCTCGTCCAGCCGCGCAGCCATATAGGGGCGGTAACGCTCCAGCGCCTCGAACACGTCCACGTCCGGCGTCGCCTCGCCGAAGATGCGGCGATCCACCTGCCCCATCAGCGCCGGTTCGTGATAGGCGGCGCGGCCCAGCATGACGCCGTCCAGTTGCACCCCGTCGTCGGCCTTCAGATGCGCCTCGGCCTGATCCAGATCGCCGATCCCGCCGTTGATGCAGATGGTCAGATGCGGCCGCTCGCGCTTCAACCGTCGCACCAGCGCATAGTCCAGCGGCGGCACGTCGCGGTTCTCCTTGGGCGACAGCCCCTTCAGCCACGCCTTGCGCGCGTGGACGACAAAGCTGTCGATCCCCACCGCCGCCGAGGCGTCGACCGTGGCGAACAGGCTGATCTCCGGGTCCTGATCATCGACGCCGATGCGGCATTTGACGGTGGCCGGGACGCTGACGGCTTCCCTGATCGCCGCCATGCAGTCGGCCACCAGCTCCGGCTCGCGCATCAGACAGGCGCCGAACCGGCCCGACTGCACCCGGTCCGACGGACAGCCGACGTTCAGATTGATCTCGTCATAGCCATAGGTCTCGCCGATCTTCGCCGCCTCGGCCAGTTGCGCCGGATCCGACCCGCCCAGTTGCAGCGCCACCGGATGCTCGACCGCGTCGAAGCCCAGCAGGCGGTCGCGGTCCCCGTGGATCACCGCCGGCGCCGTGACCATCTCCGTATAGAGCAGGGCGCGCACGCTCAGCGCACGATGAAACGCCCGACAATTGCGGTCGGTCCAGTCCATCATGGGCGCGACGGATAGCCTATGCGGTTGTTTTATCGTCATTTATCTAGAAAGATCAAAACACTGGCGCACACGGAGCGCACGCGAAACGACGACGTACTCGAAACTCCCGTCAGGAACGTGGCCGATCCGCACGACACGGAAGGGTCGCTATATAGGCGAGACCTTCCGCAAACGCGATGACGCGCGTGCGACCAAAGCCGAGAGCCGATCTCGGCGACGGCGAAGGGGGGCGCTTATCAGCCGCTTCGTGATCGCGACGGCGGGCCTATGGCTGCTTCAGCAGGCCCGCCGGCGTCACGGCCAATCGCCGACCGGTGAAAGCTTGAGGATCAACATCTTCGATCACGACCCGCTTGCCGCCCATATAGCTGACCTCGACCCGAACCGGCTGCATCCTGGCCAGGCCGAAATGCACGGGACCGGCGCTTTGGGCGTTATAGCCGCCGCCCGTCGAGACCTGCCGGGTCCCGAGGATTTGGCCCGCCCGGTCAAACAGCCGCACTTCCGCGCCTGGCGGAATACGCTTTCCGCCCTCGTCCAGGACCAGAACGCTGAGGCTGCGTGAGCGCGCCGGCTCAGCCAGATCGTTATGGAAAAGGAAGTGGCCGCCCTCGTCGCCGTATCCGTCGGTCAGCGACAGGTCCAACGCGCCGTCGTTGTCGTAATCGATCCATTCGACGCCGTGATCGCCGGCGTTCAACAGGCTCTCGCGGGTCAGGACCTGTTCAAACCGGCCGTCGCCGAGATTGCGGTAGAGCAGATTGACGGGAATCTGCTTGCCCGGCTCGCCTTCATAATGGGTGACGAAGAGGTCCAGCCAGCCGTCATTGTCGTAGTCGCCCCAGGCCGCCGCCACGGCGTGGCCGCCATGGTCCAGCCCAGCCTGGGCCGCGACTTCGGAAAACGTCCCGTCGCCGTTATTGCGGTAAAGCAGGTCCGCGCCATAGACGGCGACGAAGAGGTCGAGGTTCCCGTCGTTGTCATAGTCGCCGACCGCGCAACCGACGCCGCCCGTGCTGCGATCCCGCCCGGCCTGGTCCATGCCCAGGGCCGGCGCCACATCGACGAAGCTGCCGCCGTCATTGCGCCACAAGGCGTCGGTGGAGCCGGACTGGTTGGCCAGGAACAGGTCCAGGTCGCCGTCGCGGTCATAGTCCAGCCAACAGGCCCCGACGGTGGCGCGAACATCGTTGACGCCGCCCTCCCCCATCACCGGAACGAAACGGCCGTCCTGATTACGGAAGAGCTGGTTCGGCCCTGCGCGGTCCGCCGCATAGAAGTCCAGCGCGCCGTCGTTGTCGTAGTCGATCCAGTTGGCCTGACGGCTCATCCGCCCTGGAACGAGAAGACCCAGCGACTCGGCCTGCTCCACAAAACGCAGACCGCCGTCGTTGCGCCAGACGAAGGAGCGATTGGCCGCGCGATCGCCCATGACGTTCGATCCGCCCATCAGGTCGACAAAGCCGTCGCCATCGAAATCGCCCCAGCTCAGCCCCCGGATTTCGATGCCCGAGGTCGGCAGGCCCATCTCCGGGCCGACGTTGACGAAGGTTCCGCCGTCGTTGCGATAGAGACGGACTTCGCCGCTCTTCCAGGAGACGGCCAGGTCCAGGTCGCCGTCGTTGTCGAAGTCGGCCCAGGCGTTCGACAGAGCGCCCGGTACCGAAAAGCCCTCGACCTGAACCGAGGTGAAGGCCGGCTCGCCCGCCGCCGCTCCAGAGGCGGCCACCATCAGCGCCAATGACGCCGCGCTCGCCGAATATCCGATCCGTCGTGTCATAGTCAGGCCTTTCATGGCTTGAAGTTAAAGGGCGTGCGTTCCTGGAGCGCGGCCTCGACCTGCTCTCGGCGCAGCAACAGCTCGCGGAAATCGGCGCGCGACACGCGTTCGATCTGATCGCTGTAGTGCGTCGTGCCCGGCTGGCGAGAATTGCCGTAGCTCATCAGACCATAGGCCCGCACCGGCGTGGAGAACTCGATCATCGCCACCCACGTCTCGCCGTGGACGGGCGTGCGAACCCCGTTTTCGTCAGGATCGGACCAGGTGAAGACCCGGAAGGAACCCAGGTTGCCGTAGCCAGCGGCGCCCGGAACATTCACGTCGTTCAGGATCATGCGTGAGGCGTCGCCGAACGGCCGATCGATCGCGCCGTATTTGCGCTTGGTGTTGGCGATGGCGGTCCGCAGTTGATCGACGGCGGCCTTGGGATCGCGGACGCCGTAGGGCGTGCTGACCGGCTTATCCAGCGACCAGGGCGTGGCGAAGCCCGCCTGACCGGCGAAGCTCTGACCGGCGAACAGACGCGCCCATTCCTCAAACAGCAGGGCGGCGCGGCTGTCGCTGGTGAACTCGCGATCCCACGCCGCCAGCAGGCGCGCCGCCGCCTGGATTTCGGGATCGGGGTCGATCAGGGCCGCCGGGATCAGATCCGGCAAGGTGCGGTCGGCCATGACGGCGCGATGGTTCAACTGCAGCGCCATGAAGCGCTCCAGCGTCAGGTCGTCGTTCTCGGACATCAGACGCACGCTTTGTTGCGCGCGCAGGGAATGCGGCGTCTGTGGCGCCAGATAGGATGGGAAGTCCTTGGGTGTGTAGGTGACGGGCCAGGTCGGCGTCCACGGCGGATCATTGGAGTTCTGCACAAAGCCGCCCGGCGGATTGGTGACGCGCGGCAGATCGTCCAGCGGGTGGGTCTCGGTCCACAGGTAACGTGAGGAATCGCCCGGCACGAGCCCCTGCCAGAAGGCGATGTCGCCCTCGGCCCGTTTGGGCGCCACGCCGTTGAAGCTGTAGTTGATGGTCCCTTCGCGGTCGGCGTAGACGATGTTGAAGGTCGGCACCTGCATCCGCGCCATGGCGGCTTCGTAGTCGTCGAAGCTGTCCGCCGTGATCATGTCGAAATACTGCTCGAGCATCCCTGGCCGATCCAGGCCGGCGACCCGAACGGCGACGGCCGTGCCGTCCGCGCGCTCGAAGACCGGGCCATGGACGCTGGAGCGGATCTCCAACGGCTTGTCGACCGTCGACCCGTCCGCCTGACGCAGGCGATACGAAGCCTGACGCCGCTCGAACGGCCGCACCTGACCGTCATACAGATAGCCGCCGTCCTGAAGCGTCAGCCGATAGTTGGTGGCCCCCACCATGCCGTTGACGGTGTTGGTGATGCCCATCCGCTGGTTGAAAGCGAAGCGGATGACCGGCAGGCCGATCTGGGTCGCGCCATAGATTTCGAAGTCCGGCGTGACGAGATGCGCCTCGTAGTAGGTGAAGTAGTCCGTCGTCCAGGACAGGTGCGGGTTCTGCAGCAGCAGGGCGTTCCCGTTCGCCGTCTTGCCCGGGGCCACAGCCCAGGAGTTGGACCCCTGATCGGCCAGGTCCGGCGGATCGCCCTCGCCCAGGGTGCGGCCGGGCGACGCGACATAGAGGAAGTTCATCAGGCGATGGGCGTGGGCCACCACGTCGGCGCCGGAGACCGGCAGCACCTGCCGCACCTCGGGCGAGATGTCGTCGGGGTTCTGCTGCGCATAGGCGTTGATGCCCGCCGCGAAGGCGTCGAGGTTGGCGCGGAAATCAGGCGACTGCTGCGCATACCACTGCTGGGCGCGCTCCGGCACGCCGTTGGTCAGCAGCCAGACGGTCGTCTGTTCGTAATCCGGGCCCCAGTATTGGGCCCCCTTGCCCCGCGCTTCTCCATACAGGCGCAGGATATTGTCGCCGTGGCTGCGCGCCTGGGCCCAGCCGTAGCCGTAGAAGGCGGAGGGCGCGTCGACGCCGTAGATGTGCGGGACGCCGTAGCCGTCCCACAGGATTTCATTGCTTCTCGGTTTATAAGCCGCAATCGGCGCCTGTGGCGTCGAGGTCGGCTCGGCCAGCGCAAGGGCGACGCCGGGCGCAAGGCCGATCACAGTCGCCATAACCAGTGCGGACGTCGCCCGGTGCAGAACTCTCAGCATGGATTTCCCCTCTCACCCAGATCCGGAGACGCCGTTGCAGCGACGCCCCCGGAACGTTCCCCTAGATCACCACTTGTAGGCGGCGCGTACGAACCAGGATCCGCCGGTGAAGCCGAACGGCGCAAGCCCGCTGTACATCCCATTGCCCAGGTCGGCCGACGGCTCCTGAATCTTGGTCGGGTAGACGTTGAAGATGTTGTTGGCGCCCAGCGTCAGGCGAACGGCGTCCGTCACGTCGTAGTTGACCTGAAGATCGGTGATCCAGGCGGCTTCGATCTCGCGGTCCAATGCCGGATTAGACGAGTGTCGCGTGGTGTATTCGCCGAACCGCGTCAGACGCAGGTTGGCGCTGAGCCGATCCAGCGTCCAGCCGCCGTTGAGCGATATCTTGGATTTCGGCAAGGATTCCGTCAGCGCCGCCTGCTTGCTGCGGTCGAAGATGACGATATCGCCCAGCGCCGCCAGCTCCGGCGGATTGTCGATGATGCCGGTGATCTCGGTTTCGTTCTGATTGTAGCCGAAGCTGAAATCGAAATCGCCGAAACCGACCGTGCCGTACTTGTAGGTCGCGACGACGTCGAAACCGCGCGTCCGCGTGTCGATGGCGTTGGTGTAGTACTGACCGCTGACATCCGGCGACAGGCCGTTGGCCACCATGATGGCCTGAAGCTGTTCGCCGATGGTCGTCACCCCGTCCGCCGACAGACGCGTATCGATCGGCGAGAAGGTCGTGGTGACGGCGATGCGATCGGCGACGTCGATCTGATAGGCGTCAAACGTCAGGACGAAGTTCGAGAAGGGCGTCAGGGTGAAGCCCACGCTCAGGTTCTCCGACATTTCCGGCGTCAGGGGCTTCGCGCCCAGGGCGATCGCCTCCGGCGAATTGACCTGGAAGTTCTTCAACCGCAGGGACTCGGCGACCCCGGTGCCCCGGATGTCGCGCAACTGGCTGGTGGTGGCGGAATAGGCCTGCTGCGCCAGGCTGGGAGCGCGGAAGCCCGTGTTGAACGAAGCCCGCAGCGCGGCCCAGTCGTTCAACTCATACCGGCTGCTGATCTTGTAGATGGTGGTGTCGCCGGCCGAGTCGTCGAAATTCTCGTAGCGCACGGCCCCGCCGAGATAGAACCGCTCGGTCGGATTCCAGCCCAGTTCGCCATAGACGCTGTAGTTGTTGCGGCTGACGTCGGCCTCGTCTTCAGGCCGGAACCCCGGCGTGGACTGCGTGCCGGGAGGCAGGGGCTGGCCCGCGAACGGCTGGCCCGGCGGACGGACGTAGTCGCCCTGGATCCAGCTGGCCTCGTCCCCCTGCTCGATCGTGTAGTTCTCCCAGCGGTGTTGCAGGCCGAAGGACACCTGCAACTCGCCGGCGTTCTCGAGCGTGAAGCCGCGCGTCACATCCAGCGCATTGACCCACTCGGCCGACGCCAATTGTCCGATGTAGAAATGACGCGGACTGCTCGGCCCCAGGCTGGCGTTCAGGCTGTAGTTCTCCCAGTCCGAAACGTTCGAGCCGTAGCCCGTCGACAGGTCCCAATCCCAGCCGGCCAGAGCCCCACGGGCGCCGACGACCGCCTCATAGTCCTTGTCCTTGATGACGGTCAGGGTGCGCAGGCCGTCCGGCGCGATCTCGGGCAGGACGGTGATGTTGGTGGGCGGCCGCCACGTCCAGCTCAGGTCGGACTTGCGCTGACCGTAGGTGCCGAAGGCGTAGAGTTCGAGATCGTTGCTGACCGTATAGGCCGCATTCGCCCCGAAGACGTTGGAGACCTGAGGCATGGTGCCGTAGTTGGTCGTCACCATCCGGTCGATGATCGCTTCGCGCGGGTCGAGCGAACCGTCGGGCAACAGCGGATACAGGCGCACGGAATCGGCGATGCGCTCCGCCCGGTTCGACGCGCCGCGATCCATGAAGCTGTACGACAGGTTCAGGAAGCCGTCCGCGCCCAGCGCCAGACCGAGGTTGGCGTCCAGGTTCACATAGCGGCCGTCATTGCGGTCGAAGTTTCGACCATGGGCGACCGAGACGCTGCCGCCCTGGGCGCTGGAGTTCAGCATGACGTTGATGACGCCCGCCACCGCGTCCGAACCGTACTGGGCGGCCGCCCCGTCGCGGAGCACCTCGACCCGGGCGATGGCGCTGGACGGGATCATGTTCAGGTCGACCCCGACCGAGCCGTTGTAGAGCGTCGAAACCGAGTTGATCAGCGCCGTCCGGTGACGACGCTTCCCATTGACCAGCACCAGCGTCTGGTCCGGGTTCAGGCCTCGCAGCGCCCCGGTGGCGATGACGGTGGAGCTGCCTCCGCCTGATCGCGCCGGCAGGTTGAAGGACGGCACCAGGTAACGCACCGACTCGAACACGCCGGTCTGAGCCCCCTGCTGCAACTGTTCGGCGTTGAACACGTCGATGGGCGTCGGGCTCTCGATCGCCGTTCGCGGCGCTCCGCGCACGCCGGTGACGATGATGTCGTCCACCCGCGCGGCCTCGGCGGCTTCAGGCTGCGCTTGTTCCTGTGCGAACGCCGTCCCCGCCGTCAGGCTGAGCAAACTGGCTGACGCCAGGCTCGCCGCTTTCAAGCCAACTTCACTGAAATCCCTAATCATCGCTCAGTCCCTCCCACTCCAGACTTGCGTTACAGCCCCTCGCTGCGCAGCCGGGTTTTTGTGATTACGCTCGCTAATACTGATTTCAATCGTGAGTAATCATGCTATTATGTTTAGTATCTCTCATGAAAACAAAAACGATGAGCGATATGCCGATCATGACCGTCACATACCAAAAGTAGGCGCTCTCGTTATTCTGTGACTTGAACCACAGAGCAGCGTACTCGGCCGTGCCGCCGAATAGAGCGTTGGCGATGGCGTAGGGCAGGGCCACGCCCAGGGCCCGCACATGCGCCGGGAACAGTTCGGCCTTCACCACGGCGTTGATGGCGGTGTAGCCGGACACGATCACCAGGGCCGCAAGAGCCAGGGCGAAGGCCGCCGGCGCGCTGTTCACCGTGGCCAGGGCCGACATGATCGGCACGGTGAAGAGCACGCCCAGCACGCCGAAGGCGATCATCACCGGCCGCCGCCCGATCCGGTCCGACAAGGCTCCGACGACGGGCTGCAGCAGCATGAAGACCAGGAGGGCCGCAGCGCTGATCTGGGTGGCCGCGTCCTTGGAAAAGCCCGACGTGTTGACCAGGAATTTCTGCAGATAGGTGGTGTAGGTATAGAAGGCGAGCGTGCCGCCGGCCGTCAGCCCCATCACCAGAAGCGCTTCCTTCGGGTGCTTGAGGATCAGCAGCATGGCGCTGGATTTCGGCGCGGCGCGGGTGTCTTCCGCCTTGAAGGCGTTGGTCTCGTCCAGACCCCGGCGCAGCCAGAACACCACCACGGCCAGGCCCGCCCCGACGAAGAAGGGAATGCGCCAGCCCCAGGCGCTCAGCGCCTCATCCGTCATCGTCGCCTGCAGGACGATGAGCAACAGCAGGGCCAGAAGCTGGCCGGAAATCAGGGTCACATACTGGAAACTGGACCAGAAGCCGCGGTTCTTGGCCGTCGCCATCTCGGACAGGTAGGTGGCCGAAGAACCGTATTCTCCGCCGACGCTGACGCCCTGCAACAGCCGGGCGACCAGCAGCAGGGCCGGCGCGGCGATGCCGATCTGGGCGTACCCCGGCGTGCAGCCGATCAGCAGGGAGCCGGCGCACATCAGGGTGACCGACAAGGTCAGGCCGGCCTTGCGGCCTCGTCTGTCGGCGTAGACGCCCATGATCCAGGCGCCGATGGGCCGCATCAGGAAACCGACCGCAAAAACGGCTGCGGCGCCCAGAAGTTGGGCCGTTCCATCATCACTCGGGAAAAAGATCGGCGCAAAATAAAGCGCGAACGCAGCATAGGCATACCAGTCAAACCACTCGACTAGATTGCCTGTTGATCCGCCTATGATGTTCTTGAGGCGGCGCGCGTTAGTCATTGAAGACATATCACCGACTCCGGGAGAATCTATTCTTGCAATCGAAGTGATCCCGGCTCATCAAATCTGACATATCCGCGCCCCCAATCCCTTAAACCGCTCTGCGACGGCTCGATGAAGAATGATAGTCATGGGGATGATCGGAGCGGCAACGCAGTCGCGCGAAAACTTCACAACACGATGTTTTTCTTCACTTTAACGCCTGTCTCGTCCCGATCCCGCGCCGCTCCGGCGTGCCGAAAACCGCCCATGTGAGACCGCCTTTTGTCCCGCAAACCACACAGTTCCGTGCGAAACGCCCTGCAGCCGCGACACCGCATGCTGACGCTGGTGGCGGCCAGCCTCATCCTGGGCTGCGGACTGGCGGTCTGGAGCGGCGCCTACTGGGCTGCGCGCCAGGCCCGGCTGGCGACGGACGCCGCCGCCGCCGAGCAGGCGGACAAGCGCGCGCGCCAACTGGCCGGCGCCCTCCAGAAGTTCCGCCTTCTTCCCCTGGTGCTGAGCGAATACCCCGACGTCCACGCCGTGCTCAGCGACGCCCGTCCCGATTCCGTGGCGCGCCTGAACGGCAAGCTGGAGCTGCTGGCGGAGCGGACCGACGCGGCCGCCATCTATGTCATCGCGCCGAACGGCCTGACGCTGGCGGCGAACAACTGGAACGAGCCCGGCAGCTTCGTCGGACAGAATTTCAGCTATCGCCCCTACTTCCTCAACGCCATGGCCCATGGGGAGGCCGAACTCTTTGCGGTCGGCTCGGTCACCGGGCGTCCAGGCTTCTTCATCGCCCGCAGGATCGACGACGGTGCTCGAACCCTGGGCGTCATCGTCGTCAAAATCGATTTCGCCGATCTGGAAGCGCAATGGAGCGGAACGGCCGAGCACACCCTGGTCGTCGATCCTCGCGGCGTCGTCATCATCACCGACCACGACCCCTGGCGATTTCGCGCCACACGCCCGCTGACGCCTGAAGATCATCAGGGCATCCGCAGCGCCCTTCAGTTCGCCTCCCTGCCGCTGTCGCCGCTCCGGTTCATGCAGAATAGAGACGGAGACCTGAGCATGGCCGATGCGGAAGGCCGCTTTCGTTCGTCGAGAACGGCTGCCGCCATCGAAGGCGCATCCCTGCTGCATGTGGCTTCGCTGGAGCCGGCCTACAGGAGCGCCAACCTCCAGGCCCGCCTGGTCGTCTTCGCCGTCCTGGCCGCCGCCGTCATGGCCTTCGCCGCCTATTGGCGCATCCACATGGGCCGCCTGGCCCAGGTTCGCGCCCGTCAGGCCCTGGAGGAGGAAGTCGATGCGCGCACCAGCGAATTGCGCGACGCCAATCGCCGCCTGCGCGAGGAATCACAAGGGCGCCTGGCGGCCGACCGTCGGTGGCGCGCCGCCAGCGAAGAACTGGCTCAGGCCAACCGCCTCGGCCTGATCGGCCAGGTCACGGCCGGCGTCGCCCACGAGATCAACCAGCCGATCGCCGCGATCCGCGCCTTCGCCGAAAACGGCGCGCGCTATCTGCAGCGCGGCAGCATCGCCAAGGTTCAGGACGATCTGGCGTCCATTGTCGACCTGACCGACCGCGTCGCGCGGATCACGACGGAGCTGCGCTCCTTTTCACGCAAGCGGACCCCGCTGGTGGACGAGGTCAGCCTGAACGAGGCGCTGGACGGCGCCCTGCTGCTGATCGGCGACCGTTTACGCACGGCCGGCGTTCGCCTGGACTGGACCCCGCCTGTGGAGACTCTGCGAGTCTGCGCCGACAAGATGCGGCTGGAGCAGATCTTCATCAACCTGATCCAGAATGCGACCGACGCCTTGCAGGATCGGCCCGACCCGACCATCGCCGTCGTCATGGAGATCGGCGAAGAGGATGTTTCCATTGTCATCGCCGACAACGGTCCAGGCGTCTCTCCCGAGCTGGCGGGGTCCCTCTTCACGCCTTTCGTCACCAGCAAGCCGACTGGACTGGGCCTCGGCCTCGGCATCGCCCGAGACATCGCCCGTGAGTTCGGCGGTTCCCTTTCCCTGGCGGCTTCGCCCTTGGGCGGCGCTGCGTTTCGTGTTCGATTGAGACGCGCATGACGACTCCGGAAACTCCCCCCTCGGTTCTGTTCATCGAGGATGACGCCGAGTTGCGGCGCGCGATCGTCGACGCGCTGGATCTTGAATCCATCGTCGTTCAGGCCCTGCCTGACGCCGCCCAGGCCCTGGCCGCCCTGACGCCTCAGTTCCGCGGCGTGGTGGTGTCCGACATCCGCATGCCGGGCATGGACGGACTGGAGCTGTTCTCGCGCATTCGCGAACTGGATTCGCAGATTCCCGTCATTCTGATCAGCGGGCACGCCGATGTTCCGATGGCGGTTCAGGCGCTGCAGGACGGCGCCTTCGATTTTCTGACCAAACCCTTCGCCATGGATCGGCTGATCAACGCCGTGAATCAGGCGCAGGACTATCGGACCCGCGCCCTGGCGCATCGCGCGCTCCGCGCGGCGACGGAAGCCGCCGCCCACGCCAACGCCCTGCTGATCGGCGAAAGCGCCGCCATGGTCGCCCTGCGCGAGGCCATCGCCCGCATCGCCGCATCGGATCTGGACGTTCTGGTCGAAGGGGAAACCGGCACCGGCAAGGAGTTGGCGGCCCTGACCCTGCACCGCCTCAGCAAGCGTCGCGGCAAGAGCTTCGTACCGGTCAACTGCGGCGCCATCCCCGATCACTTCGCCGAGGTCGAGCTGTTCGGCCAGACGCTGGACGGCTCCGGCTATCGTCGCACCGCCCAGGTCGGCCGGATCGAGGCGGCGGACAAAGGCACGCTGTTCCTTGACGAGATCGACAGCATGAGCCCCGGCGTCCAGGTCAAGCTGTTGCGCGTCCTCGAGGAACGCACCCTGACGCCGGGCGGCGAGCCCTATCCTGTCGATATCCGGGTCATCGCCGCTTCGAAACGCGATCTGGAAGGCGCGGCTCGAGAGGGCGCTTTCCGATCCGACCTGTTCTATCGCCTGAACGTCGTGCGTTTGCGGATGCCCCCGCTGCGCGAACGACGAGAGGATATCCTGCCGCTGTTCGCGCATTTCCTGGCGGATCGAAAGCAGGGGGCAGAGATGGACGCCTACGCCGTATCCGACCCCATTCGCCGACACCTGATGGAGCATAGCTGGCCCGGCAATGTGCGGGAGTTGCGCAATTTCGCCCTCAGCACCCTGGTCAACGCCCCGGATGTCGAACCCGCCGCGACGCCGTCGCCTCAAAGTCTCACAGATCGGGTGGATGCCTTCGAGGCCGCTCTGATCCGCGAAGCCTTGCAGGCCGCCAGGGGCAACGTCTCCGAGGTCATCGCCCGCCTGGCGACGCCCAGGAAGACGCTTTACGGCAAGTTCAAGCGCCTCAACATCGATCCGGCGGACTATCGCTAGCCCGACTTTCGCGACCGCTTCGTGGGATACGCTCCGGCGAGACGCGTTGCGCGCCCTGAGCGACGCTCACAAAACCCACTGCATCGCACACCACAGAAAGGTCCATTGCTGCTTTAGGATAACAAATTAGGGGGAAAATATTCCAGTTGATTACATTTTTAGCCAGTTTGAGAAAAAATATTTTGTCACTCGCCTCGCCACACCGTTTAATGAGCGGATGCAAAAAGGCGGACGATCCAACCCAGGCGGTTTCCTGATTGAACAGCGGCGGCTTGAGAAACAGCCGGCCGAGCAGCGCGTACGCGCCTTCACGGAAATCACGCTCAAACCGACCGCCGAGCGCGGGACAGCCCAGGCGTCGCGCTGCACCGACTGCGGCGTGCCATTCTGCCAGAACGCCTGTCCGCTTCAGAACAACATCCCCGACTGGCTGGCGTTGTCGGCGGACGGCGACCTGCGCGAGGCCTGGCGCGTCGCCTCGGCCACCTCGACCATGCCGGAAATCTGCGGACGCATCTGTCCGCAGGACCGCCTGTGCGAAGGCGCCTGCACCCTGCAGCAGTCCGGCTGGGACGGCGTGACCATCGGTTCGGTCGAGGCATGGATCGCCGATGCGGCCTTCGACAACGGCTGGGTCGAGCCCATCCGTCCCCTGGCCGAACGCGGCCAGAGCGTCGCCATCGTCGGCTCCGGCCCCGCCGGTCTGGCCGCCGCCGATCGCCTGCGCAGCGAAGGCTACGCTGTCGTCGTCTATGACCGCCACGACCGCTCCGGCGGCCTGCTGACCTACGGCATCCCCGGCTTCAAGCTGGAGAAGCGCATCGTCCAGCGCCGCGTCGATCGCCTGATCGAGGGCGGGGTCGAGTTCGTGCTGAACACCAATGTCGGCGTCGATGTGACGATGGACGAGCTGCGCGCGCGCCACGACGCCGTCCTGCTGGCCATGGGCGTCTATCAGGCCCGCACCCTGAGCGTTCCCGGTCGCGGTCCGAACGACACCGTCGCCGCGCTCGACTTCCTGATCGCCCAGAACCGCGTCGACTGCGGCGACGCCGCCGATGCCTCCGCGCCCCACGCGGCCGGTCGCGACGTGGTGGTCGTCGGCGGCGGCGACACGGCCATGGACTGCGTCCGCACGGCTATCCGCCAGGGCGCCGCCAGCGTCGTCTGCCTCTATCGCCGCGACCGCGACAACATGCCGGGTTCCGCCCGCGAGGTGCAGAACGCCGAGGAGGAAGGCGTCCGCTTCGAATGGCTGGGCGCGCCCAAGGCCCTGATGTCCAAGGGCGAGGCCGTCGTCGCCGTCCGCGCCCACCGCATGGCCCTGACCGAAGCTTCCGCCGCAGGGCGGCGCGACATCGCCCCCGTTCCCGGCTCGGACTTCGACCTGCCCGCCGATCTGGTGATCGAGGCCCTCGGCTTCGAGCCGGAGGCCTTCGCCGAACAGTTCGACGCGGGCCTCGGCCTGACCAAATGGAACACCCTGCAGGTGGCGCGCGGCGGGTTCGCCACCACCCTGCCCGGCGTGTTCGCCGCCGGGGACGCCGTTCGCGGCGCCTCCCTCGTCGTCTGGGCCGTGCGCGACGGCCAGGACGCTGCGGCCGAAATCGACCGTTATCTGCGCGCGCGCACCGAGGAAGCCGCGGCATGACCGACGCACCGCAACAGAACTGGCTGGCCCAGTACGAAGAGAACCGCGCCCGACTGATCGAAGGCGGCGCCTATGATCCGTCCTCGGAACGCGACGCCTGCGGCGTGGGTCTGGTCTGCGCCATCGACGGCAAGCCGCGCCGCGAGATCGTCGAAATGGCCATCAAGTCGCTGAAGGCCGTGGCCCACCGCGGCGCGGTCGACGCCGACGGCCTGTCCGGCGACGGCGCCGGCGTCATGATCGAACTGCCCCAGGCCTTCTTTGCCGCCCAGGTGCGCGCCGTCGGCCAGACCCTGCGTCCCGGCCCCGTCGCCGTCGGCCAGGTCTTCCTGCCGCGCACCGACCTGGGCGCCCAAGACCACGCCCGCGCCATCGTCGAGGCCGAGGCCATCCGCTCGGGCTTCTACATCTACGGCTGGCGCCAGACGCCTCTGGACCTGTCGGTCGTCGGCGTGCGCGCCGACGCCACCCGGCCCGAGATCGAGCAGATCATGCTGGCCGCGCCGGAAGGCATGGAGATCGAGGAACTGGAGCGCGAGCTCTTCCTGTGTCGCCGCCGCATCGAAAAGGCGGTGCAGGCGTCGGGCCTGAACGGCTTCTACCTGTGTTCGCTATCGGCCCGCTCCATCGTCTACAAGGGCATGGTCCGCGCCGAACTGCTGGGCCAGCTTTATCACGACCTGAACGACCCCACGGTCGAGGCTGGCTACGCCGTCTTCCATCAGCGCTATTCGACCAACACCTTCCCCGAATGGAAGCTGGCCCAGCCCTTCCGCATGCTGGCCCACAACGGCGAGATCAACACGCTTCAGGGCAATCTGAACTGGATGCGCAGCCACGAGATCCGCATGGCGGCCTCGGCCTTCGGCGACCGCGACCAGGAGGTCAAGCCGGTGGTCCAGCCGGGCGGCTCGGACTCGGCGGCCCTGGACAATGTCTTCGAGGTCCTGGTCCGCGCCGGGCGCCCCGCCCCACTGGCCAAGGCCCTGCTGGTCCCCGAGGCCTGGTCTTCGGACGACGTGGTGATGAAGCCCGAGCACCGCGCCCTCTACGCCTATTGCAATGCAGTGATGGAGCCGTGGGACGGCCCCGCCGCCCTGTGCGCCGTCGACGGCCGCTGGGTCGTGGCGGGCAAGGACCGCAACGGCCTGCGCCCCCTGCGCGCGGTCGAGACCGTGGACGGCCTGCTGCTGGCGGGTTCGGAGGCCGGTCTGGTTCCCCTGCCCGAGGGCCGCATCAAGCGTCGCCTGCACATCGGCCCCGGCAAGCTGATCGCCGTCGATCTGAAACACGGCCGCATCTACGACGAGCATGAGGCCGTCGACGCCCTGGCCGTCGCCCAGCCCTATTCGGACTGGCTGGACAACATGGTCGATCTGGAGCCGATCATCGGCCCCGGGCCGGAGCCGCGCGCCGCCACCGGCGAGGCCCTGATCCGTCGCCAGATCGCCGCCGGTTTCAGCCGCGAGGATCTGGACCTGCTGCTGGACGCCTTGGTCCGCGACGGCAAGGAGGCCGTGGGGTCCATGGGCGACGACGCCCCGCCCGCCGTCCTGTCCAGCCTGCCGCGCCCCCTGGCCCACTACTTCCGCCAGAACTTCAGCCAGGTCACCAACCCGCCCATCGACCCCCTGCGCGAAGCCGGGGCCATGAGCCTGAAGACCCGCTTCAAGAACCTGGGCAACATCCTGGCGCAGGACGAGGCCCAGACCGAGGTCTTCGTGCTGGACAGCCCGGTCCTGACCACCGGCATGTACCAGCGCCTGCTGGGCGTCGTCGCCGACGGCTCGACCACGGTGATCGACTGCACCTATCCCGTTCCGGCAGAAGGCGACCGCCCCGGCGCCGGCCTGCGTCAGGCGCTCGACCGCATCCGCGACGAGGCCGAGGCCGCCGCCCGCGACGGCGCCACCCTGATCGTGCTGACAGACGAGCACGCCTCGGCCGAGCGTCTGGCCGCGCCCATGATCCTGGCCACCGCCGGGACGCACGGCCGCCTGATCGCGGCGGGTCTGCGGACCTATTGCTCGCTGGTGGTGCGCTCCGCCGAGACCCTCGACCCCCATGCCTTCGCGGTTCTGGTCGGGGTCGGCGCCACCGCCGTCAACCCGTGGCTGGCCCAGGAGCTGTTCCAGGAGCGTCTGGATCGCGGCGCCTATCCGGGCCTGACGCTCCACGACGCCTGCCTCAACTACAAGCACGGTATCGAGGCCGGCCTGCTGAAAGTGCTGGCGCGCAAGGGCATCAGCATCATCTCCGCCTATCGCGGCGGCTGCGAGTTCGAGGTCCTGGGCCTGTCGCGGGCGCTTGCCGCCGAGTTCTTCCCCGGCGCCCCGTCGCGCATCTCGGGCATCGGCTTGGCCGGTCTGGAGCAGGCGGCGCTCAAGCGTCACTCGGTCGCCTTCGGCGCGGCCGTGCCTTCCCCGTCGATGGGTGGTTTCTTCCGCATCCGCGCGGGCGGCGAGGCCCACGCCCATGACGCGAAGACCATCCACCTGTTGCAGGACGCGGTGAACCGCGGCGACTACAAGCGCTTCAAGCAATACTCCGCCGCCGTTCGCGAGCAGCCTGACCTTTCCTTACGCGACCTGCTGGACTTCAAGGACGGCCTGACCCCGGTGCAGTTGCACGAGGTCGAGAGCGTCTCGGACATCCGCCGCCGCTTCCTGTCCCAGGCCATGTCGCTCGGCGCCCTGTCGCCTGAGGCGCACGAGACCCTGAACATCGCCATGAACCGGATGGGCGCGCGCGCTGTGTCCGGCGAGGGCGGCGAGGACCCGGCCCGCTATGTGCCGCGCCCTAACGGCGATAACGCCAACTCGGCGGTCAAGCAGGTGGCCTCGGGCCGCTTCGGCGTCACCGCCGAATACCTGAACCAGTGCCGCGAGATCGAGATCAAGGTGGCCCAGGGCGCCAAGCCCGGCGAGGGCGGCCAGCTGCCGGGCTTCAAGGTCACTGAATTTATAGGCCGTATGCGCCACGCGGTTCCGGGCACCACCCTAATCAGTCCGCCGCCGCACCACGACATCTATTCGATCGAGGATCTGGCCCAGCTGATCTACGACCTGAAGGCGATCAATCCCGACGCCAAGGTCACGGTCAAACTGGTCTCGGCCACCGGCATCGGCGCCATTGCGTCCGGGGTCGCCAAGGCCAAGGCCGACGCCATCCTGATCGCCGGCCACAACGGCGGCACGGGCGCCTCGCCCCAGACCTCGGTCAAACACGCCGGGATGCCGTGGGAGATCGGCCTGGCCGAAGCGCATCAGGTGCTGAGCCTGAACCACCTGCGCTCCTCCGTCAGCTTGCGCGCCGACGGCGGCATCCGCACCGGCCGCGACGTGGTCCTGGCCGCCCTCCTGGGGGCCGAGGAATACGGCATCGGCACCTCGGGCCTGATCGCCATGGGCTGTCTGATGGTGCGCCAGTGCCACTCCAACACCTGCCCGGTCGGCGTCTGCTCGCAGGATGAGCGGCTGCGCGCCAAGTTCACCGGCACGCCGGAGAAGGTGGTCAACCTGTTCACCTTCATCGCCGAGGAGGTCCGCGAGATCCTGGCCTCCATCGGCGCGCGCACGATCGACGAGATCGTCGGCCGCACCGACCTGCTGCGTCAGACACGGCGCGGCGGTTCGCACCTCGACGACCTGGACCTCAATCCGCTGCTGATGAAGGTCGACGTCGACCGGCCCGGCCGCTGGGCCGACAAGGCGCGCCAGCCCATCCCCGAGAGCCTAGACGCCCAGGTGCTGAAGGACGCGGGCGCCTTCCTGGAGCGCGGCCAGACGCTGGAGCTGTCCTATCCGCTGAACAACACCCAGCGCACGGCCGGCGCCGGGGTGTCCTCGGCCATCGTCCGCAAGTTCGGCCCGGAGGGCCCGCAAGGCCGTCTGAAGCTGAAGCTGGAAGGCATCGCCGGTCAGAGCTTCGGCGCCTTTGGCGCGCGCGGGCTGATCCTCGACGTCACCGGCGAGGTCAACGACTACGTCGGCAAGGGTCTGTCCGGCGCCGACATCCACGTCCGCCCCCATGAGTGGCGCGAGAACCAGCAGGTCTGCGGCAACACCACCCTGTATGGCGCGACGTCAGGCCGTCTGTTCGTGGCGGGCGCGGCGGGCGAACGCTTCGCCGTCCGCAACTCCGGCGCCGAGGCTGTGGTCGAGGGCCTGGGCGCGCACGGCTGCGAATACATGACCGGCGGCCGGGTGGTGGTGCTCGGCGCGGTCGGCTGGAACCTGGCCGCGGGCATGAGCGGCGGCGAACTGTTCGTGCTCGATGTCGACGGTCGCGCCGCCCAGGCCCTGAACGGCGACCTGGCCGGGATCGGCCGCATCGATGCTGAAGCCGAATCCCGGCTGAAGGCCCTGATCGAGGCCCACGCCGGCGCCACCGCTTCGCCCCTGGCCCAGCGCATCCTGGCGGATTGGCCGAAGTACGCGCCGCGCTTCGTCCGGATCGCGCCGAAAACCGTCCTCGCCGCCGAAGCCGCGGAGACCGACGTCAGGCTGGCCCAACCGGCCTGACGTCATTCCCCCCGTCGGGTCAAGCGCGCGCCACCTGGAAGCCGGCGAAGGACTGGCTGACCGGCATCAGCTCCAGCGCATTGATGTTCAGGTGCGCCGGCAGGGTCGCGACCCAGAACAGGGTCTCGGCGATGTCTTCGCCGGTCATGGGCTGAGCGCCGCCATAGAGGGCGTCGGACGCCGCCTGGTCGCCGCCGGTGCGGACCAGGGTGAACTCCGTCTCGGCCATGCCCGGCTCGATGGAGGTGACGCGCACCCCCGTGCCGTGCAGGTCTGAACGCAGGCCCAGCGAGAACTGGCGCACGAAGGCCTTGGTCCCGCCATAGGCGTTGCCGCCCTTGTACGGATAGGTCGCGGCCACCGAACTGATGTTCAGGATCGCCCCCTTGCGCGCGATCAGGCGCGGCAGCAGGCGGTGGGTCAGCGTCACCAGACCAGTGATGTTGGTGTCGATCATCTGGCGCCACTGGGCCAGATCAGCCTCCTGCGCCGTCGCCGTGCCCAGCGCCAGACCGGCGTTGTTGATCAGCACGTCGAT
>DGIZ01000186.1:0-195 GCA_002386585.1 Brevundimonas sp. UBA4609 | reverse complement strand
GCGTCGATGGCGGCTTCGTCCCGCATGTCGAAGGCGGCGGCGTGAACCCGATCCGCGCCCAGTTCGGCGACCAGTGCGTCCAGACGTTCCTGACGGCGGCCGGTGGCGATCACCTTCCAGCCCGCGCCCGCAAAACGGCGCGCCGCCGCCCGGCCGATGCCCGAGGTGGCTCCGGTGATCAGAATGACGCCGCTC
>DGIZ01000174.1:20944-26399 GCA_002386585.1 Brevundimonas sp. UBA4609 | reverse complement strand
TGCTTGAGATACAGGTCGGGCACGGGACCCTTCTATCCAGCTTCATCACGCCGCTGATGAACCATCGCCAGGACGCCTATGGCGGCGATCTGGATGGGCGTCTGCGGTTTCCGCTGTCGGTGGTGGAGGCGGTCCGCGCCGCCTGGCCAGGGGCCAAGCCGCTTCTGGTGCGGATATCGGCCGAGGATTGGATGGGGGAGGCCGGGCTGGCTTCGGACGAAGCGGTCGAGATCGCCAGGCGGCTGGCTGCGGCCGGGGCGGACCTGATCGATGTCTCTTCCGGAGAAACCCATCCGGATGCGCGCCCTGTCACCGGGCGGATGTTCCAGACGCCCCTGTCCGACCGCATCCGCAACGAAGCGGGCGTTCGCACCATGGCGGTCGGCGCCGTCACCGAGGCGGATCAGGCGAACGCCATCCTGGCGGCAGGGCGAGCGGACCTTGTCGCCCTGGGCCGCCCGCACCTGCTGGACCCGGCATGGACGCTCAAGGCGGCCGCCGCGGCGGGCCGCCGGGAGCACCCGACGCCCAGCGTCTATCGGGCCGGTTTCGACCAGCTTGCGCGACAGGCCCGAAGCGCCGCAGATGGCGCAAGAGCCTGACCGGGCGGCCGGGCGTTTCGCAGAGGAGTCTCGTGCATGCGCGAGAAGCATGACGGCGGCGCGGGGCCGATCGATGTTCGGGCGTGGCTCCGGATGCTGAGCTGCACCATGACGATCGAGAAGAGTCTGCGGCGCGGCTTCGCGGAGCAATACGACACCACCCTGCCGCGTTTCGACGTCATGGCGGCGCTGGACCGTCATCCGCAGGGGCGGACCATGGGGCAACTGTCGCGCGCGCTTCTGGTGTCCAACGGCAATGTCACGGCCATCGTGCGCCAGCTTCAGGATGCGGGTCAGGTCGTGGTCAGCCCCGATCCCGAAGATCGCCGATCGTCCATCGTGCGGTTGAGCGCGGCCGGGCAGGCCAGTTTCAACGTGCTGGCGGAGGCGCACCATGCGTGGATCCATCAGGCGCTGTCCGACGTGGCGCCCGACGATCTGGAACAGCTTCACGCCCTGTTGGCCAAGGTCAAGGCGTCGATCGGAGAGAACCTGCACACATGAGCTTCACGACGCGGAGCAAGGTGCGTTTCGCACATGTCGATGCGGCGGGCATCGTCTTCTACCCCCGCTATTTCGAGATGCTGAACGGGGCGGTCGAGGACTGGTTCGCCGAAGGTCTGGGGGTTGATTTCGCCGAACTGCACCTGACGCGCGGCCTGGGCGTGCCCACGGTAAGCCTGGACAGCCGGTTTGCGGCGCCCAGCCGTCTCGGCGACGAGTTGGACATTACCATCGAGGTGAAATCGGTCGGCCGATCCAGTTGCGCCGTGGCCTATACGGTGGCTTGCGGCGATGAGGTGCGGATGACGGCCGAGGGCGTGCTGGTCTGCATGATCCTGGCTGAAGGGCGCTCGGCGCCCTGGCCGGATGACGTTCGCGACGGTCTGGCGAAGACCTGAGCCTCGCCCTGTTCCTGAAATGAAAAAGCCCGCCTCTGCGCAGCGCAGGGGCGGGCTTTTCCGTCGTCAGGCGGCGACGACGGGATGGCGCAGCTTGCCGATGCCGACGACCTCGGCTTCGATCGTATCGCCGGGCCACATCCATTCCTGCGGATCAAGACCTGCGCCGACGCCTGCGGGCGTTCCCGTAGCGATGATGTCGCCTGGCTCCAGGGTGATACCCTTGCTGATGTCGGCGATCAGCTCATCGACCTTGAACAGCATATAGGCCGTGTTGCTGCTCTGCTTCTGGACGCCGTTCAGCGACAGGGTCAGGTCCAGCGTCTGCGGGTCGGGAATCTCGTCGGCGGTGACGATGCACGGCCCCATCGGGGCGAAGCTGTCCTGGCCCTTGGAGTAGATCCACTGGCCTGCGCGGCGGCAGTCGCGGGCGCTGACGTCGATCAGCACCGTATAGCCGAACACGTGCTTGAGCGCGTCCTCGCGGCTGACGCCCTTGGCGGTCGAGCCGATCACCGCGGCCAGTTCGACTTCCCAGTCCAGTTGCTGGGTGATGGCGGCGTTGTGGACGATGGGGTCGCCCGGCCCGACCACGGTCGTCGGCGGCTTGGAGAAGATCACCGGCTCGCGCGGCAGCTCGGGCGAGGTGTCCAGCGATTTGGCGGACTCCGCCACATGCTCGGTATAGTTCAGCCCGATGCCGAAGATGTTCTTGCGCGGGCGGGGGATGGGAGCCAGCAGCTTCGCGTTCGACAGCGGCGTGGCGACGCCGACCGGATACAGGCCCTTGGCCTCGGCCATCAACGCCGTGGCGGCGGAAACCGCCTGAGGCCCCAGGTCGATGAAGGCCAGCATCGAGGAGGGCAGGGCGACGCCGCGCGCCTGGCCCAGTTTTTCAAGGTCGACGATCAGGTCGCCGTCGATGGCGCCCAGCCGGGCCTCGGCCTCGACGCTGGCGCGATAGGTAACAAGACGCATTCATTTAGTCCTATTCAGAGATGATGGGTTGATGGCCGCCGTTCTCGGCCAGGGCTTCTTCGCGATAGAGGCCCAGGGCGCGCATGACCGGCAGGTCGTGAAAGGCGAACAGACAGGCGTCCTCGCGGTCCGAGGCGTTGGCGTGCTCGTGATACATCCAGGCCGGGACGACGAAGATGTCCCGCTCGCGCCAGTCGAACCGGCGGCCGTTGATGATGGAATAGCCCTGCCCCTTGGCGCACTGATAGACGAAGCTGCCGGTCTGGCGGTGGGCCTTCGTCCGTTCGCCGGGGCGCAGCATCTGCATCGAGGCGCCGATGGTCTGCATGACCGGTCCGCCTGTGTTCGGATTGACGTAGTCCATGTGGACGCCGTCGTAGGGGCTGCCCTCGGTGACGGCGGCGAAGCGTTGCAGGGCTTCATAAGTCGGGTCCCACTCATACTTCAGCAACGGCGAATAGGGCTTGTTCCAGGGCGTCGACGCCGGGCGCAGGGCCGCGCCAGCCCACGTCGCCGTGCTGTCGTCGACAGGGAAGGAGACCGCCTGGTTCAGGTCCGGGTGGACCTCGTAGAAGTTGGCTTCCAGCGCGTTCATCATCGGAATGTCGAGGCCGTCCTGCCAGATGCAGATCTCGCCGTCCTCGGACACGCCGTGCTCGTGCCAGGTTCCGTTGGGGGTCAGCACGAAGTCGTTCGGCCCCAGCGTCATCTTGTGCCCGTCGACATTGGTGAAGGCGCCGCGCCCCTCCATAATGAAGCGCAGGGCCGAGGCGCTGTGGCGGTGGCTGGAGGCGCATTCGCCGGGCTTCATCACCTGCAGGCCCGAATAGAGCCAGCCGACGGCGGCGACCACGTCGGCCCGGCCCTTGTTCTCCAGATAGACGACGCGACGCCCCGCCTGTTCCGGGGTGACCAGATCCAGGGCTTTCAGCACATGGTCGCGCAGCTCGGCGTAGCGCCACAGCATGGGGACGGAGGTCGAGACCGGCTCCCAAGGTTCGATCTTGTTGGCCACCGTCCACAAGGCGCCGGTCCCCAGCTCCGAGAGACGGCGATAATAATCCACCAGTTCGGGAGTGTCGGCGACGTTGGCGCGGCCGATGACGTCTTCGCGGTATTGGTCGAAACGGTTCGTCATGACCCCTCTCCTCCACTAATATTATAGACCTAAAATATCTTCCAATTGCTGTCAAACGCAACTAATCTGCGCTGAGGTTTCAGGGATGAAGAGGGGGCCGTGATGTCTCAGTCCTACAAGGCGGCCGTGGTGCAGGCGGCGTCGATTCCGGATGATCCAGGGGCGTCGGCGGTCAAGGCGGCGGACCTGATCCGCCAGGCCGCCGACGAAGGCGCGCGGCTGATCGTTTTTCCCGAGGCCTTCCTGGGCGGCTATCCGAAAGGCGCCTCGTTCGGCACGCCCGTCGGGATGCGCAAGCCGTCGGGACGCGAGGACTATCGCCGGTACTATGAGGGCGCGATCGATCTCGACGGACCCGAGGTGGCGACCCTGGCCCAGGCGACAGCCGAAACAGGCGCCTTCGTGGTGATGGGGGTCATCGAGCGCGGCGGGGCGACGCTCTATTGCACCGTTCTGTTCTTCGATGGCGAGCGCGGCCTGATCGCCAAACACCGCAAGCTGATGCCTACGGGCGCCGAACGGCTGATCTGGGGTTTCGGCGACGGCTCGACCATGCCGGTGATCGACACCTCCCTGGGCCGGATCGGGGCCGTCATCTGCTGGGAGAACTACATGCCCATGCTGCGGATGGCGATGTACGATCAGGGCATCGGCCTCTATTGCGCGCCGACGGCGGACGACCGCGACGGCTGGGCCGCTTCCATGCGCCATATCGCGCTGGAAGGCCGCTGCTTCGTCCTGTCCGCCTGCCAGCATATCCGGCGCGACGCCTATCCGGCGGACTATGACTGCGCTCTTGGCGATACGTCCGACACCGTGCTGATGCGCGGCGGCAGCATGATCGTCGCCCCTCTGGGCGAGGTGCTGGCGGGACCCGACTATTCCGGGGAGACGATCCTCTACGCCGATATCGACCTGTCCGAGATCGCGCGCGCCAAATACGACTTCGACGTCGCGGGCCACTATGCGCGTCCTGATGTTTTCCAGTTGAGCGTCAACACGGCGCCGCAACGTCCGGTGCGACGCATCGGGGCGGAGGACGATCTTGCTGTTTGACCTGTCGCAGTTGCAGGCGGGCGATCGTTACAAGCTGATGGCGTCGTCCATTACGCCCAGGCCGATCGCCTGGGTGACGACCCTGTCGCGGGACGGGGCGCGCAACGCCGCACCCTACAGCTTCTTCAACATGATGGCGGCCGATCCGCCTTTGATCGCACTGGGCCTGATGCGCAAGCCGGACGGCGACCGCAAGGACACCTGCGCCAACATCGTCACGACGGGGGAATTCGTCGTCAACCTGGTGTCCGAGGATGATCTGGACGCCATGAACTGGACCTGCGCTGAGGCGCCTGCGGGGTATGACGAACTGGCCGCCGCCGGGGTGGCGACGGCGCCGTCCGCCATGATCAGGCCGCCGCGCATCGCCTCGGCGCCCGTCAGTTTCGAATGTCGGGTCGTCGAGACGCTGGACTTTGCGCCGGCGGCCACGGTGGTGATCGGACAGGTCCTGGCCCTGCACGTCGATGACCGCTTCGTCGATCCCGAGCGCCTGCATGTCGATACGCCCGCCATGCAGTTGATGGCGCGTATGCACGGTGCCGGCTGGTACACGCGTTCGACCGACCGGATTCAGCGCAATCGTCCCAGTTTCGATGATCTCCGCCGCAAGGCGACGGGTTGCGACGTAACTGCCTGATCTCTGATCTTCGTTGCTATTAGCGCAACAGACTGTATCAGCGAACCGCATTGTCAGGCTCATTGCATTTCCTGACAGTGCGGGGCTCCGGCGCGCCCGGGCTAGAGGGGATTTCACATGTACTCGCTTCGTCTTCCAC
>DGIZ01000174.1:0-20774 GCA_002386585.1 Brevundimonas sp. UBA4609 | reverse complement strand
TCTTCCACGTTTCGCGCCGCTTATGGCGGCGGTCTCGGCTGCGGCCCTGACCGTTTTCGGCGCGCAGGCCGCCTCGGCCCAGGCGCAGCCAGATGAAGAGGTCACGGCTCTGGTGGGGGGCTCGGTGATTTCGGTCGAGGACGGGCGGATCATTCCCGACGCTGTGGTCGTGGTCGAGGGACAGCGCATCGTCCGCGTCGGTCCGCGCAGCGAGGTCCAGCCGCCGGCCGGCGCCCGCATCATCCCGACGGAGGGCCGTTGGCTGGCTCCGGGGCTGATGAACATGCATGTCCACTTCGGCCTGAAACTGCCGGGGGCGGCGGGGGCTGAACTCCAGAATGAAACGGACGCCCAGCAGGTCCTGCGCATGGCGCACAACGCCGAGCGTTCGCTGCGCGCCGGGGTCACCAGCGTGCGTCTGACGTCCGAACTACACGGCAATGACTTCGCCCTGAAGCGCGCTATCCAGCGCGGCGAGGCGGTCGGTCCGCGCATCGAGACGGCGGGCGAACTGATCGTGCCGACCGGCGGTCACGGTTTCCACGAAGTCGATGGCCCTTACGCCTTCGCCCGCGCCGCGCGCGAGCAGATCAAGCAGGGCGCATCCTGGATCAAGATCGCCATTTCGGGCGGCATTTCCGACACCCACGGCGACATCGCCGCCGCGCCGATGACCGATGAGGAACTCTCTGTCCTGATCGACGTGGCTCATCGCAACGGCGTGCGCGTCACCGCTCACAACGGTTCGCCCCAGGCGGCGATGCGGGCGCTGGAATACGGCATCGACGCCTTCGAGCACGGCTATCACCTGACGGAGCCGGTGCTGCGGCGCATGGCCAAGGACGAGGCCTGGCTGATCCCGACCATCGTCGTCAGCCAGCCCGGCGCGCGCGCCTTCTACCAACGGATCGGTTCGCCGGACTGGTACCTGGCGCGGGTCGACAGCGTGGGCAAGGATCACTGGGCCGTGCTGCAGCAGGCGATCCGTCTGGGCGTGCCGATCGCGTTGGGCACCGATCAGTTTCCGTTCGAGGACAATGAGGGCACGACCGCCACGGTTCGCGAAGCCGAACTCTATGTCGATGCGGGCATGACGCCGCTTCAGGCGCTTCAGGCCGCCACAATCCAGCCCGCGCGCATGATGCGTCGCGACGCCGATATCGGCAGCATCACGGTCGGCAAATACGCTGATATCGTCATTCTGGACGGCGACCCCACCAAGGACATCGGCGCCCTGCGCTCGCTGAGCTTCGTCATGAAGGGCGGGGCGGTCGTGCGCGATGACCACGGCCTGTCGGGCCAGGCGCGCTGAACCGACTGGGACCCTGTAGTCATGACGCATTACGCTTCGTTCCGGGCGATGCACCGGCGGTATGTTCACCGCTGGCTGCTCGTCATCCCCTTCATCTGGCAGATCGGCCTGACGCCGCTGGTCAATACGGCGTCGGTGCGGGTCTTTTCATTGCCTATGCCCATGGTGTGGCAGATGGCGGGCATCCTGGTCGCGACAGCCGTGATCGGCTTCGTCTTCTGGCGCGATGAGCGGATCGAGAAGGAACTGGGTCTGACCGACGATCAGGACGGGGAGGGGCTTTCGTGACCCTGGCTCTGACCCTCGGCATCGTGCTGGCGACCATGATCGGCGCCATGCTCTACGGACATCAGAAGTCCAAGGCCAAGACGGTGACCGAATGGGCGGTCGGCGGCCGTCGCTTCGGCACCCTGATCTTCTGGTTCCTGAACGCGGGCGAGATCTATACGACCTTCGCCGTTCTGGGCATTTCGGGCTACGCCTGGGCCTATGGCGCCCCGGCCTATCTGGCCTTCACCTCCGTCTCCCTGGCGGCGACGCTGGGCTACTGGCTGATGCCGCGTATCTGGCAGGCGGGCCGTCAGGGCGGCTTCATCACCCAGGCGGACTTCTTCGCCGCCCGCTACAAGGCGACCTGGCTGGGGTGCCTGGTCGGTCTGGCGGGTATCGCCGCCATCGTCGTCTATGTGCAGATCCAGATCACGGCCCTGAGCCTGATCCTGCGCCTGACGTTGGGGACCGAGGTGTCGGTGACGGCGGCGGCCATCATCGCCGCAGGCATCATGCTGGCCTTCGTCTATGTGGCGGGTCTGCGCTCGGCGGCCTTCGCCGCCGGGGTCAAGGACGTGCTGATGATCGTTCTGGTCGTCGGCCTGAGCGCCACCGTCGCGGGCAAGGTGGGCGCCTCGTCCATTCTGGACGTGTTCGCGCGGGTTCAGGACCAGAATCCCGGCATTGGCGTCTTTCCGGGCATGGTCCCCGAAGCCGGCCTGACGGTGACCTGGATGATGACGGCGGCGCTGAACGTCGCCCTGGGCACCTGGATCTTCCCGCACATGTTCCAGCTCTGCTACGCAGCCGGCAGCCGCAAGGCCATCCGCCGCAACGCCGTGCTGCAGCCGATCTATTCCCTGTCCTTCTTCTTCATCATTCTGTTGGGCTTCGGCGCCCTGCTGGCCGGGGTTTCTCCGCCGGGCGGGGACGTCAACGCCGCCCTGCTGCAGTTCGTGTCCGACGCCTATCCGGCGTGGATGATCGGCCTGCTGGCCGGGACGGCCTGTCTGCTGGCGCTGGTGCCGGGCTCGGTGCTGCTGCTGACGGCGGGGTCGATCTTCAGCCGCAACGTAGTCATGCCGCTCAAGCCGGACCTGAGCGATCGGGCCAGTCTGCTGGTTTCGCGGCTGTCGATGGTGGGCTTCGCAGCGGTGGCCGTGTGGCTGACGATCGGCGCGACCTCTTCCCTGGTCGAGATCGGCCTGGCCGCCTACGCCGCCATCGGCATGTTGGCGCCCGGCGTCTTCCTGGCCTTCCTGTGGCCGCGCGCCAATGCGATCGGCGTGGCTGCGGGCATCGGCGCGGGCTATGCGGCCCTGTTGCTGCCGTCCGCCCAGCCTCTGTGGGCGGCGCTGCTGCCGGGGTGGGACAAGGGACTGGTGGCGATGGGCGTCAACGCCCTTGTCGCGATCATCGTCGTGCTGCTGACGACGCGTGGCGGTGCAAGGGCAGGCGCGCGCTAAGCCTGCCGTCAGTCGCGCCCTGCCTCGGTCTCGTTCCAGCCCTTGATGCGGGTTTCGAACGCGGCCAGCAGGCGCGCGGGCGCGCCGTCCAGCTGACGCCCCAGTCGGTGGATCAGGCTGATGGTCGTGTCTTCGAGGTTGGCCTCGCTGAGCGGGCGGACCACCAGGGTTCCCTCTTCCAGTTCGCTCGTCACCGCGATGCGCGGCAGGACGGTGACCATCCGGCCCGCCCGCGCCGCCTCGCGCATCACATACAGGGAGGTCGTCGTCAGGGCGGGCTCCAGCCACACCTGTTCACGCCGCTCGGCCTCGCGAAGAATCTGGCGGATTCTCAGACCGATGTCCGGCAGGCACAGGTCGAAGGCGCTCAGTTCGGACAGGGAGACGCTCTTCAGCCGCGCCGCCGGGTGATCCGGGGCGCACACCACCATCAAGGGCTGGGCCGCCACGGCGCGCACGCGGATCTTGGGTTCGGCGCAGTCGTTGAAGATCAGGCCGAAGTGGGCGTTGTCATCAAGGACGGCCCGGACGATTTCCGTCGTCGACTGCACCGACACAGACGCGGCGATGCCGGGGTGCTGGCCCTGAAACTCCTCAAGGACCTTGGAGAAGAAGCCGCCCAGAAAGCCCTCGCCGACAGCGATGCTGACCTTGCCCGCCTTCATCTGCCGATGCTCGTGGAGCCTGTTCATGAAGGCTTCTTCGTTGGCGACGCAGCCCTGATAGTATTCGTAGGCCAGCCGGCCCGCCTCGGTCATGCGGATCGAGCGCCGGCCGCGTTCGATCAGGGCCACGCCCATGTCGCGTTCCAGTTGTGCGATCTGGCGGCTGATGGAAGAGACGGCGACGCCGATCTTGTCGCTGGCCAGGCGCATCGAGCCCAGACGCGCGGCCTCGTGGAAGTAATAAAGCGCGTTTCCCTGCATGGAGTCCTCCTAGGACGCAGAGGCTAGCGCGCGTTGCGTGAAACGCAATGATATTGATCATTTGTCCCGTATTGTGAGGCTAAACGAAATGATCGAGACAGGGGCGATCTGTCGCACAGTATTGATCTAGAGGTGTTTGTGACTGGCAAGAGAATGCGCGTCGGCTGGCGCGGCTACATCCCCGCGATCACGACGCCCTTCGACGTCGATGGACAGCTTGACCTGTCAGGCCTCGGGACGTTGCTGGAATGGCTGCACGCTGAGGGCATGCACGGTCTGGTGGTGGCCGGAACCACGGGGGAGTGGACCAGCCTGGCCCCTCAGGAGCGCAAGGCCCTGATCACCGCCGTCGGCGAACAGATGAAGGGCAAGATCTCTCTCATCGCCGGTTGCACCGCCTTTACGGCGCAGGAGGTCGTCGACTTCGCCGAGACCGCCCATGCCTGCGGCTATGAAGGCGTGCTGGTGACGCCGCCACCCTATATTCGTCCATCGCCGGACGAGATCGTCAGCTTCTATCAGACGGTGTCGGACGGGTCCGCTCTGCCGATCTGCGTCTACAACTGGCCGCCGGGCACGGGCGTCGACATGGACTTCGACCTGTTGCGCCGTCTGGCCGACATCGAGAACGTCGTCGCCATCAAGCAGTCGACCGGTGACCTGGGGCGCTTCGTCCAGACCTATTTCGGTCTGAGCGAGCAAATCCGCGTTTTCGGTCACAGCATGGACGACGGCGGCCTGGCCTTGTTAAGGGGCGGGGGCGGCGACGGCACCATGGGGGCCGGCGGCGTACTGGGACGGACCCAGCCGGATTTCTACAATCACGTCTGGGCCGGGGATTTCGAGGCGGCGCGCGCCTGCGGCCGTCAGGACCGGGTCATCATGGACGCTTGGTACACCTCTGAGCTTGTCGGCCGCTTCGGGTCGGGGCCCGCCATTCTGAAGGCGGCGCTCAACATTCAGGGCCTGCCGGGCGGCTATGTGCGCCGTCCGCTGCTGGACGTGCGCGAAGCCGATCTGGAGCGCATTCGCGAGACCCTGGCGTCGCTCGGGCGCGCCTGATCGATGAAACGTCTGGACGTCGTGGTGATCGGCGGCGGCCTGGTCGGCGCCGCCACGGCGTTCAGGCTCGCCCAGGCCGGGGCCTCGGTGGCCGTGGTGGAGGCGGGCTATCCCAATATCGGCGCGTCCGGCGCCAATGCTGGGTCTCTGCATTTTCAGCTGGAGCGCCGTTTCCTGGAGAACGGCGAGGCGCTGGCCGATCAGGCGGCGCAGGTGTTGAGCCTCAACCGCCTCGCCATCGAGGAATGGCGCAGGCTGGACGCCGAAATGGGTCCGGATCTCCACATCCACATGCGCGGGGGCCTGATGGTCGCTGAGACGGCGGACCAGGTCCGTACGCTTGAGCGCAAGGTCGCCCGCGAGGTCGAGGGCGGTCTGGACACGAGGCTGATCGACGGCGCCGAAGCGCGAACGATCGCGCCGGGCCTTTCCGAAGCCGTGACGGCGGCGGCCTATCTCCCGTCGGAAGGCCATGCAGATCCGAAGGCTTTGACCCCGGCCTTCATGACGCGGGCCCAGACGGCGGGCGTCCAACTGCTGCAGGGCGCGCGCCTGACGGCGGTCGGAGCGGATGCGCAGGGCTATCGTCTGACCGTGCGGCGGGGCGAGGCGGACATCGAACTTGCGACCCGCAAGGTGCTGATCGCGGCGGGCGCCTGGACCGGCCGTATCGGCGAGTTGTTCAATCTGCACCTTCCCATCTATCCGGTCGCTCTGCTGATGAATGTGACCGAGCGGGCGCCGCCGATACTGGAGCAGTTGATCCAGCACGTCGGTCAAAGGCTGTCGATGAAGCAGGCGCACGCCGGAAACATGCTGATCGGCGGGGGATGGCCGTCCCGGATGCGTCTGGACGCGGCGGGCCGGTTCGATCTGGACCGGCCGGCGGAACTGCTGACACCGTCGCTCGCGGGCAATCTGGGGGTCGCATCGCGTATCTTTCCGCCGGTCGCCGAGCTCAATCTGATCCGCAGCTGGACCGGGATCACCGCCATCACAGCCGATCAGACCCCGCTGGTCGGCGAAGTGCCCCAGGCGCCGGGCGTCTATGTGGCGGCGGGCGGTTCCGCCTTCACCCTGGGGCCGGTGTTCGCCCGTCTTCTCGCCAGACTGATCCTGGATGAGCGCGAGGATCGCCTGTCGATCTTCTCTCCGGCGCGCTTCGGCCACCTCAACAGCTTCATGGGAGGTCGGCTTGCGTAAGACCGACGGCGTGTCGCGCGGGGAGCCCTTCGCCTTCAGCGTCGACGGCGACGCGATCCAAGCCTATCCGGGCGAGACCATCGCGACGGCCATGCTGGCCGCCGACGCCACGGGGTTCAGGCGCGATCGTTCGGGTCGGGCGCGCGGTCTCTTCTGTAACATGGGCATCTGCAGCGAATGCCTGGTCCATGTGCGGGATGGCGACGTTTCCCGACGCGTGCGCGCCTGTCTTGTCCTGGCTGAACCCGGAATGACGGTCGAGACGGGGATCGGCGAATGAGTTCGTCCCTCAGCGGCGCGAGCCCAGATTACGACCTGGCCGTGATCGGCGCAGGACCGGCGGGGCAGGCGGCGTGCCTGAGCCTCAATGGGGCCCTGCGGATCGCCGTCATCGACGAACAGGCGCGGCCAGGGGGGCAGATCCTGCGCCAGCCGCCGCGCGCGTTCTCGGTCGCCGACTGGATGAAGGGCGGAGCCTATCGCGGGCTGAAGGCGCGGCTCGCCGCCTTTGAGGCCCTGGCGAACGTCGACTTCATGGGCGGGCGCTCGGTGCTTGGTCTGCGTGAGGCGCGCGGCGTGTGGACGCTGACCCTGTCCGGCGCGTCGGGCGTCGAAGAGGTTTCGGCGCGCCGGGTGCTGATCGCCGGCGGCTGCTACGATCTTGCCGCGCCCATCCCCGGCTGGACCTTGCCGGGCGTCATGAGTGCGGGCGGGACGCAGGCCTTCATCAAGAGCCAGCAACTGGTCCCCGGAAAGCGCCTGGCCTTCGCGGGGAGCCACCCACTGCAACTACTTGTGGCCGAACAGGCCCTGGAGGCAGGCGGCGAGGTGGCCGTGGTGGCCTTCATCCAGCCCTTCTCGACGCTCGCATGGCGGGCGATCACCCGACCTTGGGCCGCCCTGACGCATTGGCCCGTTCTGGTCTCGGCGCTCGGCAGCGCCTGGCGTCTGCTCAGGGCCGGCGTTCCCCTGCGTTTCGGCCGAGCGGCGCTGAGCGTGGAGGGGCAGGGCAGGGTTTCCGCCTTGCATCTAGGGGGGGCCGAGCGGTTCGACTGCGACACGGCCGCCCTCTGTTTCGGCTTCATGCCCCAGGCGGACCTTCCGCGCGCGGCGGGCCTGCAGGTGACGCCTGCTCGGCCCGGCGGTTGGAAGGCGAGCCACGACGAATGGATGCGGGCCTCGCGTCGGGGCGTCTATGTCGCAGGCGAGACGACAGGCGTGAAGGGCGCGGAAGCGGCGTCGGCCGAAGGCGCTCTGGCGGGTCTGGCGGTCGCCCTGGACGAAGGCTTTATCGATCAGGGCGAAGCGCGTCGTCGCGCACGGCCCTGGCGCAAGGCGCGGCGGGCGGCGATGCGGTTTGCGGCCTTGCTTGAGGCCATCGCGGACCCGGGGCCGTTCAGCGCGCGGTTGCCTGATGCGGACACGATCGTGTGTCGGTGCGAGGATGTCGCCTTGGGTGATCTGCAGGCCGCCGTGGCGCAGTGCGCGGAAGTCGGCTCGGTCAAGCTGGCGACCCGATGCGGCATGGGCGCCTGCCAGGGCCGAAACTGCGAGCATAGCCTGCTGAGCCTGGCCGGACAGCCGCATTCCGAACGCTCAGGGTTCACGGCGCGCTTCCCTGCAAGGCCCGTCAGGATCGGTGATCTCGCCGTTCGTTGATTGCGTTTATCGCAACGAATTTTCCAAAAGCTGTCATTGTGTGCGGCGGCAGAACGCCACAAAACTGTCTTCATCAAAAGTCGGAACACGTTGCAATGGAGGGGAGCGTGACCGGAACTACTCGCGATGGGGGCAGGCCGTCGTTCACGGTGGATCACGTATCCAGAACCGTCCCTGACCTCGATCAGGCGCTGGCGTTCTACTGCGGCGTCCTCGGGGCCGTGGAGCTCTATCGCATGGGGCCGATGGACGCGGCCGACATGCCGACGGGTCCCGATGGGCGCGACTGGATGGAGGCCCATGTGGGCGTCCAGGGGGCTTGTCTGACCCTGGCGATGATCGCCTTCGGCGATGGCGCTCGCGTCCAACTGGTGCAGTACGACCGGCCGGACGGGCGGTGGACGGAGCCGCCGCTCAACTGCGACATCGGCGGGCATCACATCGCGTTCCGGGTGGATGACGTTCTCGCAGCCGCCGCATGGCTGACGGAGCGAGGCTGTACGCCGCTGGACGCCATCGAGATCGACGCCGGACCGCTGGCCGGAAAGACCAACCTCTACATCCAGGATCCTTTCGGGCTGCAGCTCGAACTCGTCGACTAGCCGGGAGGGCGACATGGCGACCACGAAAATCAATCCATCAGGACTCTACGACAGCACGCCTTTCGGCTTCTCGCATGCCGCCGTTCAGGACGGCGGGAAGGTGCTTCACCTCGCCGGCCAAGTCGCATGGGACGCCGATTGCAACGTCGTGGGCGTCGGCGATTTCGCCGCCCAGGTCGACAAGGCGCTCGCCAACATCGCGGCGGTCCTCTCCCATTCCGGTCTGGGTCCGTCGGACGTCGTCCGGCTGCGGACCTACATCGTCGATAACGACATGGAGCGCCTCGGGGCCGTGGTCGGCGCCCTGAAACGCTTCTACGGCGACGCAACGCCGGCACCCAACACGGTCATCGGGGTCCAGTCCCTGGCCTTGCCGGACTTCCTCGTCGAGATCGAAGCCACCGCCCAGTTCCGCGATTAAGGCCGCGGCCACGCGCGCCTGATCGCTCATCCATTCACGCTAAATTCCCTTGGAGTTCCTTCGTTGACCTCTCCCAATACGCGTCAGTGTCTGCTGACATCCACTGTTATCGGCGGTGTGGCCGCCCTGACGGCTTTCGCCGCCCAGCCCGCCGCCGCCATGGTTCAGGACGAACCCACCTCGGTCAGCGAGATCGTCGTCACGGGTTCGCGGATCGTCCGTAAGGACTATAATTCGACCAGCCCCATCGTGACCGTCGGCCAGGAAGACCTGCAAGCGACCGGGTCGGTGACGGTCGAAGGCCTGATGAACGACATGCCGCAGTTCATGCCCGGCAACAGCCACGGCTCAGTCAACCCGGGCAACGGCGGTCAGGCCAACCTGAACCTGCGCGGCCTGGGCAGCAACCGGACGCTTGTCCTGATGAATGGTCGCCGCATCGTGCCGTCGAACGCGGACGGCACGGTCGACGTCAACCTGATCCCTGCGGCCCTGATCAAGAACGTCGAAGTCATCTCGGGCGGCGCCTCGGCCACCTATGGTTCGGACGCCCTGGCCGGCGTGGCGAACTTCATTCTGAACGACAGCTTCTCCGGCGTTCAGATCGACGCCCAGTATGGTCAGACGGAACGCGGAGACGGCACGACCGAGAGCTTCACCGTGACGGTGGGCGGCAATCTGGACGACGGTCGCGGCAATGCGGTGCTGTCGATCGGCCGTTCGACCCGTTCGGCGATCATGAGCGATGCGCGCGGCTTCTCGCGCGTTTCCGGCCGCAACAGCGTCTCGCCGCTCGGGGTCACGACTTTTGACTCGACGAACCTGCCGAGCCAGGCCTTCATCAACAGCTATCTGAACTGCGCCAACTGCGTCACCCCGACCGGCGAGTTCGGCTACAACACCGACGGTTCGCTGTTCAGCCACGTCGGCGCCTACAACTTCAAGAGCCCCGGCGGCGCCGAATGGGACGCCTATCACGAGCCCGGCGTGGCCTGGGCCTACAACACCGGCGCGACCGGCATGCTGAGCATTCCGCTGGAGCGCTGGAACGCCTTCTCGGCGGTCCGCTATGATCTGACGGACTCGATGGAGCTGTACGGCAACGTTCTGTTCACGCAGTACAGCTCGGACGTGATCCTGGCGCCGACGCCGATGCCGGGACCGTCGCCGACGTACGGTTTCCGCGTGCCGACGACCAATCCGTTCATCTCGGCCGACCTGCGCGCCTTCCTGGACGCGCGTCCGGATCCGACGGCTTCGTTCGGTCTGAACAAGCGCTTCAACGCCATCGGCGGCCGCCTGGCCGAAGACAGCACCACGGTCTATCAGGTGACGACCGGCGTGCGCGGCGATCTGCCCTTCGGCGACTGGCGCTACGACGTCAGCGCCCAGTACGGCCGCGTCGACAACCAGACGCAGCAATCGGGCAACGTCTCGCGCTCGGCCGTTCAGCGACTGCTGGATGATCCGACCGGCGGCGCCAGCCTGTGCGAAGGCGGCTTCAACCCCTTCGGCCTGACGCAGCTGTCGCAGAGCTGCATCAACTACATCAACCGCAACAGCAAGAACGCCACCCTCAGCGAGCAGAGCGTCGTCGAGGCGACCCTGCAGGGGGGCCTGTTCCAACTGCCGGCCGGTGAAGTCCGCGTCGCCGTGGGCGCTCAGTATCGCGAAGACACCTTCGCCTTCCGTCCCGACGCCGGCCTGTCGCAAAGCAATCCGATCGTCGACCACCTGGGCGCTGACGGCCTGCCTGACGGCGGCAAGATCGGCGGCGTGGAAGTCGCCGGTTTCAATCCGGTTCAACCCCTGACCGGCTCGACCAACTCAACCGAAGTCTTCATCGAGGCCCTGATCCCGGTCCTGGCGGACAAGCCGTTCGTCCAGTCGCTGGATCTGAACCTCGGCTATCGCTACGCCGACTACAGCACCGTCGGCGGGGTTTCCGCCTATAAGGCGGACATCGACTGGGCCGTTGTCGACGGCCTGCGTGTTCGCGGCGGCGTCCAGCGCGCCGTGCGTGCGCCCTCCATCGGCGAACTGTTCGGCAACCGCGATATCAGCTCGCCGCAGATCGGCAGCCCGGTGAACGCCGCAGGTCAGGCCGTCTATGGCGGCGACCCCTGCGACATCCGCGGCGCCTACCGGAACGGGCCGGATGCGGCCAAGGTCCGCGATCTCTGCATCGCCCAGGGCCTGTCGGCGGCCGCTGTCGACAGCTATGTCTTCAACAGCACGCAGATTCAGGGCTTCGTCGGCGGCAACCGCAACCTGAAGGAAGAGACGGCGGACACCTGGACGCTGGGCTTCGTCTATCGTCCGCAGCTGGAGAACCCGCTGTTCTCGCGTCTGTCGACCTCGCTCGACTACTACAGCATCGAGATCACCGACGTGGTCGGCACCATCACGGCCGCGAACCAGCTTCAGGGCTGCTTCAACGCCACGGGCGTGACGAACACCAGCTATGACGTCAACAACGGCTACTGCCAGCTGTTCCGCCGCGACTCCATGACGGGCAATGTGGTGGACAGCCTGGGCCTGCAGCAGAACCTGGCCACGCTGAAGACCTCGGGCGTCGACCTCCAGGTCGACTGGGGCTTCGACCTGATGGACGCCGGCATGCCCGACTGGGGCGCGCTGAACCTGAATTTCGTGGTCGGCTGGATGGACGCATGGCAGCGTCAGGATGCTGCGGGCGGGCCGTTCAACGAGCGTGCGGGCACCATCGACTCCACCAACGGCTTCACCTTCCCGGAATGGAAGTTCCTGACTTCGGTCAACTATTCCAAGGGGCCGTATGGCGTGGGCCTGCGCTGGCGCCGGGTGGGCGAGATGGATATCTACCGCACCGATAACAAGCTGGATGCGATCAACTACTTTGATCTGCTGGGCACCTGGGAGGTTAACGAACGCGTCGTTCTGCGCGCGGGCGTCAACAATCTGACCGATCAGGACCCGCGGACCTGGTCGCCGGGCATCCAGGCCAATACCGATCCCTCGACCTATGACATCCTGGGACGGCGCTACTTCGTGGGGATGACGGCTAAGTTCTGACCCCGATCAGGCGCGGCGGCGACGGTTCGGCCATCCTCCTGAGGCTGTCGTCGTCGCGCTTTGAATCTCGAGCGGGACGTATGAGTTGAGGGAACCGAGTATGAGAAGACGTGAACTCCTTCTGGGCGTGGCCGGTGCGGCTGCGCTCAGCATCGCCGCCGCATCGCCCGCTGCGGCTGCATGGCGCCAGACGGACGCGCGCGAGCGGTTCGCGGCCCTGGTCAAGGAGAGCCAGAAGGCGGATGACGCTCTGAATCCGCTGCGCCTGGCGCGACGGGGGCAGCGGCCGACCGGCGACGTCTTCATCGACCCTCAGGGCGAGGCCTACGCCCGGCAATTCGGGGCCCAGAAGCGGGCGGAGCTGAACGCCCTGTCGGCTATCGACCGCGCCTCCCTGCCCGAGGGCGATCAGATCGCCTATGATGTCTTCCGCTATCAGGCGGAGAAGGCGGTCGACGAGATCGACAGCGGTCTGCATGCGATCCGCAACAAGGCGCCGCTGAACGCCTCGTTCGGGCTGCACGTCGAATTCCCCGACTATATGACCAGCGCCCAGTTCAAGTCGGTTCAGGACTATGAGCTGGGTCTGGCTCAGCTGGAAGGCTTCACGGCCTTCATGAACGACACGGTGAAACGTCTGGAGCAGGGGATGGCCGAGGGCTATCATCAGCCGAAGATCGTGGTCACCAACGTCCTGGCCCAGGTCGAGGCCTTCCTGGCCCTGCCGGTCGAGGACAATCCCCTCTATGCGCCGGCGACGCGCTTCCCCGACGCGATCGGGGCGGCGGATCGTACGCGGCTGGAGGCGGCCTATCGCAGGGCGGTCCAGGACGGCGCCTATCCGGCCTATGACCAGTGGCGCGTGTTCCTGCGCGATCGTTACCTGCCGACCGCGACCGAGGGTGCGGGCCTATGGGCGATGAAGGACGGCGCGCGCGTCTATGCGGCCGACCTGATCCGCCACACCACGACCACCATGAGCGCCGAGGAGATTCACCGTCTAGGCGTGTCGGAAGTGGCCCGTATCCGGGCCGAGATGGAGGAATCGCGCAAGGCGGCGGGATTCACCGGCGATCTGCCGGCCTTCTTCGAACATATCCGGACGGAGCCGAGCTTCTACTACACTGAGCCGAAAGACCTGATCGATCACTTCGAGCGGATCGAGGCCAAGGTCTGGCAGCGGATGCCCGAACTGTTCTCGCGCCGCCCGCGCGCCGAGTTCGAGGTCCGTCCGCTGCCGGCGCTGGGGGACCAGCGCGGCACAGGCTATTACCGCTCGGGCCCGCCGGACGCTTCGGAGCCCGGCGTGCTCTATTTCAACATGGCGATGCTGAACACGCGCCCCATCCCGACGCTGGAGACCCTAGCGCTGCACGAAGGCGTGCCGGGCCACCACTATCAGTCGTCCCTGGTGCAGGAAGACGAAAGCCTGCCGGATCTGCTGCGTTTCCGCCTGGCGCCGGCGACCGCCTATACCGAGGGCTGGGGGCTTTATGCGGAGTCTCTGGGCAAGGACTTGGGCCTGTTCACCGACCCCTATCAGTGGTTCGGTCATCTAGACATGGAGATGCTGCGCGCCGTGCGTCTGGTGGTCGACACCGGGCTTCACGCCCTGCGGTGGGAACGTCAGCAGGCCATCGACTACATGCTGGCCAACACCTCGATGGCGCAGCGCGACGTGGTGGTCGAAATCGACCGCTACATCACCAACGCCGGTCAGGCCTGCGCCTACAAGGTGGGCGAGCTGAAGCTTCAGGAACTACGCGGCCGGGCGACCCAAAAGCTGGGCGACCGGTTCGACATCCGCCATTTCCACGATCAGGTGCTGGACACCGGCGCCCTGCCGCTGGACGTGCTGGAAGCCAAGATCGACCGCTGGTTGGCCGCCGCCTGAACGGGCGGAACTTAAGGGGAGCAGGGCATGAACAGACGGCAGATGCTGACGGCGGCGGCGGGGACGGCCGCTCTGACGGCCGCGTCTGCGGCTGCGGCTTTCGACAGTGCGGACGGGCGGCTGGCGGCCCTGTTGGAGCGGCACGCCCGCTCCCTTCAGGCTTTCGACGGAGGAAGCGAGGCGGATCCGCTGGGCGACCGTTCCGTTGCAGGACGCGCTGGTTTCAGGGCGGAGAACACGCAAAGGATCGCCGAACTTCAGAGCGTCGATCGCGCGGCCCTGTCGCCTGCCGATCGCATCGACCGCGATACCGCGGCCTTCGTCTATGGCGTTCTGGATGATCATCTGGCGCGGCCGGGGACCGTGGATCTTGATCTTCGCCCCAGCCCCTATGTCGTCAGCCAGATGAACGGCGCCTACTACTGGTCGCCGCCGCGGATCGGCGCGCGGGCGACCAAGGGGCGGGACGTATATCTAGATGGCGTCGCCGCCCTGGCGCGCGGCATCGAGCAGGAGAGCGAACGCATCGTCCACGACGCGGCGCAGGGCGTCATTCCGCCAGACTTCATTCTGGCGATGACAGCGGCGCAGGTCAGGGCCTTGCGCGACAGCGGGCCGGAGGCCAATCCCGTCCTGGCTCCGGCGTATCGCTCCGACGAAGCCCTGGGCGAGGAAGGGGTGGCCCTGTTCCGCCGGATCGTCGCCCCCGCGCTGGACCGTCAGGCGCAGGCGCTGGACGCCCTTGTCGGGCGCGCGTCGGACAAGGCCGGGGTCTGGGCGCAACCGGACGGCGAGGCGCTCTACGCCTCGTCGCTGTACGCCAACATCACCATCCGGCGGGCGCCGGGCGAACTGCATCGTCAGGGTCTGGAGTGGGTGGCGGCCCTGTCGGCCGAGATCGACGCTGATCTGAAGCGACTGGGTATGAGCCAGGGCTCGGTCGGCGAGCGTATCGCCGCCCTGAACGTCGACCCGCGCTTCCTGCAGCCGAATACCGATGCCGGGAGGGTCGAGGTTCATAGTCAGGCCGAAGCCTATCTGGCGGCGTCGCGGGCGCGAGCGTCGCGGGCCTTCACCCATCTGGTCGACACGCCGGTCGAGGTTCGCCGCATGTCGACGGCCACCGAGGACAGCTCTCCCGTCGCCTTCTACAACGGGCCGTCGGGCGGAATGTCGGGCGCGGTTCTGCTGAACCTGAAGACGCCCAGCGATCTGCCGTCCTGGCGCCTGCCGACCTTGATCCATCACGAAGGCGTGCCGGGCCATCACTCTCAGGCGGCGGTGCTGGACGAGGTCGGCGGCCTGTCGGCTTTCCGGCGCGCGGCGCGCTTCTCCGCGTGGACCGAGGGCTGGGCCCTTTACGCCGAAGCCATGTCTGACGAGATCGGCGCCTATGAGGCCGACCCCTACGGCCGTATCGGCTATCTGCAGGCGCAGCTCTGGCGCGCCGGCCGCGTGGTGGTCGACACCGGTCTGCACCACGAGCGCTGGGACCGCGAACAGGCCGTCGCCTATATGGTCGACACCGTCGGCGAACTGCGCGGACCGACCGAGCGGGAAGTGAACCGCTACTGCGTCTACCCTGGGCAGGCCTGCTGCTTCATGGTCGGCAAGCAACAGATCGTCGCCTCGCGCGAGGCGGCGAGACAGGCCATGGGCGGTCGTTTCCGTCTGGGCGACTATAACGATCTTGTACTGCGTTCCGGCCCCTTGCCGATGGAAGTCCTGGACGCCCTTGTTCAGCAATGGAGCGCCGCCTGATGCGTCGTCGTGATCTCCTGGTCGGCGCTGCGGCGCTCGGCATGGCTTCCCCTCTGGCGGCCTGCGCTACGGGCGCCGTTTCGACCGTTTCGCCCGGCGTGGTGAAGGGCGGCGGGGCCGACGACGCCCGCCTTGCCGCCATGCTCGAACGCCACGCCCAGGCCCTGCGGGCCGAGGAAGGCGGCGGCGATCGTCTGGCCGACTACTCCTTGGCGGCCCGCGCTCGCCACGGACAGGCGACGGCGCAGCGGCTGGCTGAACTGGGCGCGGTGAACCGCGCGGCGCTCTCGGCCGCCGCAGCGCTGGACTACGACACGGCCCGCTTCGTCTATGAGGCGATGGCCGACCAGTACGGCCGTTACGGCTTCTCGGACATCAATCTGCGGCCCAGCCCCTATGTCGTCAGCCAGATGAACGGCGCCTACTACTGGCTGCCGGACGGCATCGGCGGTCGCTCGCCGATGAAGAACGCGGCCGACGCCGACCGCTATCTCGACAAGCTGAATCAGTTCGCCGTCGCCCTGGATCAGGAGACCGAACAGATCGGTCATGACGCGGGGCTCGGCGTCATCCCCCCCGACTTCATTCTGGCCAAGACCCTGGCCCAGATCGCAGCTTTGCGGGATGCTTCGCCGACGGGCAATGCGCTGACGGCGCCCGCGCTGGAGCGTGCGCGCGAAGCCGGAATCGCCGGTCTGGATACGCGCGCGGCGGCGATCTTCGCCGAGCGGATTCGACCCGCCCTGCAGCGCCAGAGCGAAGCCCTGGCCGCCTTGCAGCCTCGCGCCGACGCTCCCGCCGGCGTGTGGGCCAAGCCGGACGGAGAAGCCTATTACGCCTCCGCGCTTCATTCCAACACCACCGCCAGCTATGCGCCGGGCGAACTGCATCAGCTGGGCCTGTCATGGGTCGCCGAACTCTCGGCCGAAATCGACCGGCTGCTGAGAGCCGAGGGTCTGACGGAGGGGGAAGTCGGCGCCCGCATGGCCGCCCTGGATCGCGACCCGCGCTTCCTCAAGCCGGATACGGAAGCCGGGCGTCAGGAAATCATCGACTACGCCAACCAGCGCCTGAACCGCGTCAAGGGTCTGCTGTCGCGCGGGTTCACTGTGACCCCGGATCGGCCGGTGGAGGTGCGTCGCGTCTCGCCCGCGATCCAGAACGGCGCGCCCGGCGGCTTCTACAGCGCCAGCAGCGATCCCGCTCAGCCGTCGATCATCTACATCAATCTGCGCTCGGTCGAGGAAAACGCCCTGTGGCGCATTCCCACGCTCCTCCACCACGAAGGCGTGCCGGGGCACCATTTCCAGGATAGCGTCCTGCGGGCAGCCGGCGAGCTGTCGCTGTTCCGGCGGACGGTCCGTTTCTCGGCCTGGACGGAAGGCTGGGCGCTCTACGCCGAGCAGCTAGCCGATGAGATCGGCGCCTTCGAAGGCGATCCGGTCGGTCGGATCGGCTATCTTCAGGGGCAGCTTTTCAGGGCCTGCCGCGTGGTCGTCGACACGGGGATTCACCATGCCCGCTGGACGCGTGAACAGGCGATCGACTGGATGGTGACCCATGCCGGCGAACCTCGCGACGCCGCCGAGCGCGAGATCGACCGTTACTGCGTCTATCCCGGTCAGGCCTGCAGCTTCATGGTCGGCAAGCAGCAGATCGCAGCCTCGCGCGAAGAGGCAAGGCGCCGGCTTGGGGCGCGGTTCGACTTGCGCCAATATAATGATTTCGTCCTGGCTTCCGGGCCGCTTCCCATGGATGTCCTGGCTGAAGCGGTGCGCCTGACATAGGCTGATCTGCCGTGCACACGCGGGCGGGATCAACCCGACAATCAGGCTAAAGTTCAGGAGGGGCTGAAGCCGTTTGTTCCATGGCGTAGAGCCGGCACTTCCAATGTCTGGATCTTCCTCGGAATGAGCGCAGGCATGAGGCGTGTGGGGCAGGGCATCGCTAGGAATCTCGCCCCCACATCGTCGCACGCATGGTCGAGCACGATGGCCTGAAGACGCCCCTTCGCCCGGACGATCTCTGAACCCAGGGCCTCCAACACCTTCCGGACGGCGGCGATGTCCGGCTATGGCCTGGAGCGAGCAGCCTAGGTGCCGAAGCTATGAAGCTCACTATGGGGCCGCGGTTAGCGTCCTCATGACCATCCTTGATGGTTGCGTACAGCTCAGGACGGTGGCGGACAGGGTGGGATTCGAACCCACGGTAGGCTTCCACCTACGGCGGTTTTCAAGACCGCTGCCTTAAACCACTCGGCCACCTGTCCCACGCGAGTCGGCTCGCGCTCGCCCGTGCATAGCGGCAAGCCGAGCGCGACCCAAGCGGAAAGCGTCAGGCGATCTTGCCGTTCGACGGCGCATTCGGGCGGGTGACGAGCCAGATGCCGGCGCAGACCAGAATGAGGGCGATCAGGTAGCTCCAGCGCAGCATGTATTCTCCCAGGAAAACCGCCGACAGCGAGACGCCGAAGACCGGGATCAGGAAGTTGAAGGCGGCGATCATCCCCACCGGGTTGTGCTTCAGGAGCAGGCTCCACACCGCGAAGGCCACCGACGAGAGCAGGGCCAGATACAGGAGCAAAGCCCCCGACGTCAGGTCCAGTCCTTGAATCCGCCCGCCCATCGCCATGCCTGCAGCCGTCAGAATCAGGCCGCCGATGGCCAGTTGCCAGCCGGTCATGACCATGGGGTCCAGATTGCGCGACAGCCGCTTGCCATAGATGGAGGCGGCGGCCAGGACAAAGGCCGCGATCACGATGAAACCTTCGCCCAGCAGGGTGAAGTCGAAGCCGAATTCACCCCCGCCGCCGAGGTTGACCACGACGACGCCCAGGAATCCGATCAGGCAGCCCAGCGCCTTGCGGCCGCTCAGCCGATCATCCGCATAGATGAAGTGGGCCAGAACGACGCTGAAGAAGACGCTGGTCGCGTTCATGATGGAGGACTTCACGCCCGTGGCGTGCGCCAGGCCGATGTAGAAGAAAACATACTGAATGGCCGTCTGGGTCAGCCCGAGCAGGGCGACTTGCCCGGCCTGACGGCCGCTCATGGCCAGAACCGGCTTCTTCATGCCCACGGCCACGATCAGCAGGATCACGCCGGCCAGGGCGAAACGCCAGCCCGCGAACAACAGTTGGCTTGCGATGTCGGTCGGCGCGACCTGCAACAGGGCGTAGCCGCTCTTGATGGCGGGAAATGCGCTGCCCCACAGGGCGCAACACAGGATCGCAAGAAGGAAGACCCCGGTTCGGGTCTTGTAGAGGGAAGTGTTCAAGGCGCTCAGTTCTGACGTCCAGCCGGGGAGGGGCTTTGACGCAAGGCCATACGCGCAAACGGAGCGTTAACCAAACCGGAAACCTCTGCCTCTATTCTTGCTCCGATTTCCTGTCGGCTGGAGTGCAGAGCGTTATGTGGGCGAGATTGTTGAAAGGGGCGATTATTCTCGCCGCCTTCTCAACCCTGGCGGCCTGCGCCAGCCTGGGCGGCAAGGGCGACGCGCCCATCAGCGCGCCCGTGGTGACCGACCCCGCTCCCTTCGTCTCGGGCACCATGCGTCCGTATCAGGTCCGCGGCCGCTGGTATCACCCCAAGGAACAGCCGAACTACGACGAGGTGGGGCAGGCGTCCTGGTACGGCAGCTATCATCACGGACGGTCCACCTCCACCGGCGAGCGCTTCGACATGAACGCCCTGACCGCCGCTCACAAGACCCTGCCGTTGCCCAGCCTCGTCGAGGTGACCAACCGCGCCAACGGCCGTCGGGTCATCCTTCGCGTCAATGATCGCGGCCCATTTGTCGACGGCCGCATCATCGACCTGTCGCGCGGGGCGGCTGAAGAACTGGGTCTCCTGCAGCAGGGCGTCGGGGACGTGCGGGTCCGCTATGTCGGGCGGGCGCCGCGTCAGGGCGGAGGAACCTCTCTTCGCCGAGCCGAGGTCGATAACGCGCCTCAGCCTCGAGCCCAGGTTCAGGCGCAAGCGACGCCTCAGTCGTCGGGACCGCGTCCCTATTATGAAACCGTGACGGCCTCGAGCCCGCCCGCGCCGGCGTATGCGGCGGCGCAGCCAGCGGCCTTGAACGCCTATTGGGTGCAGGCGGGGGCCTATTCGGATCGTCGCGGCGCCGATCGGGTGGCGCGACGTCTCGGCGACAAGGCTGTGGTCCAGAACATCGACCGGGACGGCCGCGCGCTGTTCCGCGTCGTGGTCGGACCCTGGCCCGATGCGGGGGCCGCTGAGAGGGCGCGTCAGGCTGTCGTCGCACGCGGGTTTGGCGACGCCCTGTTGATAGGCGGCTGAACGGGCTTGCTTCCCGCGCCTCGCTCGCCATTGTGCGCAGGTGCAGCGAGGCAGATTCATCACTTTCGAAGGCGGCGAGGGCGCCGGCAAGACGACCCAGGCGCGCCTGTTGGTCGAACGCTTGCGCGCGCGCGGGCTCGACGTGCTTCAAACGCGCGAGCCTGGCGGGTCGCCGGGCGCCGAGGAAATCCGCGGTATCGCCGTTTCGGGCGAGGCGGATCGATGGTCCGCGCGGACAGAGACCCTGCTGATGTACGCGGCGCGCTCGGACCATCTGGAACGGACCATTCTCCCCGCCCTGGCGGCCGGACGCTGGGTGGTCTGCGACCGCTTCGCCGATTCCAGCCGCGTCTATCAGGGCGCTGGCGGGGGAACGCCCGAAAGCCTGATCGAGGCCTTGGACGACGCCGTGGTCAATGGCGATCAACCCGACCTGACGCTGGTGTTCGACCTTCCGGTTGAAGTCGGACTGGATCGAGCCTTCGGGCGCGGCCTGTTCGAGACCCGTTTCGAATCCAAGGGATTGGCCTTCCATCAGAAACTGCGTGACGGCTTTCTCCAGGTGGCTGAGCGTCACCCCGAACGGTGCGTCGTCCTCGATGCGACCGGAGAGGTGGAAGCGGTCTCGGCCCGCCTCTGGGCCGTGGTGGAGGAGCGGCTGCTTTGAGCGAGCATCCGCGCGACCGTTTCGATCTGATCGCCGACACCCAGGCTGAGGAAGCCTTCCTGGACGCCCTGAACCGCGGGCGGCTGCACCACGCCTGGCTGCTGTGCGGGGTCGAGGGATCGGGCAAGGCCAGCTTTGCCTATCGCGCCGCGCGCCGCCTGCTGGGGGCCGCGCCG
>DGIZ01000182.1:5622-6311 GCA_002386585.1 Brevundimonas sp. UBA4609 | reverse complement strand
CCGCAGGCGCGGCGGTCGGCCACGCCCAGAAGCCGCACTGATCCAGCCGCACTGATCCAGCTACACTGAAGGCTGACGCGGCCGCCTCGCGCGGCTGCATTGTGCGTCCGGGCGGCCTCTCCGCCCCCTAAATCCAATGAAATTGGGCCGTGGAGCTTGATTTCGGCGCGAAATTCGGCTTTGGCCTCCCGCCGGGCCGAGCGCGTCGAGATGCGCCTCCCGGTCCGATCCAAGGCCGTCGCCTCGGCGATCGGCCCCTTTCGCCGTCTCCATTCCCTATCAAGGACACCCGCCTCTCAGCATGCGCGACCTCAAGAACACCGGCTTCAACGACCGCCTGTCCGCCCAGAAAGACGCCAAACAAGCCCTCCTGGCCCGGTTCAAGCCGAAGCCGACGGTTCAGGATCCCGAGTTCGAGAAACTGGCCGAAAAGCGCGCCGCCGAGAAGGAGGCCGTCCGCCAGCAGCACGAACTGGCCAAGGCCGAAGTGCGCCGCGAGAAGGCCGAGAAGGAAGCCGCCCGCCTGGCCGCCGAAATGGCCGCCCAGGAAGAGGTGGACGCCGCCAAGCGCGCCGCCCGCAAGGAGCGCAAGCAACTGACCAAGGAAGAGCAGAAGGCCGCGCGCGACGCTCGCTACGCCGCCCGCAAGGCGCGCCAGCGCTAAAGGGCTGCGCCCTTCTCCCCCTGCG
>DGIZ01000182.1:0-5435 GCA_002386585.1 Brevundimonas sp. UBA4609 | reverse complement strand
TGTGGGAGAAGGTGGCGGCCGCAGGCCGACGGATGAGGGGGCTCTCCGAAGTCTGACGAGGGGCGAAGCCAGCGTCGAGCAACCCCTCATCCGACCTCACCCGGACTGAATCCGGGATCGGCCGCCTTCTCCCGCAGGGGGAGAAGGGTTTGCGTTGCAACATCCCTGCGGCTTCGACGTTACAGGGGCGAAGATTCCTGCGGCGGGGCGCCGCCGACCCCTTGGATCGCGGGCCGGACGACCTAACTGCAAGGCTGATCTTCACACCGCACTGCAAACGGGAGCCGTCATGAACGCCATCGACACCGGTCTTAAGCCCAAGGAGCGCGCCGACGTCGCGCGCGAACTGTCCAAGGCCCTGGCCGACAGCTACGCCCTCTATCTGAAGACGCACGGCTACCACTGGAACGTGCGCGGGCCGGAGTTCTTCAGCCTGCACAACCTGCTGGAAGAGCAGTATCGCGAGATCTGGGCCGCCCTGGACGAAATCGCCGAGCGCATCCGCGCCCTGGGCGAACTGGCGCCGCAGAGCGCCTCGGCCTTCGCCAACCTGACCTCGATCAAGGACGGCGATCCCGAGAAGGATTCCTCCGAGATGCTCAAGGAGCTGATCAAGGACCACGGCGTGGTCATCGCCACCGCCCGCGCGGCCCTGGACGCCGCCGACGAGGTCGGGGACGAGGCGTCGGTCGACCTGATGACCGTGCGTCTGGCGGCCCACGAAAAGGCCGCCTGGATGCTGCGTTCCAGCCTGGGCGAGCGTTAAGCGGGAAGAGGACCGCCGTTTCGCCTCACGGAACGGTAATCTTCGCGTCTGAAAAGCGCCGGATTGGGCGGTCATGCAGATCGTCGATTTCCGGCGCCGTCAGGCGTCGCTATACGGACGTCGCATGAACCTCGGCCGCCTCACGCCGCTGAAGACGACCGGACGCCGGGCTGTGGCAGCGGCGCCTGCCGCCATGGCCGTGACCCTGGCGGCGATGGGCGTGGCCATGTCGGCCAGTTCGACCCCGCGCCCCGACATCGACCGCACCGCCGAAGCCGTGGCCCGCGCCACCGGCGGCGACCTGGGCCCGAACGGTCTGGCGGCGGTGACGGCGCGGATGGATGCGGGGCAGTTGGCCGTCGCACGGCGGCATGATCCGGCCCTGGGCCTGCCCGAACTGTATGGGCTGACGCCGGGCTGGGAGAGCCTGACCCTGGGCGGCAAGCCCAGTCTGGATCAGGGCGTGGCGGGCGTTGCGGCGCAACAGTTGAACGCCGCCATGCCCAACGCCTTCGGCGCGCTTCAGCCCGCGCGGCCCTTCGTCTTCCGTCCGGCGGACGAGGCGTCGCGTCGGCGCGCCCTGCGCTGCCTGACCCAGGCCGTCTATTACGAGGCGGCGCTGGAGCCGACCGAGGGGCAGGAGGGCGTGGCCCAGGTCGTGCTGAACCGGGTGCGCGATCCCAACTATCCCTCCAGCGTCTGCGGCGTCGTCTATCAGGGCGCGGAGCGGACCACGGGCTGCCAGTTCAGCTTCACCTGCGACGGCTCCCTGGCGCGCGGACCGGTGCGCTGGGCCTGGGATCGGGCCGAGCGGGTCGCGGCGCGCGCCCTGAACGGCCATGTGTCCGAGCGCGTGGGCACGGCCACCCACTACCACGCCGACTACGTCCACCCCTGGTGGTCGCCGACCCTGGCCAAGATCACCCAGGTCGGGGCGCACATCTTCTATCGTTGGAAGGGCGCGGCCGGAGAGACGGCCGCCTTCGTCAACGCCTACGCGGGCCGCGAGCCGTCGATCGACGAGGCCCGCTTCGCCCAGTCTCGCGTCCTGCTGGCCACGGCCGCCGACAGCGTGGAAGAGGCGCTCGAGGGGGCCGGGTCGGGCGAACTGCGCACGGTCGAGATCGACGGCCAGACCCGCGTCGTCGGCATCGCCAGCCTGGGCGGTCGCCGCCAGGCCGGCAAGGAGGAGATCGCCGCCATCAACGAGCGCCTCAAGGCCTTCGAGGCCGGCGCCGTCCCCAGCGTGACCGTGACCGCCCCGCCGCCCGCCGGCGTCACGCCCATGGCCGTCGAAGAGGTCGGCAAGCCGCAGGGGTGAGGGCGCGGGCGATCGCCCTATTCAACCCGCTTCCGGCCATACTATCGTCGCTTCGAGCTTGACCATATGTGGGGAGCCCGCGCTGGAGGGCGTGCGGGGACTGTTGTTCGGAAGGGGAAGTCATGGCGTTGCGTTTCGGGGGCGGGCGGCTCGGCCTGGCCATGGGGCTGGTCCTTTTTTCGGCGGAGGCCGCCCTGGCGCAGGCGCGACTGGACGCCGCCTCGGCCGCGACGGTCTTCGGACAGGCCCAGGCCTTGTGCGACGCGGACGGCGGTCGGGCATGGGGCGTGTCGCTGTGCGGGCCGATCCTGATCGCCGATCCGGCGACGCGCGACTTCATCGCCAATGCGGACGGCGTCGATGCGCCCCTGGAGCGGGAAGGCGCGCTCTTCACAGGGCGACTGCCGGACGCCGTGCCCATCGCCAATACGGCGGTGCGCTGGAACGGTCGGGTCTGGACCATGCTGATGGCGCCGCTGCCGGAGGATGAGACGGCGCGGTCCATCCTGCTGATGCACGAGGCCTGGCATCGCATCCAGGTCCAGATCGGTCTGAAGGCGATCCACGCGGACCAGCCTCAACTGGAGACCGAGGCGGGGCGGCTGTCCCTGCGTCTGGAGTTGCGGGCCCTGTCGGCGGCGCTCGCGGCGGTCGAGCCGGCGGAGCGCCGTCGGGCGGTCGAGGACGCTCTGGCCTTCCGGGCCTGGCGACATGCCCGGTTCCCGGAGGCGCAGGCCGCCGAGGACGCCATGGAGCGGAACGAGGGCGTCGCCGAATACACCGGCCGCCTGTTGTCGCGCGATGATCAGATGACATCCCGCCTCGCCGCCCACCTGGCGAGGGGCGACCGGGTGCGCGCGTACGCCAGATCCTTCGCCTACTACACCGGCCCCGCCTATGGCGTCCTTCTGGATGAGGCGGCGCCGGGCTGGAAGGCGGACTGGGATCGCCGCGAGGGACTGGGGCGGATGCTGGCGCGCGCGCTGGGGTTGGAGGTCGCCGCCGATGACGAGGCCTTCGCGGAACGCGGGGCGCGATACGGCGCGGCGCAGATCGAGGCCGAGGAATCGGCAAGGGCGCGCGAACAGGCGGCGCGCGTCGCCGCCCTGAGGGCCGGACTGGTGGACGGTCCCGTCCTGGTCGCGCCCGTATCCGGCGCCAGCTTCAGCTTTGACCCCAATCAGGTGATCCCTCTGTCGCCGGAAGGATCGGTCTATGGCGTCATTCGCGCCGCGACGGACTGGGGCGTGCTGGAGGTCGAGAAGGGCGGCGCCCTTCTGTCGAGCGATTGGTCGCGCCTGTTCGTGGCCCTTGCCGAAACGAGCGCCACGCAAGACGGCATGACGGGGGACGGCTGGACCCTCACGCTGAAGCCGGAGTGGATGGCGACGCCGGGACCGCGCGAGGGAGATTGGACGATCAGGCGGCGGCCCTGATCGGGAACCGCCGCCCTTCCAGGCGGGAAGGATCGGCCGCCGGAGCGGCCGAGATTCACCAGGCGCCGATCTTCTCGGCTTCCTTGTGGCTGATGGGGTGTTGGGCGGCCTTGTGGTCTTCCTCGGCCAGGAAGCGGGCGGCTTCCAGGGCGGCCATGCAGCCCATGCCCGCGGCGGTCACGGCCTGACGATAGACGTCGTCGGTGACGTCGCCGGCGGCCCAGACGCCCTCGATGGCGGTCGCCGCCGTGCCCGGCCGGACCCGCAGATAGCCGCCGGAGTTGGTCTCCAACTGGCCCTTGAACAGTTCGGAGGAGGGGGCGTGGCCGATGGCGATGAAGACGCCGTCGGCGGGGATTTCGCTGATCTCGCCGGTCTTGACGTTCTTCAGGCGCACGCCGGTGACGTTGCGGGCCACGCCGTCGACCACGCCGACCACTTCCTCGACGGCCACGTCCCAGACGACCTTGATCTTGGGGTGGGCGAACAGGCGATCCTGCAGGATCTTCTCGGCGCGGAACTCGTCGCGGCGGTGAACGACGGTGACGGTCTCGGCGAAGTTGGTCAGGAACAGGGCTTCCTCGACGGCGGTGTTGCCACCACCGACGACCACCACCTGCTTGCCGCGATAGAAGAAGCCGTCGCAGGTGGCGCAGGCCGAGACGCCGAAGCCCTGATATTCGGACTCGGAGTCCAGCCCCAGCCACTTGGCCTGGGCGCCGGTGGAGATGATGACGGTTTCGGCCAGGATTTCAGTCCCCGAGTCCAGCGTCAGGCGGAAGGGGCGCTGGGACAGGTCGGCCTTGACCACGATGTCGTGGATGACCTCGGTCCCGACATGCTCGGCCTGGGCCTGCATCTGCTGCATCAGCCAGGGGCCCTGGATGGTCTCGGCGAAGCCGGGATAGTTCTCGACGTCCGTGGTGATGGTCAGCTGGCCGCCGGGCTGAAGCCCGGCGATGATCACCGGGTTCAGCGAGGCGCGGGCGGCGTAGATGGCGGCGGTCCAGCCGGCGGGGCCGGAACCGATGATGGCGACACGGACAGTACGAGCTTGGGTCATGGCGCCTATTTAGGCGCTGATTCCCTCAAGCGCGATGCCGATGCGACATTCACAGGCCGGATTCAGGCGTGAGCCGGCTGTTTGGCGTCGGCGGCGCGGGCCGCCCTCAGCTGCTCCAGGGTGTCCGCGACATCGGACAGGAAGACCTGGCGACGCTCCGCCGCCTCGGCGGGGTCCGCGCCATGACGCATGACGCGGCCGTTGAACAGGGCGGCCTCTTCGCGGATGCGGGCCACCAGGGCGGTCAGATGGCCCTTGCCCTTGCGCTGGTCCATGACCTGGGCGTGATTGTCGGCGTCGCGAACGCGCCGGGCCAGGGCTTCATCGACATCCTGTCCCATCTCGGCGCGGCCAGCCATCTGGCTGAAGTCATGGGCGTAGAGGCGGATGAAATTTTCCACGATCAATTAGAACGTCCTTTCCGTGACTGAGCTTCGGCCAAAGCGCAGCCGACCGCCGGCGTCGCCGCCGTCGATTCATGGGCTGGGTTTTGCCTTGATCCCGACATATGGGGACGGCGAGGGCCTTTCGCCAGCTTGGCCGCTGGGAGGGGCCGCTGGGGAGCGGCCTGGGGCCTCAGCGCTTCGGCATGGCCGCCAGCACGGCGCGGGCAGCGCGTTCGGTCTCGTTCAGCGGCGCATAGGTCCACGGCGTCAGGGTGCCGTCGAAGGGGCGGGCGGCGCCGCGGGCCTGAAGATCGGCGTGCAGGCGGGCGAACTTGCCCGGCGCCTTCCTGGCGATCATGGGCAGGATATGGACGGGCTTGCCGGTCGAGGCGGCCTCGGCGGCCATGTTGGCGCTGTCCTCGGTGACGAGGATGTGGTCGGCGCCGTCCAGCATGGCGAACAG
>DGIZ01000179.1 GCA_002386585.1 Brevundimonas sp. UBA4609 | reverse complement strand
CCGCATGGGGCGAGGTGGCGGCGAACCTCTATCTGCCCGTTCGATCGGACGGGGTGATCGCCGCGCACGACGACTTCACCGTTCGCGAACCCAAGGGGGCGACGCCTTCGCCGCTGGCGGGTCTGTTTCCCTATGACTATCCCGCCTCCGCCGCCCAGAGACGCAGGACGCTGGATTTCTACCTGAAGCTCTGGCCCGATTATGTGGGCGCGCCCATGCTGCCGGCCCTCTACTGCGTCTGGGCGACGATGGCGGGCGACCGGAAGCTGGCGCTCAAGCTGTTCGAGGAAGGCTACGCCGCCTACGATCAGCCCCGTTTCCACCAATGTCTCGAGTATCGGTTGGATCAGGCCGAAGGCACGGCGGCGGGCCCTTTCTTCGCCAATCTGGGCGGGCTGTTGATGGGCCTGACCTATGGCCTGACGGGCTTGCAGATCGACGACGGGCCGCCCGAAGCCTGGGCGCGGCGCCCTGTCGTTCTCCCGGAAGGCTGGAGGGAAATCAGGATCGAACGGCTGTGGGTCCGCGGGCGCCCCGCACGCCTTACTGCGCGGCACGGCGCCGAGCGCGCCGAACTGACATTCCTTTGAAGCGAAGCCGGGCCAGCACCCCTTCGCGATGCAGGATGTAGACCCCGCTCGCTGCCACCAACCCCATGCCCAGGGCTGCCGGCCCGTCCGGCGTCCAGCCGAAGACGAGCGCGCCCAGCAAGGCGGCGAAGATCACCTGGGCGTAGGAGAAGGGCGCCAGCAGGGAGGCCTCGCCGCGCCCATAGGCGGCGATCAACAGAAGCTGGCCGACGGCGTAGCACAAGCCCATCGCGGCAGCCGCCGCCAGGGCGACCGGGGCCATCGGGGCAAACCACAGCGGCGCCGTCGCGCTGAGCAGGACAAAGCCGACGAGAGCGGAACAGAGCAGGGTCGCAGCCGGCGCGTCCTCGCCGCCGATGCGACGCGTCAGGATAATGGCGGTCGCGCCGAAGAAGGCGGATCCGAGCGGGAAAAGCGCCGCCGGGCTGAACAGCGCGCCGCCGGGCCGCAACAGAATCAGAATCCCGGCCAGACCGACCAGCAAGGCCGTCCAGCGCCGTCTCGCCACGGCTTCGCGAAGGAGGAGAATGGCCATCAGGGTGGCGAAGGTCGGGGTCACGAAGGAGACAGCCGTCGCCTCCGGCAGCGGCAAATGGCCGAGTCCCAGGATGAACAGTCCGCCGGACGCCAGCACCGCCAGACCCCGCAGTCCCTGCAAGAGCGGCCGCCGTACGCGCCACGCCGCCCGGCCGCGATCTGAGGCGACGACCAGTCCCAGGGCCAGCATGGCGACATAGCGCACCCAGACGACCTGGGCCGAGGGCGTGTCGTGGGTCAGCAGCTTGGCGAAAACGTCCGCCAGGGCGAAAAGCCCGACGGCCCCGACCACCATCAGTATGGTCAGGCCCGACGCGGCGGCCGGAGTCACGCCGACGAGAACCGGCGGGGCCTCGCCGTCGGGTCCAGGCCAGGCGGCGACGGGACGGCCGCTCATGTCCAGTTGGCGCAGTCGGCGGCGTCGACGCTGATGGTTTCGCCGCTGACGAAACGCGCCTCATCACTGAGCAGGAACAGGACGACGGCGGCCACGTCCTCGGGCTTGATCCAAGCCAGGCCCATGGGGGTGGCGTCCTTACGGGCCTCCAGATAGTCGTCGCGGGTCGGGTCGGGCTTGTCGGGAACCGCCTGACGAAACCGCTGAGGGCTCGACATCATGGGGGTATCCGTCGGCCCCGGCAGGACCGCATTGACCGTCACTCCGTGTTCGGCGACCTCCAGCGCCGCCGTCTTGCACAGGCCGATCAGGCCGAATTTCGAGGCGACGTAGGGTCCCGCCTCCGCCTCCGCATGCTTGCCCGCGCCGCTGCCGATGGCGACGACGCGGCCGCGCCCGGCTTCAGTCATCAGGCGCAGGGCCGGCGCCATTACGTTGAAGACGCCGTGCAGATTGGTCCGCACCACGGCGTCGAACTGATCGGGCGCCAGGTCCGTCAGCCGTCCTTCCAGGGTCACGGCCGCGTTCGCGATCAGGAAATCCAGCCGCCCGAAAGAGGCTCGCGCCGCTTCGATCAGAGCCTCGCCTTCGCTCGCCTCGCGCACATCCGTGCGCAGGCCGATGCAGCGCACGCCGCTGGCGCCCGCCGCCGCAACCGTCTGGTCCAGGTCCGCCTGGGTCCCCTTGGGATAGGGAGTTCCCTCGGGCAGGCCGTCCAGAACATCGCCGATGACGAGATCGCAGCCCTCGCGCGCCAGAGCCAGAGCGATGGCGCGTCCTATGCCGCGCGCACCGCCGGTGACCACTGCGACCCGGCCCTGAAATCGCGGCGGCGAGGCGGGAGGCGGGGCGCGCGTCGGATCGTGAGGATTCATTGGGGGCGGCCTCCCTTGCCGCCCCCCTGCAATCGCCGTCCCCGGACGCCGTTCCTGAGCGTCTGGATTCAGACTTTCACCCGAGCTCCCTCAGTGCAGCTTGAGCCGCCCGGACACGCGGCGCATCAGCAGGCGAGACAGGGCCAGAAGCGCCGTGCGCCGCAGGCCGATCACCGCGCGATAGTGGTCAAGGTGAAGGCTCATATAGGCCTGCCGCGCCAGCCAGCCCTCGATCAGGAAGTTCGGCCCGACCAGACCGCCCATCAGCGATCCCACGCCGCCTTCGCTGCCCAGGGACACCAAGGAGCCGCGGTCGCGATAGACATATGGGTCTGGATCGCCTTCCTTAAGCAGCGCGCGAGCCAGATACCTGGCCTGCTGGGCCGCAGCCTGAGCGCGTGCCGGGACGAAGCCGGCGCCATGCGGAGCTTGGGCGCAGTCTCCCATGGCGTAGACGTCCGGGGCGGACGTCCTCAGGCGATCATCCGTCACGAACTGATTGAGGCGCCCGGTCTCCAGTCCGAAGTTGTGATTGCGGGGCGACGCCAGGACGCCCGCCGCCCATACGATCAGATCCGATCGAATCCAGCCCCGGCTGGTCTGCAGCCCGTCCGCCGCAACCTGCTCGACCCTGGCGTCCACGGCGAGGGTCACGCCCCGGCGCTCCAGCTCCCGCGCCGCCTTGGCGGCCACGGTTTCGGGCAGACCGCCGAGGATGCGCGGCCCCGCCTCGACCACCGTCACCCCCAGATCGAACTTCTGATGCGCCCCCAGACCGGCCGACAAGGCTCGGTGGCCTTCGATCAGCTCGGTCGACAGTTCGACCCCCGTAGCGCCCGCCCCGACGATGGCGATGTCCAGCCTTTGGCCGGGCGCATAGGCCGAGGCCAGGAAGGCGCCGGTCAGGCGCCGGTTGAAGGCTTCGGCGTCCGCCACGTCCTCCAGCAGGTGGGCGTGCTCGGCGGCCCCCGGCGTAGTGAACAGATTGGAGCCGCTGCCCGTCGCCAGCACCAGGCGGTCATAGGCCAAGCTGCGCGCCGGAATCAGAACCCGGCCGTCGTCGTCCCGCACTTCGGCCAGGCTTAGGCTCTTTTCAGCAACGTCCAGTCCCTCCAGGTCTCCGAAGGCGAAACTGAAGTGATTGCGCCGGGCCAGCAGCGGATACGCCAGGCCTTCCTGATGCGAATCTAGCGAGCCGGCCGCGACCTCGTGCAGGGAGGGCTTCCACAGGTGAAAGATGGTCCGGTCGATCAGCAGCACGCGTCGCGGACCTTCATTGCGGCCCGACGCGCGCCCCAGCCGGGCGGCGAGCTCCAGGCCGCCCGCGCCTCCGCCGACGATGATGATTTCGTGGCGCATGTATCCTCCTCGCGTGGCAAAGGCCGAACCCGAGTCTCAATGCGGATATGGATACGGCCGACACCTGACGCGCCGGCCGCTCCGCGGATGCGACGATGTTTCGCATCGTCCGTCCGCAACCCCCGCCTCCCCTTCTTGATGTGAAACGACCGCTCCCTAGCCCGGCGGAACGGATGGGACCGGCCGGGTTCGCCCCGCGCCTGGGCCGGCCCCGAGGTCCGCGCCGGTCAACGGATCGGATTCGGGATCGGAACGCGTGCGAGCGGCGAATGTCTCCACCGCCTTTTCTTCGTCGGCCGAAAGCGCCACCTCGGCGCGGCCGTCCCCGCCGTCGACAGCCATTTGAGCTTCGCGCTCGTCGACGGTGTCCCACTGCTCGCCCGTGTTCCACGGTCCGGATGCGTCGCCCTCGCCCTGGGACATGTTGTAGTATTTATCGGCGAAGTCCGGATGACCCGGCAGCTTGCCCGGCGGGAAGTTGGCGGGGATGGCGTAGAGGGCCTTCTCGAACGACTTCTGGTGGGCGACCTCACGCGTCATCAGAAAGGTCAGGGCGTCCTTGATCCCCGGGTCGTCGGTGACGTTGATCAGCCGCTCATAGACGATCTTGGCCCGCGACTCCGCCGCAATGTTGGAGCGTAGGTCGCAGGCCGGATCGCCGATCGAGTCCACATAGGCCGCCGTCCAGGGCACGCCCGCCGAATTGATCAGGGCCGCGCCTCCTCCATAGAGGATGGACGTGGTGTGGCTTTCGCCCCCCGAGGTCATGCTGGCGTAGAGGTCGGCCTCCTCCTCCGCCGCCTCGGCCAGACGCCCCTTGGCGCCGCGGTTCAGCATGGCGACGATCGAACCGATGATCTCGAGGTGGCTGAGCTCCTCGGTCGCGATGTCCATCAGCATGTCGCGGCGGGCGACGTCTTCGTCCGCCAGACCCTGCGTAAAGTAGCGCATCGCCGCCGCCAGTTCGCCCTGCGGCCCGCCGAACTGCTCCAGCATCAGGGTCGCCAGGGCCGGATTGGGTTCTGAAACCCGCACCGTGTACATCAACTTCTTGTTGTGCATGAACATCTCGCGTCTCCTTGCGACGGCGATCAGCGGCTGGGGTTTTCGCCTGCGCGCTTCAGCATGAGGAATTTCTCGGTGAGGGCCGGCAGGCTTTGGTCCACCCAGGCCGCCATGCGCGCTTCTTCGTCCAGCGAGGCGTTCAGCGGGTCCAGGGCGACAGAGTAGCCGCCGTGCTGAGCCAGAACGATCAGTCCCTTATAGGCGGCGACCTCATAGTTCTCGAAGGCGAAGTTGGCGAAGGCGTTCTTGAGGATTTCGTCCTCGGCGAAGGTGTGGCCCAAGGCGGCCATATTGCCGCTCATGGACATGGCGGCGTCCTTCAGACCTGACGGGCTCTCGTCCAGACCCGAGAGGATTTGCTCAAGCCGTGAAATCTGCTGCTCGGTTTCGAGTCGGTGAGCCTTCAGCTTCTCGGCCACCTCCATGAAATTCCTGGCGCGGTCGATCTGCCGATCCATCAGGGCCAGGGCCTGATGCTCCACGGCGTGGGCGTTCTTCAGGCCGTTCACGAACACGTCGCGCCAGACGTCGTCGTTGTTGATCATGTCGATCTCCTTCGGTTTGCGGGTCTCTGGCAAACCGGCCAAGCGGATCGGGGGTCCGGCTGTCGGATACCCGTCACTTCATCGACCTCTGCAACGAACCCGCCTTCGGTCCATTGGCCCTTCACGCACGGGAGCCAGACATGACCGATCGTCCGATTTCGACTGACGCTGATGTGGATTCCTCGGCCTTCCGCGACAGCGACCTTCACGAAGGGCGCCACGCGGCCGACAGCTTGCGCGCCATACTGATCCGACGACCCCGATCGGCCCTCTACGGCTATTGGCGCGATCTTTTGAACCTTCCCGTCTTCTCGGAGACGGTGAAGTCTGTCGAGGTTCTGGACGCGACGCATTCCCGATGGGTCGTCGAAGGACCGGGCGGAAAGGACGTCGCGTTGACCTCCGTGATCACAGAGGACTTGGCGGACCGTCGCATCGCCTGGACCTCGACCCAGGGCTCCGACGTCGACCATGAGGGTTGGATCGAGTTCCGGGACCATCCTTTCGGGCGCGGCACGGAGGTCCGGCTCTTCATCAGCTACGATCCGCCCGGCGGGGTCGTGGGCAAGGCGATCGCCAAGGTCATGCAGCGCGAGCCGCGCCTGCAGGCGCGGCGCGAACTGCGGCGCTTCAAGCAGCTCATGGAGACGGGCGAGATTTCGACCTCAAGGGCGCCCGATGCAGCGCCGCGCGGCTCCCGCCGCCTCTGATCGCAGCAGAAAGGATCGCCCATGCGCGCCCTCACCTGGCACGGCAAGCATAACGTCCAGATGGACACGGTTCCCGACCCGGAGATCATCAACCCTCGCGACGCCATCATCAGGATCACGGCCACGGCCATCTGCGGCTCGGATCTGCATCTGTACGATAGCTACATCCCCGGAATGTCGAACGGTGACATCCTCGGCCATGAATTCATGGGCGAAGTCGTGGACGTCGGGCGCGGAAACACCAGCCTGAAGAAGGGGGACCGGGTCGTGGTGCCCTTCGTCATCGCCTGCGGCCAATGTTTCTTCTGCCAGAAGTCCCTTCCCGCCGCCTGCGACAATTCCAATCCGGCGGATAAGGCCGACGCATCGGAGATCGCCTTCGGCCAGGTGATGACCGGCGCCTTCGGCTATTCGCACCTGACCGGCGGCTACGCCGGAGGACAGGCCGAGTACGCGCGGGTGCCCTATTCCGACTACGGGCCGATCAAGATACCGGACGGCGTCGAGGACGAGAAGGTGCTCTTTCTGTCCGACATCTTCCCCACGGGCTGGATGGCCGCCGAGAACTGCCAGATCGAGCGCGGCGACACCGTCGCCGTTTGGGGCTGCGGGCCGGTGGGTCTGTTCGCGATCAAATGCGCCTTCCTTCAGGGCGCGGGCCGCGTCATCGCCATCGATCACCATCCCAACCGCCTGGCCCTGGCCAGGGCCAACGGCGCCGAGGTCCTCAACTACCACGAGGTCAGGGTCCGCGAGGCGCTCCAGGAAATGACGGCGGGCCTCGGGCCCGACAGCTGCATCGACGCCGTGGGCATGGAAAGCCACGGCTTCTCGCCCGACAACATCGTCGACGCCGTAAAGACCTCGACCCGCATGGGGACAGACCGCGCCCACGTGTTGCGCGAAACCATCATGGCGGTGCGCAAGGGCGGCACGGTGTCGGTGCCCGGCGTCTACGGCGGCTTCGCGGACAAGGTGCCGGTCGGCGCCTTCATGCAGAAAGGCCTGACCCTCAAAACCGGCCAGACACATGTGCAGCGCTACCTCCCCGCCCTGCTCGAGATGATCCTGGACGGCCGCATCGACACCACTGATCTGATCAGCCACCGCCTGCCGCTTGAGCAGGCCCCCGAGGCCTACCGCAACTTCAAAGAGAACCAGAACGAATGGACGAAGGTGGTGCTTCATCCGGAATGAAGCTGCAGCAGGCGCTGCGACGCCGGGCTTTTCCGCCGCTTCGTCAGATTCTGGAGCTGGCCGCGCCTTTCTCGTGAGAGCCGCAGCGAGGCCACGGGGCGATCAGCCGCATCGTTCATCAGCAAGTCTGTGCGGCGAATCCAGCATAGGTTATTGCAAGGTCTGCACGCGTCCTTAGGCAGGGCGCTCTCGCTCCTCGTCCAGGGTTCACAACTTGATGAAATCGTCACGTCGTCCGTCTGCGGGCTCGAAGATGGAGGCCTGGGCGGTTCTGGGGTTGGCCCTGGTTCTTTCCTTCTTCCTCGCCACCGGGCTTGTCGCCTGGAGGAATGTCGAAGTTCTGCGCGCCAACAACCAGCAGATCATCCATACGCACGAGGTGATCGTCGCGGTTGATGAACTGTTGTCCGCCGCTCAGGACGCCGAGACGGGCCAGCGCGGCTATCTGCTGACGGGCAACGTCTCCTATCTGCAGCCCTACGAGACGGCGACCCGGGATCTCAACCGACGGCTGGGCGATATCGCGGAGCTCACCCGCGACAACCCTGTCCAACAAGGTCACCTGAATCAGCTGCGCGCTCGCCTCGACGCCAAACTGGCCGAGCTGGACGCGGCCCTACAGGCGCGCCGCGCCGAGGGCATGCAGGCCGCGCTTGCGCGGATGGCCACGGATCAGGGCAAGCAGGAGATGGACGCGATCCGGGCCCAGGTCGCCCTCATGCGTCAGGAAGAGCAGAGCGTGCGTCAGCAGCGACTGACGGAAATGAACGCCGCCTATCGCACGGCGCTGATTAGCGGCGTGCTTTCGGGCCTGCTCGGTGCTGTCCTGACGATCACGGTCTTCATGCTGGTCCGTCGCAGCGCCAGGGCGCGCGCACGCCAGGAATGGCTGCATGAAGGCCAGGTGGGCCTCGGCGTCGCCATGATGGGCGATCAGTCGCTGGAACAGCTGGGAGACAGCATTCTCGCCTATCTGGGACGGTACGCCGGCGTCCAGGCGGCCGCCCTGTTCAAAGGCGAAGGCGGCCTTTATCGACGCATCGCCGCGCTCGGCGTCCCGTCGGACGCGCCCGTCGCTGAACGCTTCGGCCCGCGCGAGGGGCTGCTCGGGCAGGTGGCGGCGGACGGTCAGATTCTGACCCTGTCCGACGTGCCTGAGGGCTATCTGACGATCGGTTCGGCCCTCGGCCGCGACAAGCCGAGGCACCTGGTGATCGCCCCCGCCCGGGCGGACGGCGCGGTCAATGCGGTTCTGGAACTCGGCTTTCTGCACACGCCGGACGAACGGCTTATGGCCCTGCTGGAAGAAACCGGGCCCGCCATCGGCACAGCCTTGCGCTCGGCCCGCTACCGCGCCCAGCTGCAGAACATGCTGGAGGAAACCCAGCGCCAGGCCGAGGAGCTCCAGGTCCAGAGCGAGGAGTTGCGCGTCTCCAACGAAGAGTTGGAGGAACAGGGTCGGGCGCTGAAGGAATCCCAGACGCGACTGGAGCAGCAGCAGGCGGAGCTGGAGCAGACCAACAGCCAACTGGAGGAGCAGGCCCAGTTGCTGGAAACCCAGCGCGACGATCTAGAGCGCGGCGCCTCGGCCCTGACGCTGAAGGCGCGCGAACTCGAGCAGGCCAGCCAGTACAAGTCCGACTTCCTGGCCAATATGTCCCATGAGCTGCGGACCCCGCTCAACTCCCTGCTGATCCTGTCCAAGCTCCTAGCCGACAATCCAGAGGAAACGCTGTCGGAGGAACAGGTCAACTACGCCCGCACGATTCAGTCGTCCGGCAATGATCTCCTGGCCCTGATCAACGACATCCTCGACCTGTCCAAGATCGAGGCAGGCCACATTCAGGCGCGTCCCGAGGCGGTGTCGATGCAGCGGTTGACGGAGGACGTCCGGCAACTCTTCCAGCCGGTGGCGGACGACCGCGGTCTGGTCTTCGAGATCGAGCTGGACGCTGGAGCCGATCTGATGGAGACGGATCGCCAGCGGCTGGAGCAGATCCTCAAGAACCTGCTGTCGAACGCCTTCAAATTTACCGAAAGCGGCGGTGTGAAGCTCGGTATATCGGCCCAGCCCGGCGACAGGATCGCCTTCGCCGTGTCGGATACCGGCATCGGCATATCCCCCGAGCAGCAGAAGGGGGTTTTCGAGGCCTTCCAGCAGGCCGACGGAACCATTAGCCGCAGATACGGCGGCACGGGCCTGGGCCTGTCGATCTCGCGCGAACTGGCGCGCCTGCTCGGCGGACGGATCACGCTGGAAAGCCGAGTGGGCGAAGGGAGCGTCTTCACTCTGACCCTGCCGCGCGCCTATGACGCTGCGCAGGTCGCTCCGCGCGAGACGCCTGCCCCTGCCCCGCATGTTTCGCCCCAGTCGGAACCGCCTCCCGAGCGGCGTCAGTCAGTGTCTGCGAGCATCGAGGACGACCGCGACCATCTGGCCGGAACGCGCCGCCTGCTGCTGGTTGTCGAGGACGACGACCGCTTCGCCGCCATCGTCCGCGACCTGTCCCGCGAGCTGGGCTTCCGGTGCGTCGTGGCGGGCACGGCCCAGGAGGCTCTCAAGCTGGCCAAGCGCCATCGTCCCAGCGCGGTCGTGCTGGACGTGGGCCTGCCCGATCAGTCGGGGCTGACCGTTCTCGACGTGCTGAAGCGCGACGATGACACCCGCCACATCCCCATCCACGTCGTCTCGGCCGAGGATCACAGCCAGACCGCCCTGTCGCTGGGCGCCATCGGCTATCTGGTCAAGCCGGTGAAGCGCGAGGATCTCGCCGAGGTTCTGCGCACCCTCGAGGACACGCTGACCCGCACCGTGCGTCGCGTGCTCATCGTGGAGGACGATCTGGTCCAGCGCGACGCGGTGAGCCGCCTGCTGGCCTCCGGCGACGTAGAAACCGTAGGCGTGGGCACCGCCGCCGAATGCCTGGAGCAACTCAGAACCCAGACCTTCGACTGCATGGTGCTGGATCTCACCCTGCCTGACGCGTCGGGCTTCTCCCTGCTGGAGACCCTCAGCCGCGAGGGCGGCCATGGCTTCCCGCCCGTGATCGTCTATACGGGGCGCGATCTGTCGCCCGATCACGAGCAGCAGCTGCGCCGCTATTCGAGCTCCATCATCATCAAGGGCGCCAAGTCGCCGGAGCGGCTGCTCGACGAGGTCTCCCTCTTCCTCCATCAGGTGGTGTCCGAGCTTCCGCCCGAGCAGCAGAAGATGATCCGCAAGGCGCGCAATCGCGACGCCGTGCTGGAAGGGCGCCGGATTCTGGTCGTCGAGGACGACGTCCGCAACGTCTACTCCCTGACCAATGTCCTTGAACCGCGCGGCGCGGTGGTGGAGATCGCCCGCAACGGCAGGGAAGCGCTCGAGGCGCTGGAGCAGGCCTCGACCGATCCTTCGAAGGCTGTCGACCTTGTGCTGATGGACGTGATGATGCCGGTCATGGACGGCCTGACGGCAACGCGTGAAATGAGAAAGGATCCGCGCTGGAAGACGCTGCCGGTGCTGATGCTCACCGCCAAGGCCATGCCGGACGACCAGGAGCGCTGTATGGCGGCCGGGGCGAACGACTACATGGCCAAGCCGCTGGACGTGGACAAGCTGCTGTCCCTGGTCCGCGTCTGGATGCCCCGCTGAGCCCGCCATGACGAACGAGATCGAGGATATCGAGATCGGTCTGCTGCTGGAGGCGCTATACCAGCGCTACCATTACGACTTTCGCCAGTATGCGCGGGCGTCGATCAAGCGCCGTCTGATTCAGGCGCGCAGCCATTTCGGCATGCCGAGCCTGACGGCCCTGCAGGAGCGGGCCCTGCACGATCCCGAAATGCTGCCCCGTCTGCTCGCCTTCCTGACGGTTCAGGTCAGCGAGATGTTCCGCGATCCCGGCTACTTTCGCGCCCTGCGCGAGCAGGTCCTGCCCCATCTGCGCACCTATCCGTCGCTCAAGGTGTGGATCGCGGGGTGCAGCGCCGGGGAGGAGCTGTATTCCATGGCCATTCTGTTCCGCGAGGAAGGCCTGTTCGACCGCACCCTCTTCTACGCCACCGACATCAATCCCGACGCCCTGCGCGCCGCGGAAGCGGGGGTCTATCCCCTCGATCGAATTCGCAAATTCACCGAAAACCACCAGAAGTCGGGCGGCCGCTCGTCCCTGTCCGACTACTATACGGCCGACTACGGTCGGGCGGTCTTCGACAAGTCGCTGCGCGCCAATGTCGTCTTCTCTGACCACAGCCTTGTCACGGACGCCGTCTTCGCCGAGATGCAACTCATCTCCTGCCGCAACGTCATGATCTATTTCGACCGGGGCCTTCAGGATCGCGCCGTGGGCCTTTTCAGGGACTCCCTGGCGCGCAACGGCTTTCTGGGGATCGGATCGAAGGAAAGCCTGCGCTTCTCACGCCATGCGGCCGCCTTCTCCGAGTTTGTCCCGGCGGAGAAGATTTACAGGAAACGCGAACCATGAGTCCGTCCCCCGACCGGGCCGTGGTGATCGGCGCCTCCGCCGGAGGGGTGCAGGCCCTGCTCGCCCTCCTCCCGTCGCTGCCGGCGGACTTCCCCTGGCCGATCTTCATCGTCCTGCACGTCCCGGCCGATCGCAGCAACGTGCTGGCTCCTCTGTTCGAGGCCAAATGCCGGGTCGAGGTCAAGGAGGCCGAAGACAAGGAGACCGCCCGTCCCGGCGTGGTCTATTTCGCCCCCTCGGACTACCACCTTCTGGTCGAGAGCAACGGTGATATGGCCCTGTCCTCCGACGAAGCCGTCAACTACTCCCGCCCCTCCATAGACGTGCTGTTCGAAAGCGCGGCGGACGCCTACGGCGTCGGCCTGACCGGGGTGATCCTGACCGGCGCCAACGAGGACGGCGCAGCCGGGCTGAGCGCCGTCGCCGCCGCGGGCGGGGTCGCCCTGGTGGAGGAGCCCGCCGCCGCCTACGCCCAGGCCATGCCCCAGGCCGCCCGCAACGCCTGCACGGCGGCCATCGCCCTGCCGCTCGAAGGCATCGCCGAACATCTGAAAGGTCTCGGAACAGAA
>DGIZ01000188.1 GCA_002386585.1 Brevundimonas sp. UBA4609 | reverse complement strand
CGACCGCCGCTCCGGCCGCCGCCCCCGCCGCCCAAGCGCCCGCCAAGAAGTAAGGCCCGGCCATGAACCAGATTTCCGCCTGGGCGATCAAAAACCCCATCCCCATCATCCTGCTGTTCCTGCTGCTGACGCTGGGCGGCGTGACCGGCTTCGCCGGGATGCGGATCAACAACAACCCCGACATCGACTTCCCCCTGGTCGCGGTCACGGCCGCGCGCCCCGGCGCCGCCCCGACCGAGATGGAGGTGCAGGTCACGCGGGTGATCGAGGATTCGATCGCCGGCCTGTCGGGCGTGCGCCACATCTATTCCAACGTCTCGGACGGGGTGTCCTCGACCACCATCGAGTTCGAGCTGGGCACCGACACCGAGCGCGCCACCAACGACGTCCGTAACGCCATGAGCGGTGTGCGCGCCAGCCTGCCCCAGGACATGCAGGAGCCGACGGTCCAGCGCATCGACATCACCGGCGACGCCCTGATCACCTATGTCGTGCGCTCGGAAACGATGACGCCCGAGCAGATCAGCTGGTTCATCGACAATGAGATGAGCCGCGCCCTGCTGGCGCTGGGCGGCGTCGGCGAGGTCAACCGCTCGGGCGGGGTGGACCGCGAGATCCGCGTCGAACTGGACCCGCAACGCCTCAGCGCCTACGGCGTCACGGCGGCCCAGGTCAGCCAGGCCCTGACCAACGTCAACAACAACCTGCCGGGCGGGCGCGTCACCATCGCGGGTTCGGAGCGCGCCGTGCGCACCCTGGGCGCCGCCGGCTCGGTCGAACAGCTGCGCGAGACCCTGGTGCCCGTCGGCGACGGCAAGAACGTGCGCCTGGGCGATCTGGGCGCGGTGGTCGACAAGTGGAGCGAACCGCGCCGCCTGGCCCGCTACAACGGCCAGGAGGCCGTGACCTTCAACTTCCTGCGCTCGCGCGAGGCCAGCGAGGTCAAGGTCTCGGAAAAGGTCCGCGCCGAGGTCGCCAAGATCGACGAGGCCCACCCCGAACTGACCATCGAACAGGTCACCTCGAGCGTGAAATACATCGAGGAATCCTACCTCGCCTCGCTGGAGGCGCTGATCCTGGGCGCGGTCCTGGCGGTCATCGTGGTGTGGATCTTCCTGCGCGATTGGCGGGCGACCCTGATCGCGGCGACGGCCATGCCGATGTCGCTGATCCCGACCTTCGCCATCCTGGGGCCGATGGACCAGTCGCTGAACGTGGTGACGCTGCTGGCCCTGTCGCTGACGATCGGCATCCTGGTCGACGACGCCATCGTCGAGATCGAGAACATCGTCCGCCACATGCGCGACGGCAAGCCGCCCTATGACGCCGCCTTCGAGGCCGCCGACGAGATCGGCCTGGCGGTCGTGGCGACGACCGGCACCATCATCGCCGTGTTCGCGCCCGTGGGCTTCATGCCCGGCATCATCGGCCAGTTCTTCAAGGCCTTCGCCCTGGCCGCCTGCATCAGCGTCTTCTTCTCCCTGGTGGTGGCGCGTCTGCTGACGCCGCTGATGGCGGCCTATCTGCTCAAGCACACCCATCATGAGGACAAGGACCCCTTCTGGATGGGCGGCTATCTGCGCTCGCTGCGGTGGTGCCTGAAGCACCGCTGGATCGTCTTCGTCATGGGCGGCGTCTTCCTGTTCGGCTCCATCGGCCTGTCGATCGCGGCCAAGATGTCGTTCGAGTTCATGTCGCCCGCCGACGAGGGCCGCGCCGCCTTCCAGGTCGAGCTGCCGCCGGGCGCCACCCTGCGCCAGACCGACACCGTGGTGCAGCAGGTGACCCAGAAGCTGAACGCCCGGCCGGAGGTCACCTCGGTCTACGCCGCCATCGGCGGCCAGTCCGTCAACCAGGCCAACGTCTACGCCGACATGGTGCCCAAGGGTAAGCGCGAGCTGAGCCAGCAGGCCTTCGCCCGCGTCATGGTCGACGAGCTGAAGCAGATCCCCGGCGCCCGCATCCGCGCCGGCATCGCCCAGCAGGGCGGCGGCCCCGGCGACGGCACCAGCTACACCTTCTCCATCCTGGGCGACGACCCGGCGACGCTGGAGGCGGCGGCCCGCAAGGTCGAGGACGAGATGCGCGGAGTCCAGGGCCTGGCCAACATCGTCAACACCGCGGCCATCGCCCGCCCGGAAATCCTGGTCACGCCGCGACCGGACGAGGCGGCGTTGCTGGGCGTCTCGGCGGGCGCCATCTCCCAGGCCGTGCGCGTCGCCACCATCGGCGACATCGATCAGAACCTGCCCAAATACAATCTGGGCGATCGACAGATCCCGATCCGCCTTCAGCTGACCGAGGAAGCGCGCGAGGACCTGAACGTGCTGGAGACCCTGCGCGTCCCGACCGCCTCGGGCGCCGCCGTGCCTCTGAGCGCCGTGGCCGACATCGAGTTCGGCGCCGGCCCGGCCACGGTCAGCCGTCAGGACCGCTCGCGCATCGCCTCCATCTCGGCCGAGCTCGACGGCCTGACCACGGGCGCGGCGGGTCAGGCGGTCAATCGCCTGCCGGCGGCGAAGAACCTGCCGAACGGCGTGCGTCAGGTCCCCGCCGGGGACGCCGAGTTCATCCAGGAGATGCTGGTGGGCTTCGGCATCGCCTTCCTGTCGGGCATCCTGCTGATGTACGCGGTTCTGACCCTGCTGTTCAAAAGCTTCGCCTATCCGGTCACCATCATGGCGGCCCTGCCCCTGGCCATCGGCGGCGCCTTCATCGCCCTGGTCATCGCGGGCAAGAGCTTCTCCATGTCCGCCCTGATCGGGGTGCTGATGCTGATGGGGATCGCGGCCAAGAACTCCATCCTGCTGGTCGACTACATCATCATGGCCGAGAAGAGCGGCCTGAGCCGTTTCGACGCCATCATGGACGCCGCCCACAAACGGGCCCGGCCGATCCTGATGACCACCTTCGCCATGGGGGCGGGCATGGTGCCCATCGCCATCGGCTGGGGCGCCGACGTGGAGTTCCGCTCGCCCATGGCCGTGGCCGTGGTGGGGGGGCTGATCTCCTCGACCTTCCTGTCCCTGCTCTACATCCCGGCCGTATTCACCATCGTCGACGACATCGCCGGCTTCGGACGGCGGCTGCTGCACCGGATGTTCGCCGGACAGCGAAGGTTGGCGGGAGAAGACCGCACGCCAGCGGAGTGAGACGACAGGCTCGCGAATGAATGAGGAAAGCCCCCGGTCCATGCGATCGGGGGCTTTTTCGTGCGTCCCTCGCCCGATGGGAGAGGGAAGAAAAAAGGCGGGCCGGATCGCACCGGCCCGCCTCTTACTGTCAGACGCTCCGCGGGATCAGTAGCGGACGCGCAGGGTCATGCCGTAGGTGCGCGGCTGGCCCATGAAGGCGTTGTAGGTCTGGGTGTCCAGCGCCGGGTTGTAGAAGGTGCCGTTCGGCTGGACCGTGGTCTGGAAGGCCGAGCCCTGCAGAGGGGCGTTGATCGCCACCTGCATGTATTCCTCGTCCGTCAGATTCTGGCCCCAGATGTCCAGCGCCCAGGTCTCGTCCTCGGCGCCCAGGGTGATGCGGCCGTTCACCAGGGTCATGGCGTCTTGCATCTTGTAGGGCAGCAGGTCGGAGCCGGTGTTGAACTCGGTCGAGTATTTGGCCGACAGGTTCAGGCCCAGCTTCAGCCCCGCGCCGATCGAGCGGTCGAAGGCCATGGAGGCCGTCGCCGACCATTCCGGCGCGAACGAGGCGCGGGCGCCCGGCAACAGGGACAGCTGCGGGAAGTTGCCGGGGTTGGTCAGGTCGGCGGCGGTGAAGTCGCCGTACTTGGTGTCGGCGTAGGTCACGCCGCCCGAGAAGGACAGCCCCTCGACCGGGGTGAACCAGACGAAGTCGGCGTCGACGCCTTCCGAGGTCAGCTCAGGGATGGATTCGACCACGAAGGCCGTGCCCAGGAAGGTGTTGAGCTGGAAGTCCTCGAACTTCTGATTGAAGTAGGTGATGTTGAACAACACCGAGCGATTGAAGAGCGTGTTCTTCAGCCCGATTTCGTAGCTGTCCACGGTCTCCGAGGGGAACAGCAGGGAGCTGTTCGGCGTCACGCCGGTCTGCACCCGGTCCATGTTGTAGCCGAACGACTTGTAGCCGCGCGCATAGGAGGCGTAGGCCATCACGCTGTCATTGAAGCGATAGCTGCCCTTGATGGTGCCGCTCAGCTCGCCGTCGTCGTGGTTCTCGGAAATGCTGCGATTGTCATACAGCGGGTTCGCCCACGGCAGACAGATGGTGCCGACCAGAGTCGAGGCCAGGGCCTGGATTTCCGCCGGCGTCAGCAAGGGGTTGGCCAGGCCGATGGCCCCGCCGATGGCCCCGGCGTTGCCCAGGGCGCCGCCGCAGGCCGCGCCGTTCGTGCCCCGATTGTCCTGGAGGCCCAGCAGACGCTTGTCATCCAGGGTGTAGCGCAGGCCCAGGGTGACGTCGAACTGGTCGGTGACGCGCCAGGTGTTGTTGGTGAAGACGGCGAAGGACTGGGTCTTCTGGCTGTAATGGTCCTGCACGCCATGGCCGAGACCGAAACCCGGCCCGGTAGGCGTCGTCGCCCCCGTCAGACAGCCGACGATGCCCATCGGCGTCGCCCCCGCCCCGGTCACGCAGTTCACCGCTGCGGGGTTGGTCAGGCCCAGACGCGAACCCAGCAGCAGCGACATATAGGGGGTGTAGCCGGCGCCGTACCAGTAGCTGTCGGCGCGGGCGATGTTCTCCTGGGTCGCGAAGACGCCGACCAGCCAGTCGAGGCGATCGGTGGCGCCCGCCAGGCGGAACTCCTGGGTCAGGTTCTCAAGCTCGAAGCCGTAGCCGCCGTCATCCTGGCGATAGAGCAGGTCGGCGGTGGTGTAGTCGAGGTCCATGCCGTTGACGCCCGACCAGTTCCGCCACGAGGTCAGCGAGGTGAAGGTGGCGTTCCACGACGGAATGTCGATGTTGGCCTCGGCCGAGAAGCCCATGTCTTCCATGGTCTGGCCCGTGCCGCGATTGGCGTAGGCCGTGCGCGAGAAGGGCAGAGCGCCGAAGCCCGGCGCCGGGGCCGCCTGCTGGCCGCCGATGGCGGTGATGATGCCGTAGGTCGGGCCGGTGCGGACCTGGGTGGAGACGCAGCAGTATTCGTCGCGCTTGGAGTAGTCGGCGATCAGGCGGATCGAGACGTCGTCGGAGGGCAGGATCAGCAGCTGGCCGCGGGCGGTCCAGAAGTCCTGGTTCTGATCATCGGTCTCCTGGCGCGGGCCGGGGCCGGTGACGACGTCGTAGAAGCCGTCGCGCTGACGCTTGGCCATGTAGAGGCGGCCGGCGACCTTGTCCGTGATCGGGCCGGTAATCGACCCGGCCAGACCCCAGGCGTTGAAGTTGCCGTAGGTGGCCTCGGCGCTGAAGCCCGGCGTGAAGGACGGGGCCTCGGTGATGATGTTGATGACGCCGGCCGAGGTGTTCTTGCCGAACAGGGTGCCCTGCGGCCCCTTCAGCACCTCGATGCGGCTCAGTTCGCCCAAGTCGCCGAAGCCGACGCCGTTGCGGGAACGATAGACGCCGTCGATGACCACGCCGACCGAGCTTTCCAGACCGGGGTTGTCGCCGACGGTGCCGACGCCGCGGATGCGGGCGGTGGTGGCGGTTTCCGACTGGGTCGAGGTGACGGTCATGCCCGGCGTCAGGATCTGCAGATCCTTGATGTCGCGGACCCCGGCGCCGTCCAGCGCCTCCTGCGACAGGGTCGTGACCACGATCGGCACGTCCTGCAGGCTCTGTTCACGCTTCTGGGCCGTGACGATGATGTCGTCGACCGTGGTCGGCCCCTCCTGGGCGGCGGCGGCCCCGGCGAAGCCGAAGGCCGCGACGCCGACGACGGCGACCGAAGCGGTGCAGCGAAGGATGTGGTTCAAACGCATAAGGCGGCTCCCCGACTCTATGGGCCCGGCCGCGTTTCGCGGCCGTGCGCGATTCCTGTCCCTGATGACTCGCGCTCATTGAACGACGCGAGTTCTCACTCAAAAGGGGTAGTCCATGGTCGAGTCACCGACAAGGAAAGGCCGCCTGGAGAACGATAATTTCACCCAAGCCCGCCCCACCTGTGGCGATAAAGAGACAAATATACTGACGTTAGGTCAATGTTATCAGCGATCACTCAGCCGAAGCGACTGATTTTTCATCGCGTCTTTTCTTTCGTCCGGCCTCGGCGAGGGCGAGAATCATCGCCGCCGTCAGGGCCGACAGCACCGAACCGCCGATGACGCCCAGCTTGACCTCGATCTGTTCCGGCGAGTCCACGGCGCCGGGGAAGGCCAGGACGCCGATGAACAGGCTCATGGTGAAGCCGATGCCGCACAGCAGGCTGACGCCGTAGAGCTGCATCCAGCCCGCGCCCGAGGGCTTGTCGCCCAGACCCAGCTTCACCGCCAGCCAGGCTACGCCGAAAACGCCCGCCTGCTTGCCGAGGAAGAGGCCGAGCGCGATGGCGATGACCAGGGGGGCGAAGGCCTGCTCCAGCGACAGGCCGGCGAAGGAGACCCCCGCCTTGGCGAAGGCGAACAGGGGCAGGACCAGATAGGCCACATAGGGGTGCAGGTCGTGCATGGCGTCCTTGAGCGGACTCTGCGAGGTCTCGCGGCGCGGATCGACCGGCACGATCAGGGCGAAGGCCACGGCGGTCAGGGAAGTCGACAGGCCCGACTGCACCGTCAGATACCAGACAGCCGCGAAGCCCAGCACCCAGAAGGCGGCGGCCATGCGCCGCCGTCCCAGGACGGCGAAGACTGCGATGACGCCCAGCGCCGCCAAGAGCGGAATCCACTGCACGCCCTGGCTGAACAGGACGGCGATCAGGGCGATGGCGCCCAGGTCGTCGACGATGGCCAGGGTCAGCAGGAAGACGCGCAGGGAGGACGGCAGACTGCGCCCCACCACGGCGAAGACGGCCAGGGCGAAGGCGATGTCGGTGGCCAGGGGAATGGGCCACCCCTGGTGCGGGCCGCCCAGCGCCCCGGCGATCGCCAGATAGACCAGACCCGGGACCGCCATGCCGCCGAGCGCGGCCAGAATGGGCAGGGCCAGCTTCTTGGGATTGCTGAGTTCGCCCTTGAGAATCTCGTATTTGATCTCCAGGCCGACGACGAGGAAGAAGACGGCCATCAGGCCTTCCTTGATCCAGTCGGAGATCGTCTCCTCCAGCCGCAGCGGGCCGATCTGAACGGCGTGGACGCTCTTGAGCCAGGCGAAATAGTCGGCCGACCAGGGCGAGTTGGCGACGATCAGGGCGGCGACGGCGGCGAGGCCGAGGACAGCGCCGGAACCGGCCTCGGTCTTGAGGAAGGCGAGGGTGAATTTTCTGGCCACGAAGGTCTCCGAAACACTGAGAGGGTCTGTCGTGGCGTCAGGTTATCGACGGACGCCGGACCGGATTCGCGCGCAGGGCGGCGCCGGCCTGGCCTCGGGATCGGATCGCACGAGGCCTGATGTCTGCGGGTGAAAATACGGATCGGCCGCGAAGGTTCAACCCCGATCCGCCCCTTCCGCGCCGCAGTTGCGAAATGCGCGGCGAAGGGGCATCTGCCGCCCATGCCCGTCTCCCCCGCCTATCGCCCCGAACCCCGCTTCTTCGACCTGGGCGCCGACTACGGCGACGCCGTGAAGGCGGCCGACTTTCCCCAGACCATCTTGCGCCTGCGCAACGACCGGGCGGCGGCCGAGGTCGGGCTGGAGACGCTGAGCGACGCCGAATGGATCGCCCATTTCGGCCGTTTCGAGCCCCTGCCCGGCCAGCCCGGCCCCGTGGCCATGCGCTATCACGGCCACCAGTTCCGCGTTTACAACCCCGAGATCGGCGACGGACGCGGCCTCCTGGCGGCGCAGATGCGGGAAGTCCCTCAAGCCGATAAGGACGCCGGCCTCCCTCAAGCCGCTTCCCTCCGCGAGGGAAGCGGCGCTCAAGCAGCGAGCGACCGCGTCGCGAGCGATAGCGCTCTTCCAGGTCGCCTTCTCGACCTGGGAACCAAAGGCTCGGGCCAGACGCCGTGGTCGCGCCATGCGGACGGGCGGCTGACGCTGAAGGGCGGGGTGCGCGAGGCGCTGGCGGCGGCGATGCTGGACAGTCTGGGCGTGCCCACCTGCCGCATCCTGTCGCTGATCGAGACGGGCGAAGACCTTGAGCGGCACGACGAGCCGTCGCCCACGCGGTCGGCGGTCATGGTGCGGCTGTCGCACAGCCACATCCGCTTCGGGACCTTCCAGCGCGCCGCCTACTACGGGCGCAAGGACCAGATCGACGTGCTGATGGAGCACGCGCGCAGCCTGTATCATCCGGCGGTCGCGCCGGGCGACGCGGCGGGCTTCCTGGCGGCGGTGGTCGAGGCCTCGGCGGCGCTGACGGCGAAATGGATCGCGGCGGGCTTCGTCCACGGGGTGCTGAACACCGACAATCTGAACGTCACGGGCGAGAGCTTCGACTACGGCCCCTGGCGCTTCCTGCCCCACTATGAGCCGGGCTTCACCGCCGCCTATTTCGACCAGAACGGCCTCTACGCCTTCGCGCGCCAGCCCGAGGCGGTGTTCTGGAACCTGACGCAACTGGCAGGCTGTCTGAAGCTGATCGCCGAGCCTGAACCCCAAGTCGCGGCTTTGGCGGCGGCGCTGAACGCCTTCGGCCCGGCCTATATCCGCCATCTACGGGCGGCCTTCCTGAACCGGCTGGGCGTGCAGAGCCTGGGCGAGGCGGCGGACCAGCGGCTGCTGGACGCGACCCTGGCCCTCGCGCGCGAGAAGAAGGAGGCCCTGCGCTGGGAGCCGCTCTTCTTCGACTGGTTCGGCGGCTTCAGCTCGGCGGCGCGGGCGCTGGGCGGTCCGCGCGGCAAGACCTATCAGGGCGAGGCCTTCGACGCCTTCCGCTTCGCCCTGATGGAGCATGAGCCCGACCGGCCCGAGCGGCTGGAGCATCCGATGTTCGCCGCGCCCGAGCCGGAAGAGATGCTGATCGACGAGGTCGAGGCCCTGTGGAGCGCCATCGACACGGCCGACGACTGGGCGCCGCTGAAGGCCAAACTGGCCCGGCTGGAGGCCGCGAAGGCCGCTTGGGACTTGTGAGTCTCCCGCTCATCCCCGCGGAAGCGGGGACCCAGTGAGAGCGCCGCGCGAGCCCGACGACCGTACCCCGAGCCCACGCTCAGACCTCTCGCCTCGGGGCCAAAGACCTGGGTCCCCGCTTCCGGGGGGATGAGCGGATATTGTGAGGCGCACCCCAAGTCATCAATTGATGTCATCGGCCGTTGACTCGAAATCCGCCCGGGCGTAGAGGCGGGTGATCCCGGCTGGGTTACGAGGAATTGTGGTTTCGGCCCTGCTGTCGCCACGTCCCTTCCTGACCGTGATCACAGATTGTTTCCGCCGCTTGCAAACGGGATCACAGGAACTGATCTTGTGACTGTTGCGAATTAACGGTTACGGCCATGACGACGACCACCTTGACCCCTCACCAGGCGCGCGCCCGCGCCGACTATCTGAACATCACGCTTTGGACCTTCCAGGGCTGGATCGCCATGTTCTTCATCGCCGCCGGCTACGCCAAGCTGACCGAGTCGATGGAGAATCTGATCGTCCTGATGCAGTGGCCCGCCATGACCGGCGAGGCCTTCGTGCGCGGCCTGGGCGTCGCCGAGATCGTGCTGGCCGTCATGGTTCTGACGCCGCTGGTCTCGTGGCGGTTCGGCCGCCCCCTGCTGCTGACGGCGGCGGCGGGTCTGCTGGCCCTGGAGACGATCGCCCTGGGCGTCCACGCCTTCGGCCTGGATCTGGGGCTGAGCCTGACCAACGTCTTTCTGATCGCCATCACGGCGCCGGTGCTGTGGCTGCGTCGCCGATGAGCGGCGCGCCTTCCTGACCCGATTTGCAGGCTCGCTTCTCCCCCTCCCCCTGAGGGCCTGCGAATACGAAGGCCGCGACCTGTCCCCGGTCGCGGCCTTTTCTTTTGAGCCGTTCACAACTTCGTAGCCCGGCGCGCGAAAAGCTTCCCTTTACGTCCGCGTCAAGTTATGAAGACGTCATGCCGATTGCTGACGACCACCGCACCTATTCGATCCGGCAGCTGTGCCGGGAGTTCGGCGCCACGGCGCGGGCCCTGCGCTTCTATGAGGACAAGGGCCTGCTGACGCCGTCGCGCAAAGGGCAGACGCGGGTCTACGGCCCGCGCGACCGCGCCCGGCTGAAGCTGATCATGCGCGGACGGCGCATCGGCTTCACCCTGGTCGAGATCCAGGAGATGCTGGATCTGTATGACCAGAAGGACCACAACGTCCATCAGATGGCCATCGCCCTGCCGCGCCACCGCGCCCGCATCCAGGCGCTGAAGCAGCAGCTCGAGGACATCGAAGGCGCGATCGAGACGGCCGAGGCCGCCTGCGCCTGGATGGAGTCCAAGCTGTCGGAACACCGTCCCGATCTTCTGCCGGGCGCAGAGGCCTACGCCAGCCTGCTGAGCGAACGCCTCAACGACCCCGACGACCACTTCCAGACCTTCAAAGCGAGAGCGTGATCCCATGGCCTACAAGGCGCCTGTCCGCGACCTGTCCTTCGTCCTGCACGACGTGCTGCAGGTCGAGAATTTCGGCAATCTGCTGCCCGACGCCGATCTGTCGCGCGACCTGATCGACCAGATCGTCGAGGAAGGCGGCAAGTTCGCCGAAGAGGTCATCGCCCCGATCAACCGCATCGGCGATCAGGAAGGCTGCCACATCGAGGGCGACGTGGTGACGACGCCCAAGGGGTGGAAGGACGCCTATCACCAGATGGTCGAGGCTGGCTGGCCCTCGCTGGGCTTCAGCACCGAGTTCGGCGGTCAGGGGATGCCTTCGGTGGTGTCGAGCGCGGTGGGCCAGTTCACCGCCGGCGCCTCGGCCGCCTTCTCCATGTATCCGGGCCTGACCAGCGGCGCCTTCCACGGCATCGAGGCCAGCGCCTCGGACGAGATCAAGCAGAAGTATCTGCCCAAGATGGCGTCCGGCGAATGGACCGGCACCATGAACCTGACGGAGCCGCAGTGCGGCACCGACTTGGGCATGGTCCGCACCAAGGCCGTGCCGAACGGCGACGGCTCCTACTCGATCACCGGCCAGAAGATCTGGATCTCAGCGGGCGAGCACGACTTCGCCGACAACATCATCCACACGGTGCTGGCCCGCGTCGAAGGCGCGGTTGCGGGCATCAAGGGCCTGTCCCTGTTCGTCGTGCCCAAGTTCCTGGTGAACGAAGACGGCTCGCTGGGCGAGCGCAACGGCGTGGCCTGCGCGGGCCTCGAACACAAGATGGGCATCCACGGCAACGCCACCGCCGTCATGGCCTATGAGAACGCCAAGGGCTGGCTGATCGGCGAAGAAGGCCGCGGCATGAACAACATGTTCGTGGTCATGAACGAGGCCCGTCTGGGCACCGGCCTGCAGGGTCTGGCCATCGGCGACGCCGCCTATCAGGCCGCCGTCGAGTTCGCCAACGACCGCCTGCAGGGCCGCAGCCTGACCGGACCGAAGAACCCGGACGGCCCGGCCGACCCGATCATGGTCCACCCGGACGTGCGCCGGATGCTGCTGGAATCGAAGGCCTATGTCGAAGGCGGCCGCGCCTTCATCCTGTGGACCGCGCTGCAGGCCGACCTGCAGAAGGCCGCCGACGAAGCCGTCGCCACCAAGGCCAAGGACTACATGGGCCTGATCACGCCCGTGCTGAAGGCCTATCTGACCGACAAGGGCTTCCACGTCGCCTCGCTGGCGATGCAGGTCCACGGCGGTTCGGGCTACACCGAACACTTCCCCGCCTCGCAGTATCTGCGCGATGCGCGGATCACCATGATCTATGAAGGCACCAACGGCATCCAGGCGCTGGATCTGGTCGGCCGCAAGCTGCCCGCCAACGGCGGCCGCGCCATCATGAGCTGGTTCGCCGACATCGACGCCTTCGTCGGCGAGAACGGCGACGACGAGGCGATCAAGCCCTTCGTCGAAGGTCTGGCCGACGCCAAGAAGAAGCTGCAGGAGGCCACCATGTGGCTGATGCAGAACGGCATGGCCAACCCGGACAACGCGGCGGCGGCCTCGACCGACTATCTGCACATCTTCGGCCTGACGGCCTACGCCTTCCTGTGGGCGCAGATGGCCAAGGCGGCGCAGGCCAAGGTCGCGGCCGGGGACGCCGATCCCTACTACGCCAACAAGCTGATGACCGGCCGCTACTTCGTCGAGCGCATCCTGCCCGACGCCGGGGCGCACCTGAAGAAGCTGAAGTCCGGCGCCGAGGTGCTGATGCAGATGCCCGCCGAGGCGTTCTGATCAGTCGATAGGCTTAGGAAGAGGCAAACCCAGGCGCGACCGTTCTTGCTCAAACGCGGTCGCGCCCAGGGGGCCACGCACAGATACGGAAGGATCGACCGAAACGCCGTCCAATCTCCGTATGATGTAGTAGAATTCCGCGCTCGCGTGTTCGCCAGAGGGCCGAACCTCGGCTGTGACGAAATCGGCGCTGTGACTGACGGCGATGACGCGAGACGGAATTCGTCCAACAGCACCGCCGCCATCGCCAAGGTCATAGCTGACATTGGTCTGGTCATCAGCGTCGACGGCCACGATCAAATAGGGCCCATCGACCTTCTGCCAGCGAACAGGCTGGCCGCAGGCGGCAAGCCCCAAGGCGATGATCGCCACCCAAACAAGTCGCATCCCACCTCCAATCAGAGCTCCGACATTGATCGGAACCGCCATCCAAGGGAAGACGCCATGAACATCCTCAACAGCCCCGAACCCGACTTCATGAAGGAAGAGGAGATCGTCCTCTTCTCCGACTCCGTCGCCAAATGGATCGACGAGCACGCTCCGCAAGAGAAGTTCCAGCAGTGGATCGCCGCCTCCTCGGTGCCGCGCGGGCTGTGGAATGCGGCGGGCGACGCCGGCCTGCTGGGTCTGTCGCTGCCGGAAGAGGACGGCGGCTTCGGCGGCGATTACCGACACGAAGTCGTGCTGATGCGCCAGCTGGGCTGGAAGGGCGCGGACCACTTCGGCATCTCGCTGCACAACGCCATCGTCATGCCCTACATCTGGCACTACGGCACGGCCGAGCAGAAGGCGCGCTGGCTGCCGCGCCTGCAGTCGGGCGAACTGGTCGGCGCCATCGCCATGACCGAGCCGGGCGCGGGTTCGGACCTGCAAGGGGTCAAGACCACCGCCGTGAAGCAGGGCGACCACTATGTCCTGAACGGCTCCAAGACCTTCATCACCAACGGCCAGCTGGCCAACTTCATCATCGTGGTCGCCAAGACGGACCCGGCCGAGGGGGCCAAGGGCACCAGCCTGATCTGCCTCGAAACGGACGGCGCCGAAGGCTTCGAGCGCGGCCGCAACCTGCACAAGATCGGCATGGAGGCGAACGACACCTCTGAGCTGTTCTTCAACGACGTGCAGGTTCCGCTGGAGAACGCCATCGGCGGGACCGAGGGCATGGGCTTCGTCCAACTGATGCAGCAACTGCCGCAGGAGCGTCTGAACATCGCCGTTCAGGGCGTGGCCGCCGCCGAGCGCGGGCTGGAAGCGACCCTGGCCTACGTCAAGGAACGCAAGGCGTTCGGCAAGCGGGTCATCGACTTCCAGAACACCCAGTTCAAACTGGCCGAGATCAAGACCAAGCTGACCGTCGCCAAGGTCTTCGTCGACCACTGCATTGCCCTTCACCTGAAGGGCCAGCTGGACGCCGCTACGGCCTCAATGGCCAAATACTGGGTCACGGATATCCAGGGCGAGACCATCGACGAGATGCTCCAGCTCTTCGGCGGCTACGGCTACATGACCGAATATCCGATCGCCCAGCTGTACAAGGACGCCCGCGTCCAGCGCATCTACGGCGGCACGAACGAGATCATGAAGCTGCTGATCGCGCGAACGCTCTAACTCGAGCAAGCGGAGCTATACTCCCCGCTCATCCCCGCGAAAGCGGGGACCCAGAGCTTTTTGTGGGGCAGGCTGTTGCCTTCTACACCTACATCGTCGCCAACAAACGAAACGGCACGCTCTTACACGGGCTCGACCGACTCGATCATCGATCACACGTCCCAGCACCGCGAAAAGGTGTTCAGAGGGTTTTCCGCAAAGTATGGGTGCGCTTGTCTGGTCTGGCACGAGCTTCACCCGGCCCGGCACGACGCCTTCATTCGCGAACGCCAGATCAAGAAATGGAATCGCGTCTGGAAGCTGAAACTGATCGAGCGGTCCAATCCAGGCTGGCGCGATCTGTTTGACGATCTGTTCTGAAGCTCTCACTGGGTCCCCGCTTCCGCGGGGATGAGCGGGTAAGATGATACGCTTGCATATCCAGGGCGACCTCGCCCCCGGCGGCGCCGTGGCGCCCACGCTCGACCAGTCGCGCTATCTGACCCAGGTGATGCGGTTGAAGGCGGGCGACGAACTGCTGGTCTTCAACGGCCGCGACGGCGAGTGGCGCGTCAGCGTCGCCGAGGTGCTGAAGAAGGGCGTGATCCTGCGCGCCGAGGAACAGACGCGGCCGCAGGCCTATGGCCCCGATCTGGAGCTGATCGTCGCGGTGGTGAAGAAGGCCCGCGTCGAGACCATCGTCGAGAAGGCCGCCGAACTGGGCGCCAAGCGGGTGCGGCTGGTCCTGACCCACCGCACCAACGCCGACCGCCTGCGTCTCGATCGGCTGGACGCCATCGCCGAGGAGGCGGCCGAGCAGACCGGCCGCCTGGACGTGCCGGTGGTGGATGATCCGGTGAAGCTGGACGCCCTGCTGGACGGCTGGGAGGACGGGCGTCGGCTGATGTTCTGCGACGAGACGGGCGGCGCGCCCGCCGTATCGGCATTGACCGCCGCAGGCGACGGCAAGTGGGCCATACTGATCGGGCCGGAGGGCGGGTTCTCGCCCGAGGAGGGCGAGCGGCTGCGGTCCCTGCCCTTCACCACCGCCGTCTCGCTGGGGCCGCGCATCCTTCGGGCCGACACCGCCGCCATCGCCGCCATGACCCTGTGGCAGGCGGCTGTCGGCGACTGGGATCGCTAGAAGTTTCCGTCGCCCCCTTGAGCCCGGCGGCCGGCTGGCCCATCTAGCCGCGACAGCAGAGGTTACAGATGTCCGACACGGCGCCCCTTTCCAGAGACCAGCTGATCCACGCCATGTCGAAGGGCGAGAAACCCCGCGACCAGTGGCGTATCGGCGCAGAGCACGAGAAGTTCGGCTTCGACAAGTCGACGCTGCGCCGCCCCGCCTATGACGGTCCCGGCGGCATCAAGGCCATGCTGGACGGGCTGACGCGCTTCGGCTGGACGCCGGTGGAGGAAGCGGACCACGTCATCGCCCTGGAGCGCAGGAACGCCGAGGGCTTCAGCGCCTCGATCAGCCTGGAGCCGGGCGGACAGTTCGAACTGTCGGGCGCCCCGCTGAAAGACATCCACGACATCTGCAACGAGACCGGCCAGCACCTGATGGAGGTCAAGCAGGTCGCGGACCAGCTGAACCTGGGCTTCCTGGGCCTGGGCTTCGACCCGATGTGGCGGCGTGAGGACATCCCCGTCATGCCCAAGGGCCGCTATGACGTCATGCGCGCCTATATGCCCAAGAAGGGCAAGCTGGGCCTGGACATGATGCTGCGCACCTGCACCATCCAGGCGAACCTCGACTTCGACAGCGAAGCCGACATGGTGATGAAGTTCCGCACGTCGCTGGCGCTGCAGCCGATCGCCACCGCCCTGTTCGCCAACAGCCCCTTCACCGAAGGCAAGCCGAACGGCTTCCTGTCGGCGCGCGCCAACGTCTGGACCGACACCGACCCGGACCGCACCGGGATGCTGGACTTCGTCTTCGAGGACGGCTTCGGCTATGAGCGCTACGCCGACTATGCGCTGGACGCGCCGATGTATTTCGCCAAGCGCGGCGAGACCTATGTCGATCTGTCGGGCCAGTCGTTCCGCGCCTTCATCGAAGGAAAGCTGGACGCCCTGCCCGGCGATCGGGCCACAGTTCAGGACTGGGCCGACCACCTGACCACCCTGTTCCCTGAAGTGCGTCTGAAACAGTATCTGGAGATGCGCGGCGCCGACGGCGGGCCGTGGAGCCGCATCTGCGCCCTGCCCGCCCTGTGGGCCGGGATCCTGTACGACGCCCCGTCGCTCGCGGCGGCGTGGGACCTGTGCAAGGACTGGGACATCGCCGATCACGAGCGCCTGCGCCGCGACGTGACGCGGCTGGGCCTGAAGGCCGAGGTCAACGGCCGCAGCGTGCGCGACATCGCCGTCGACATGGTCAACATCGCCAAACAGGGCCTGAAGAACCGCGCCCGCTTCTCGGGCGGCATGGTGGACGAGCGTGGCTACATCACCGAACTGGAAGACATCGCCCACAGCGGCGTGACCTCGGCCGACCGCCTGCTGGAGCTCTACAACGGCGAATGGAGCGGCGACATCAGCCGCGTCTATCGCGATTGCGCCTACTGAAGCTCTCCTGAGACGCGAGCCGCAAGGCGCCCTTAACCGGCAGACGCTAGGATAGGGTCCAGCCTGCCTTCAGGACCGCGCCTCAGGACCGCCCATGCCCTTCACTCCGGCCGCCGCCCCTTCATCGACGGGACAGCCGCAGCCGCCTCCTGACGCCGTGGTCGATCTGGCGACCTTTTTCGACGTGTCCCTGGACCTGCTGGTGATCCGCGACCTGGAAGGGCGGATCGTGCGGGTCAGCGCCTCCTGGGCCTCGACCCTGGGCTATCAGCCCCAGGAGCTGGTCGGCCTGGCCATACTGACCCTGGTCCACCCGGACGATCTGCCCGGCACCCTGGACAGCGTGACCGAGGTCGAGACGCGCCGCCCCGGCGATCCGGTGCTGGGCCACGTGAACCGCTATCGCCACAAGGACGGCGGCTACGTCACCCTGGAGTGGCGAGCGCAGAAGTTCGGCGACCGCATCTACGCCGTGGCCCGCGACGTGACGGCCAAGGCGGCGGCGGAGCGCGCCCTGCTCGAGGCCAAGGCGGCGGCCGAGGCCGCCAACCGCGCCAAGTCCGACTTCCTGGCCAATATGAGCCATGAGATCCGCACGCCGCTGAACGGGGTCATCGGCGTCATCGACGCCTTGGCGCGCACGCCGTTGTCGCCGCAGCAGGCCGAAATGGTCGAACTGGTCCGCAGTTCCGGCGTGACCCTGGAGCGGCTGGTCACGGACATCCTGGACGTGTCGCGCATCGAATCCGGGCGAATGACGCTGGAGGTCCGTCCATTCGACCTGGACGACGCCCTGATCCCGACCATCGCCCCCCTGCGCGGCCTGGCCGAGGAGAAGGGCCTGATCTTCCGCATCGAACGCGCGGAGAGCGCGTGCGGCGTCTTCAACGGCGACGTGGTGCGGATCCGCCAGATCCTGGGCAATCTGCTGTCCAACGCCGTCAAATTCACCGCACAGGGCCAGGTCTCAGCCCATATCGACCTGCTGGACAGGGGCGACGACGCCGCCCTGCTGACGCTGGAGGTGCGCGACACCGGCATCGGCTTCGGCGCCGACCATGCGGCGCAGCTGTTCCAGCGGTTCAGCCAGGCCGACGCCTCCATCACCCGGCGGTTCGGCGGCGCCGGGCTGGGCCTGTCCATCTGCCACGCCCTGACGGAGATGATGGGCGGGCGCATCGAGGCCGAGTCGGCCCTGGGCGAAGGCAGCCGCTTCCGGGTCGAGCTGCCGCTGACGCGCATCCCCGTCCCCGCGCCGTTCGAGGCGACCGACGGCGAAGAGGCTGCGTCAGACCTATCGCCTTCCCGCGCCCGCCCCCGCGTCCTGCTGGCCGAGGATCACCCGATCAACCAGCGGGTGGTGCAGCTGATCCTGGGCGACAGCGTCGAGCTGACCCTGGTCGAAAACGGGGAGCAGGCGGCGGCCGTCTTCGCCGCTGAGCGGTTCGACCTGGTGCTGATGGACATGCAGATGCCGGCGATGGACGGGCTGAGCGCCACGCGCGCCCTGCGCGAGATCGAGGCCGCCGATCCGGCGCGTCCGCGCGCGCCGGTCATCATGCTGAGCGCCAACGCCATGGCCGAGCATCAGGAACAGGCCGCCCAGGCGGGCGCCGACCTTCACCTGGCCAAGCCCGTCACGGCCGAGGCCCTGACCGGCGCCGTCCGCAAGGCCCTGACCCTGGGCGGCCGCCTGGCCTAACCCAGCCAGCCTGCGATCATGGCCCGCAGCGGGTTGGCCGGATCGGACAGCAGCCGCGCCGTCATGGCCAGGGAGATGACCACCAGCAGGGGCCGGATCAGCCGCGGCCCGAAGCGCATGGCCGCGTGCGAGCCCAGGCGGCCGCCGATGAACTGGCCCACCGCCATGATCCCGGCCAGCACCCAGACAATGTGGCCGCCGACCGCCAGGACGACGATGCCGACGACATTGCTCATCAGGTTCAGCGCCTTGGTGTGCGCCGTCGCCCGCGTCAGCCCCATGCCCAGCAGCATAACGAGGCTCAGCGCGAAGAAGGACCCCGTCCCCGGCCCGAAAAAGCCGTCGTAGAAGCCGATCCCGCCCGCCACGACGGCATAGGCCAGCGGCGTCAGCCGGGCGTGGGCGTCCTCGTCCGCCGCCTTGGGGCCGAGCAGGAAATACAGGGCGATGCCGACCAGCAGCACGGGCAGCAGGATCATCAGCCAGCGCGTGTCCACCAGGGTGACGGCGAAGGCGCCCAGCCCCGCCCCGATCGCCGTCAACAGCATCGGCCAGCGGATCAGGCGGAAATCCACCCGCCCCTTGCGCCAGAAATTCCACAGGGCCGAGGCCGTGCCGACGCTGCCCTGAACCTTGTTGGTGGCGATGGCGGCGACCGGGTTCAGCCCCACCGACAGCAGGGCCGGCAAGGAGATCAGCCCCCCGCCCCCGGCGATGGCGTCGATGAAGCCGGCGATCACCGACGCGACGCCCAACAGGGCGATGATCTCAGGCGTCAGTTCAAACACGCGCGCAGCACTCCGGTCAGGCTGGCGCTATAGACCCGCGCGTTGCGGACCGCCACCGCGTCGAGGTGAAGATGGACGCACGAGCTCAAGCCGGTGCCTGCGATACGGGGACAGCGACGCGCCCGTCGCTTAGTTGTGCATCGCACCCTCACCCAATCGTCAGTTGCGCAGAAAAATCGTCGTTACCTAAACTCTCGCTGCGACGATTGGCGTCGCTGGGAGGGACCAAACATGAAAAACATGCATATCCTCGTTGGAGGGGTCGTTGCCGCCCTAACTCTTGCTGGCTCTACGTCTGTGGCTCAAGCGGACCAGGCTGCTTATATGCGGTGCGTAAGGGCTACAGAGGTTTCGTGCGGCTTTCCCTACCCGGACGATATTGATGCTTACCAGGAATGCGTGCGCGTGAACGTGCCGCTGAATTGCGACTGGTTATTGGCCCCCTAACGCTGGGTGGGTCGCCCGCTCTCTTCGGAGGGCGGGCCTCTCTTTGTTCCGGGGCGTCGCGTTTCGGATCAAGTGCGGAAGATCGCTTCACGACCCTAATCAGACACTGCGCACTCATCTCCGTCGGGAGGAAGGTCGAAGAAATCGATATATCGGCCCTCAATAGCGCCCCCTTCTCTTGGGGTACGGACCTCATTGATGGCGCCTCGCCATGCGCCACTTTGGAATTCATCGGGAATGGCGTCGATGTTTGGATCGATCCCCCGAGCTTCCAACTCATCAAACCAGCGGTCACGGTGAGATGGCGGAAGCCGTTCGCCGCACCACGGACAAAAGAACAACTGCTGCTTGGCTCCGCCTGCCGGCACCCAGTAGAGGTCGAAGCGTGGATCGTAGCGAACCGTTCCCCAATCGTTCTGCGGGTGCTCTGCCATATGGCCGGTAGGGCAATTTAGATCGTCTTCCATATCGCTGTGTATCCGGCCCTCTGGGCCGAATGGAAGTGTCCGCTTCCCACCCATTGCGGACCTTCGCGGTGTCCGCCCGCGCGCGAGCAGAGCCACAGACAGTTAAGCTGTCGCTGTGCGCTCGCCCTAGGGCGAGCAGAAGAAATGCAAGATCACTAGGGGGATGGCGATGTAAAAGCTCCAACGGAAAGCCAAAACCCAAGCGCGATCACTCTCCTTGTAGAAGTTCAGTTTTGATCCAAGAAGTTCAAACACATAGCTGTACGATGGGTAGCGCCGCTCGCGTATAATCAGTGCGAGTAATGTTGCTGCGACCACGGCGCAGGCCAAACTCGCCGTCATCAACAGAAATACTCGGAGGGAGTCGATAAGTGTCATGGCTTCATTATGCGGTCCGGCCGCTCAGGAACAATGTCCGCTCTCCACCCTAAGCGAACTTCGCTTCACGACCCGTTGCGGACGCGCAGCCAGCCTTAATCGCATCGCACGTTGGTAGGCAGCCCCATCGCTTCGATAACGCTCTGCAGCTTTGCACCAAACTCAACCTGTATGTCCCCCACCCCGGTCGGGACCGGCCCGACCATATCAGGCTTCGCCGACACGCCATCACAACAGAAGCAGATGGCGATCTCCCCGACCTGTTGACCGGCCCGATCGTAATATCGAAGGAAGTGATGGGGAACAAAACACGCCGCCACTGCGTGGGGCGCTCGGTCATAACCGACAACGGTCAGAGCTTCCTCGAACACCTTACGTTGCTGTTCCGATAGCCTGCGTCCAGCTGGTTCGATGAACTCTTTATCAGGATCGTTGAAGTCCCCGACATGGACGAAGAGCCGAGCCGAAGCCGCCTCTGGCGGCGGGACAATGGCGCGGCGCAAGACTTCGCGACGTGGGGCAGTATCTGGGGCTGGCGATTGCGGCGCATACCGCTCCTGCCCTTGTGGAGGCCGCTCGCAGCTTCCCAGTAGCAGCGCCCCCATCATGGCCACCCCGGACCAATGCAGCGTAGGCATTGCGATCCCTCCCGATTTTCGCAGCCTATATTAACTTGCTGGGATAGGAACCTACCGTCCGCTTCCCATAGCGACGGCCGGGGATTTCTGCGATCAAGGCGGCCTGCATCAGGAGGCGCAGCCATGACAGGGTCCATCCATATCGGCGTCGGCGGCTGGACCTTCGAGCCGTGGCGCGGGGTCTTCTATCCCGAGGGGCTGGTGCAGAAGCGGGAGCTGGAGTTCGCCAGCCGGGCGCTGACCTCCATCGAGATCAACGGCACCTACTATTCGACCTTCAAGCCCGACAGCTGGATGAAGTGGCGCGACGAGACGCCCGACGGCTTCGTCTTTTCGGTCAAGGCCAGCCGCTATTGCACCAATAGAAAGGTTCTGTCCGACGGCGCCGAGAGCTTCGAGCGATTCCTGTCGCAGGGGCTGACGGTGCTGGGCGACAGGCTGGGGCCAATCAACTGGCAGTTCATGGGGACGAAGAAGTTCGAACCCGAGGACTTCGAAGGCTTCCTGAAGCTGTTGCCCAAGGAGAAGGACGGGGTGCGGCTGCGCCACGCGCTGGAAGTGCGCAATACAACCTTCGCCACCGAGCAGTTCTATGATCTGGCGCGCAAATACGGCGCGGCCGTCGTCTATGCGGTCGACGACGAGGAGCCGACCTGGCCCCAGATCGACGAAGAAACATCTGACTTTAGATATGCGCGGCTGATGTCCAGCCGCGAGGACGAGCCGACGGGCATGACCTCGGGCGAGCTGGACGCCGTGGCGAAACAGGCGCGCGACTGGGCCGAGCGCGGCGACGTCTTCGCCTACTTCATCTCGGGGGCCAAGGTGCGGAACCCGGCGGCGGCTCAGGCGCTGATCGCCAAGCTGAAGGACTGAGACCATGCCCATCGCCACGCGCGCCTTCGCCGCGACCGCCGCCGACCAGCCGCTGAGCCCCTACAGCTTCGAGCGCCGCGATCCCGGCCCGGACGACGTGGCCATCGAGATCAAATACTGCGGCGTCTGCCACTCGGACCTGCATGTGGTGAAGAACGACCTGGGCGGCACCCGCTATCCCATCGTGCCGGGCCATGAGATCGCCGGAGTGGTGACGGCGGTCGGCGCGAACGTCACGCGATTCAGGGAAGGCGACCGCGTCGGCGTCGGCTGCATGGTCGACAGCTGTCGGACCTGTTCGGCCTGCCGCGAGGGGCTGGAGCAGTATTGCGAGCCAGGCATGACCCAAACCTACGGCTCGCGCGATCCCAAGGGCGCGGCCATCGGCCAGACCATCACCCAGGGCGGCTATTCCGACCGCATCACGGTGGACCAGGCCTTCATGCTGAAGATTCCCGACAGCCTGCCGCTGGATGCGGCGGCGCCTCTGCTGTGTGCAGGCGTGACCACCTGGTCGCCGCTGAAGACCTGGGGCGTGGGGCCGGGGTCGAAGGTGGCGGTGATCGGCCTGGGCGGGCTGGGCCATATGGCGGTCAAACTGGCCGCCGCCCTGGGCGCCGAGGTGACCGTGCTGTCGACCTCGGACCGCAAGAAGGCCGACGCCGAGCGGATGGGCGCCCGGCATTTCCTGATCAACTCGGACGCAGACGCCATGAAGGCGGCGGCCGAGCAGTTCGACCTGATCATCAACACCGTCTCGGTGACGCATGAGATCGCCAGCCACGTCAATCTGCTGGCGCGCGACGGGACCATGGTCATGCTGGGCCTGACGACCGAGGGGCTGCCGGTCTTCGCCATGCCCCTGCTGTGGCGGCGCCGCCGCATCGCCGGCTCGCTGATCGGCGGCATCCGCGAGACGCAGGAGATGCTCGACTTCTGCGGCGAACACGGGATCGTGTGCGATATTGAGGTGATCGCCCCCGATCAGATCAACCAGGCTTATGAACGGATGGAGCGGTCGGACGTGCGCTATCGCTTCGTCATCGACATGGGCCGCATGACCGCAACGGCGTAACCCCGTCTTCTCGTTCGTCTCCAGCCGCGCTAAGGCTGTCGGCAAGGGAGGCGGACGGCGTCGCGACCACGACGGCCGCCGCACAGGACAGGGAGAGGTCATGACGCGTACCGCATTCGTCACCGGGGGCACCCGGGGCATCGGCAAGGCGATCGTTCAACGACTGAAGGAAGACGGGCTGCAGGTCGCCGCCGGCTATTCCGGCAACACCGAGGCCGCAGAGGCCACCGCCCGCGAACTGGGCGTCATGGTGGTGAAGGGCAACGTCGGCTCTTTCGACGACTGCGCCCGGGCGGTGCAGGAAGTCGAGGCGCAGTTCGGTCCCATCGACGTTCTGGTGAACAATGCGGGCATCACCCGCGACGGCTTCTTCCACAAGATGAGCGCGGACCAGTGGTCCGACGTGATCCGCGTCAACATGGACAGCGTGTTCAACATGACGCGCCAGGTGATCAACGGGATGCGCGACCGGGGCTTCGGCCGCATCGTCAACATCTCCTCGATCAACGGCCAGAAGGGCCAGATCGGCCAGACCAACTATTCCGCCGCCAAGGCCGGGATGATCGGCTTCACCAAGGCGCTGGCGCTGGAGAACGCGCGCAAGGGCGTGACCGTCAACTGCATCGCGCCGGGCTATATCGACACCGAAATGGTCGGCGCCATGGACCAGAAGGTGCTGGACAGCATCGTGGCCCAGATTCCGGTCGGCCGCCTGGGCAAGGGCGAGGAGATCGCCGACATGGTGTCCTGGCTGTCGGGCGAGCGTGCCGGATATGTCACAGGCTGCACCCTGTCGCTTAACGGCGGGCAGTACCTGGTTGGATAAGCCGCGTTCGCCCAAAATCCGCCGTTCGGGCGTATCACCTCTTAAATCATGAGGATTGCGGTCGAAGCCGTGGCGGAGAAGCCGCCTCTCTTCGCCGTCGCCGCGCCCAGCGCTGCGACGGGCGCCGGCCTGCGCCTGCTCTGCATCACGGGACTGGCGATGGCCGTCGCGGGTCTGGCGGGCGCCGTCAGGGCCGAGGCCCAGACCCGCTCCAACGTCCAGGCTGAACAGAGCCGCGTCATCCGCGACCAGTCGGTGACCCGCACCACCCCGCCGCCGGGACGCTATGTCTCCGAGGCGGGGCAGGCCTTCATCCTGGACCGGGCGGGGTCGCTGACCCTGCTGCGGTTCGAGCGCTCGACCGAGACCTGGGCCCTGCGTCCGTCCTCGGCCCCGCGCGGCGACACCATCTATCGCAACGACGCGGGCGATCAGGTGCTGCGCGTCACCGCCGGCGGCGGCGTCACCGTCTACACGACGCGCACGCCCGGCGGCTCGCCGGTCTCCCTGGCCGGGCCGCCTGTCAGCCTGGAGCCGCCCTCGCTCGGCCCGGTGCAGATGTTCAACCTGATGACCCGGCGCAGCAGTCTGGTCTCGGAAGCCATGGGCCGGCTGGTCCGCATCAACGTCTTCGGCGAGGAATCCGAGGCCCTGTGCATCGAGGCGCTGATCGTCACCACCGACGCCGTGGTCCGCATCGCCCGCTCGCCCAGCGCCCGCCCATTCCTGGACCGGCTGCGCAGCATCACCGTGGTCGAGGGCCAGCGCGCGAGCGTGACCTATTCCAGCGGCGACCTGCGCGTCGTGGTCGATCCCCGGCGCGGCATCGCCGGTCGTCCGTCGTCGGCGCGCGTCATCCGGGCCGTCATCCCGCAGGACTGACGTGGACCAAAGGCCCAGGCCGCCCCATCTGCCCTTTCGCGCCCATTGGGCGTATGAGGGCCGCCATATTCACCATCAGAGAGGCTGATTTCACAGTGACCTCTTCCCTCACCGCCGTTTCCGCCGAGGACAAGGCCAGGACCCGCGCCATCGTTCCGGTGTCGATGAAGGGCTATGACGCCGACTTCCAGGCCTTCGCCGACGCCCTGGGCGCCTCGTTTTCCCGCTACGGCTTCGCCGTCATCGCCGACCACGGCCTGGACCAGGGCCTGATCGACGCCGCCGTGACCGACGCCAAGAGCTTCTTCGCCCTGCCCGAGGACGTGAAGCGTCAGTATCACCAGCCCGGCACCGGCGGCGCGCGCGGCCTGACGCCGTTCGGCGTCGAGGCGGCCAAGGGCGCCAAGGCCGTCGATCTGAAGGAGTTCTGGCACACGGGCCGCGAACTGCCGGAGGGCCATCCCTATCGCCGATACATGCGCGACAACGTCTGGCCGACCGAGGTCGCGGGCTTCCGCGAGCACGTCTACGGCCTGTACGACGGTCTGGACACGCTGGGCCGCCGCATCCTGAAGGCCATCGCCCGCTATCTGAAGCTGGACGACGCCTATTTCGAGGACAAGGTCCAGCTGGGCAACAGCGTGCTGCGCCTGCTGCACTATCCGCCGATCCCGGCCGACGCCGAGGGCGTGCGCGCCGGCGCCCATGAGGACATCAACGTCATCACCCTGCTGCTGGGCGCCGAAGAGGCCGGACTGCAGCTGAAGGACTCGGACGGCGAATGGCTGGACATCGCCCCGCCGCCGGGCGCCCTGGTGGTCAACATCGGCGACATGCTGCAGCGGCTGGTCAACCACGTCCTGCCGTCGACGACGCACCGCGTGGTCAATCCGGCGCCCGAGCGTCGCGGCTTCGCCCGCTATTCGACGCCCTTCTTCCTGCACTTCAACCCCGACTTCCCGATCGAGACCCTGCCGTCGACGATCACGGCGGACAACCCCGACCGCTATGCGGGCAAGACCATCCTGGCCGAGGACTTCCTGACCGAGCGGCTGAAGGAGATCCGCCTGATCTGACCGGGCGGGACGGCTGAAAGCATAAAGGGCCGACGGAGCGATCCGCCGGCCCTTTTGCTTGCGTCCGCGTCTTCGTCAGCGGGCGATGCGCAGGCGGGTGATGTCGCGTCCGATGGCGCGGAAGGCGTCACGCAGATCCGTGCCGCTGTCAGCCTTGAAGAAATGGGTGTCTTCGTTTGTGGCGCAGGCGCGCATGACGTCCAGGGCGGTATCGACGACGTTGGCCTTCCCCGTGCCGTTTCCAAGGTTGAAGCCCACCGTGTAAACGACGATGTTCTGAGCCTTCATCCCTTCGCACAGCTTCACCGACTGCTGGAAGGGGTCCCCGTTGGTGGCCGCGCAATAGATGCGGCTTGTCGAACGCCCGCCCGTATTGGCGGCGACGTCCTCACAATAAGGCGCATTGAACTCACCGTCCGTCATCAGGACCACGGCCTTGAGAGTCTTGGACGTATCATAGGGAGCCGGCTGGCCGTCGCCCGTGAAGATCGACCCGAAAGTGGGCGACACCAGATACCAACCCCAGGCGATGCCGATCTGTCCGGCGGTGTTGCCCGCAGCCCCGAGCGAATTGATACGGTCTTCGAGATCCCCGCGAACGCTGGTCAACGGTAAGATCGGCTCCGAGTTGCAGTTGGTCGCATAGACCCGTCCCACAGGAGCCACGCCGGGCGCAGTATCCTTGTAAGCATCCTCGCCGGTCCGCTCGCTCACGCAATTGGTCGCCGGCAGGCGTGAATAGGTGTTCGACGCGTTCCGGAACACGAAATAGTGGCAGCCGCGGCTGGCGCAGTATGCCTGTCCGCCGCTACCGTAATCTCTGTAGCTGGGGCCATACAGACCGGCGAGGGAGAACCTATCTGCGTCCAAGACTTTGACCTGGACGTGGTTGCCGTTGACGTTCGGAACGCTGCTCGTACGGCGACCCAGGCCGCTGACGCCTTCAATATAGACGTATTCATCGTCCGACAGGCCATGTCGAGTCGAGGTCACGACCAGGGAACAATCCCCCACGATGCATGGTTGCGCCGCGCCCCTGGTCGCGGCTCTGGAAGCCGAGCGAGTATCGGAGCCGTCGAGGCTGAAGCGGTTCTGATCGATACGGGTGATCTTGTAGGTGTTGTCGTTGAGGTCGGTGGTGTTGTTGACCCCCGTGATCAACACCCCCTGGCCCGACTGCAGGCCGTGGTTGCTCACCGTCACCACTGCAGGGCGAGCGCGGCTGACGGACGTTATATCCAGCGCCCTTTCCAAATAGCCGACGGCGTTGATGTCGGTCGGACCGCGCAGGTCGCCGCGAGCCGCCTTGGCCAGCGTCCCCGGCAGGGTGGCGCTGGCGTCCAGCTTCACCGCCCAGTCGTAGGGGGCCACGGCCGCGCGAGAATAGAAGGGCGACTGCTGGTCCTGCACGACGATCTTGACCAATTCCTTGGCCGCTTCGCGCAGGTCGCCGATGCTGCCGCTCATCGATCCCGTGGTGTCCAGCACCATGGCCACCTCGACGTTGCGCGACGCACGCAGGACTTCGGAGCGGGTGCTGACCGGGAGGTAGTCGTCCAGCAGCTTGCCGTAGGGGGGCAGGACGATGTTGGCGACCAGAACCTTGACGTTGACCCTGGCGTCGCCGGTGACGCGGTTATTGAGCAGGACGAAGTTGGCCGTGTCGCCCGAGGTCTCGCCGAAATAGCCGGGCATGTTGGCCTTGAGCGCCGCCAGGCCGACTTTGTTGATGTTGACGTCGTCCGTGAAGGTCGAACGGGCGGCGGCCAGGGCGGCGGCGTCCAGCGCGTCCTGAAGCTGGGCCTTCACCTTGGAGGCCTGGTGGATGTCGATGGCGCCCAGGGTGATCATCAGCAGCACCGGCAGGGCCAGGGCGAACATCATCGCCACATTGCCCTGGGTCTGGCGCAGGAAGCGCGCGGTCAGTCCCTTCAGCCCGGCGGCGGCGCGGGCGCGTGTCAATCGGTCCATCGTGTCGCCAACCCCGGCTGCCCTGGCGCGGACGCTGGGGTCCGCCGTCGTCCCCAGCATGACGCGGGTCCGTTAAGGCTTGGCCCCAAGCTCACGGTTAACAGCGTATTGCGAAACCTGCGTCCTCAGCGGCGGTCGACGCAGGCGTCCAGCCCCTGTTGGCGCACCGTGCCCATGGCCGCCTGGATGCGGGCGGCGCGGCGGCGGACATAGGGGCCGGAGTTGGCCGCCTTGTAGCGGCGCGGGCTGGGCAGGATGGCGGCCAGGCGGGCGGCCTCCTGCGCGGTCAGCTTGTCGGCGCTCTTGTTGAACCAGTGGCGCGAGGCGGCCTCGGCGCCGTAGACGCCGGGCGCCCATTCGGCGACGTTCAGATACATCTCCATGATCCGCCGCTTGCCCCAGCCGATCTCGATCAGGCCGGTGTAGCCGACCTCCAGCCCCTTCCTGACCCAGTCGCGACCGGGCCACAGGAAGACGTTCTTGGCGGTCTGCTGGCTAATGGTCGAAGCGCCGCGCCTCTTGTCCGAACCGCGCTGTTCGGCGCGTTCGTTGGCCTCCATCGCCTTCTGGATGGCCTCGACGTCGAAGCCGTGATGCCGGCAGAAACGGGCGTCCTCGGCGGCGATCACCGCCTCGACCAGACGCGGCGAGATGCGGTCCAGCGAGCGCCAGCGATAGTCCATGCCGTGCCCGGCCGCCGCCTGTTTGACCATCAGGATCGTGGCGAGGGGCGGCAGGAAGCGATGCACCGCCACCCCGGCCAGCGGGAACAGGGCCAGGATCACGAGCAGGGTCAGGATCGGGCGACGCTTCTTGTGTTTCGCGCGGGTCATCGAGGGAGGATGGCTCAGGAAGGTTGAGAAATCACGGCGGCGCTGGTCACGATCATCGTCATGGCCGGGCTTGTCCCGGCCATCCATACACGCCGCGCTGACCGTCCGCGCTCCGACAGTAAAGGTCCGCGTTTATGGATCCCCGGCACAAGGCCGGGGATGACGGGAAAAGTCGTAGAGGCCGCCGCCTCAGAGCGAGGCCACGCCCGCGTGGCCGTCCTCGTCGGCCCAGGCGATGCGGGCGGCGCCGGAACTCATGGCCAGGGCGGTGATGGGGGCGCCTTTGTCCTGCTTGACGAACTGCAGGCCGCGCCCTGCCGGATCGGCCCACCAGACGCGCCCGTCTTCCAGCCCCGCCGCCAGACGGCCATGGGCGGGGGCGGCGGCGACCTGGGCGATCAGGGTCGTCTCGTCATAGCCGATCTCGGTCGCCTCGCGGCCCATCGGCCCGTTGGCGCCGACGAAGGGCCACAGCACCACGCCCTGCGCGCCCGAGGTGGCCAGAAGCTGCCCCTTGGCCAGGAAGGCGAAGCTCTTGATCTTGGACGGATAGCCGCCCATCCGCATGTTCTTCTGATCCTTCAGACGCCAGCCGTGCAGCTGGTTGTCCTGCATGGAGGTGACGACATAGGCGCCGTCGGTCGAGAAGCCGACCGCCAGATGCGACCCGGCCCAGGCCAGCCTGGTCGGCTGCTGCTGCTCGATGCGGGCGTACCACAGCCAGGCGCCGCCATAGGTCGAGGCGGCGATGCGGCGGCCCTTGGGGTCGAAGGCCACGCCCGAGACGGTGCGCTCGTGCTGGAAGTCGCGGCGGAAGTGCGGGTCCTTGACGTCCAGCACCGTCAGGGTGCGGCCCGAGGAGAAGGCGATCAGCCCCGAATCGGCCGAGGCGGCCACGGCGTCGATCCATTGGCCCTTGGTCTGGGCCAGCAGGACGGCCTCGCCCTCGCGGCTCCAGACCAGCTTGCCGTCGTCGCCGCCGGTGACGATCCCCTCGCCCGAGGGGTGGACGCAGGCGCACAGGACGGCGCCGTCATGGACCTCGCTGCGGGCGCCGCTCTCGAAGCGCACCGAGCCGTCGCCCAGGGCGAAGATCGCGCCGGTCTTGTCGAACAGGGCGGCGGTGACCTGGGCGTCGAAGGAGAAGGTCGTCATGTCGGCTCACGCAGGGCGAAAGAGAAGTCGGATGCGCCTCATAACCTCCCCCGTCGCGTCTGTCGCGTAGCGGGTCTATGAGGGGGCCATGACCCTGCTGCTCATTCCCGGCTTCATGGCCGATGCGACCCTGTGGGACGCCATGACCGACGATCTGGCCCCGTTCGGGCCGCTGGTCGCCACCGACCTCAGCCGGGGCGAGGATATCGAGAGCATGGCGGCGGCGATCCTGAGCGATGCGCCGGAACGGTTCGTCGCCGTGGGCTTCTCGATGGGCGGCTATGTGGCGCGGGAGCTGGCGCGGATCGCGCCACAGCGGGTGAAGGCCCTGATCCTGATCGCCACCTCGGCGCGCGGGGATACGGAGGAGTTGATCCGCCAGCGGCGCTCGGCCCTGAAGGCGCCGCCGAGGGCCTTCAAGGGGTTGAGCAGGCCGGCCATCGTCTCGTCCCTGCACCCCGATCTGTCGGGCGACGAGGCGATGATCACGCGGGTGCGGGATATGGGCTTGCGGCTGGGCGGCGAGGTGTTTCATCGCCAATCGGCGATGGCGCGGGCGGGCGATCTGGACCGACTGGGGGAGATTGTTCAACCGACGCTGATCGTGGCGGCGGATGCGGATCGCTTGAGGGCGCGCGAGGAGGCGGAAGAGCTGCACCGCGGGATCGCAGGCTCGACGCTTGAGGCGGTGACGCACACCGGCCACATGATCCCGCTGGAACAGCCGAAGGCGCTGGCGCGGGTGATGACGGAATGGCTGAAAACCCTCTCCTGATGGGAGAGGGCTTTATCTGCGGTGAGCGGTCCCATTTCCGCTCATCCCCGCGGAGGCGGGGATGAGCGGGTCAGGGTAACGGTTCGCCAACACCCACTATGAATGCCAATGTTACTTGTGCGTTTCGACCCAGCGCTTCGTCATCAGTTCGCCGGACGCATAGGCCTCCTGAAGCTCGACGCTCCAGTAGTTGAGGGCCTCCAGCGGGATCGGCGCGCCCGAGACGGCGCAGCGGACGAAGTCGCCGCGCTGCAGGATCTCGAAATCGGGCGTGCCGTAGATCAGTCTGGCCTCCACACGTCCCGTCATGCCGCGCAGGCCTCGAACCCGGCCTTCAGGGCGGCTTCGTCCAGATCACGGCCGATGAAGACGGCGCGGCTCCAGCGGCGCTCCTTTTCGCCCCAGGGCTTCTGAAGGTCGCCTTCGAGGATCATGTGCACGGCCTGGAACACCAGGCGGCGGTCCTCGCCGGCCACGTCGATGATGCCCTTAGCGCGCAGGATGTTCTGGCCCTGCTCGCCCAGCAACTTGTCCAGCCAGGCGGTGAAGCGAGCGCCGTCCAGCGGGCGATCCAGCGTCAGGGAAATACCCTTGATGTCGTCATTGTGCGCGTGGCCGCGCGGGCCATGGTCATGGTCATGATCCTGGTGGTCATGATCGTGGGCGTGGTCGTGATCATGATGGTGGTGATCATGGCCGCAATGCTCGTCGTGAACGTGGCCCTCGGCGCCATGGGGCGGGTTCACGAAGTCCGGCTTGACCTCGAGGATGCGGTCCAGGTCGAAGGCGTGCAGGCCCAGCACCTGATCCAGCGGCACGTTCGAGCGCTCGGCGCGGACGATGGGGGCCAGCGGGTTCAGCGCGCGCAGGCGGGCCTCGACGTCGGCCAGAGCAGCCTCGTCCACCAGATCGATCTTGTTCAGGATGATGCGGTCGGCGAAAGCGACCTGCTCGCGCGCCTCTTTGGAGTCGTCCAGACGCGCCATGACGTGCTTGGCGTCGACCAGGGCGGTGACGCTGTCCAGCTGGGTCTTGGCCTTGACCTCGTCGTCGACGAAGAAGGTCTGGGCCACCGGGCCCGGGTCGGCCAGGCCCGTGGTCTCGACGATGATGGCGTCGAAGGCAGGCTTTCCGGGGCGCTGGCGCTTCATCAGGCCGTTGACCACGCGGATCAGGTCGCCGCGCACCGTGCAGCAGACGCAGCCGTTGTTCATCTCGAACACGTCCTCGTCGGCGCCGACCACCAGGTCGTTGTCGATGCCGATCTCGCCGAACTCATTGACGATGACGGCGTAGCGCTTGCCGTGGTCCTCGGTGAGGATGCGGTTCAGCAGGGTGGTCTTGCCGGCGCCGAGGTAGCCGGTGAGGACGGTCACGGGAGTCTTCTGGGTCATGGCTCGCTAGATGGCGGCTGAGGGCCGCCTTGGGAAGAGGCGAAACCGCTCAGCAGGTCGGACAATCCGGCAGGACCGCCGTTTCCAGCTGAAGGGTCGTGTGGCTGATGTCGAATCGACCGCGCGCCAGGCCTTGCGCCTCGGCCAGAAGGGCGTCGCCGTCGGGGCGCTGGTGGACGATATGGGCGGTCAGGGCCGCGTCGGTGGTCGACAGGCCCCAGACGTGCAGGTCGTGCACCGCCGTCACCCCCGGCAGGGCCAGGAAGGCGGCGCGAATCTCGCCCACGTCCAACCCGTTCGGCGCGGCGTCCAGCGCCAGGTTCACCGAATCCTTCAGCAGGCCCCAGGTGCCGATCATGATGACGGCGACGATGAGCAGGCTGACGATCCCGTCGATCATCGACCAGCCGGTGAACAGGATGACCACCCCGGCGATCACCACGCCCAGCGACACGGCGGCGTCGGCCATCATGTGCAGATAGGCGCCGCGCACGTTCAGGTCCTTGTGCTGGTCCTTCATGAACAGCAGGGCGGTGCCCAGGTTGATGACGAAGCCGATCCCCGCCACGGCGATGATGACGCCCGAGGCCACCGGCGCGGGCTCGGCCAGGCGGCGCACCGCCTCGAAGGCGATGGCGCCACAGGCGAAGATCAGCAGAAGGGCGTTACCCAGGGCCGCCAGGACCGTCGCCTTGCCATAGCCGTAGGTGCGCTTCGGCCCCGCCGCGCGCCGCGCCAGCCAGGCCGCCCCGCCCGCCATGGCCAGGCCCAGCACGTCCGACAGATTGTGGCCCGCATCCGCCATCAGGGCGGTGGAATCGGCGATGAAGCCGGCGGTGAACTCGGCGGCGACGAAGGCCAGGTTGACGATCAGGCCGACGGCGTAGCGCCAGTCGCCCGTGTCGGTCGGGCCATGATGGTGATGATGCCCGCCCAAACCATGGGAATGGCCATGGGAATGGCCGTGCGAATGCCCGTGAGCATAGCTGTGGGAATGATCGTGATGATCGTGGCCGTCATGGCCGTGTGCGTGATCGTGCGCCATGTCCGTTCAGCTAGATCCTCCCTCGCGGGAAGGTCAAGACCCGCCAGGATAAGTCTTTGAATGTAAATATATAACCTATCGAAACTCAGTGCTGGTGCGTCAGCACCAGGAAACCGATCAGGATCAGGGCTCCGCCCAGGATGGCTCCCTCGTAGCGCGCCCACCGCTCCAGCCGCAGGATGGAGTAGCCTGCGGTCGCCAGGGCCGCCAGCAGGGTCATGCCCAGCACCGTCCCGGCCGTGAAGGCGAGAGTCAGAAGGGCCAGCGCCCCCACGCCCTCTGTCGCCGAAGACAGATAGATGGGCAGCAGCACCTCGCCCGGCGTCACGGCCATCATCAGCACCAGGCCCCAGAAGGCGGCGCGATCCGACACCGCCGGCTCGGCCAGTTCGGTCGCGGGCCCGCCTGCGGTCGCCGGACGCCTCAGCGAGGCCCGGGCCAGGTAGAAGGCGCCGAACAGGAACAAAAGGGCCGCCGACAGGTGGGGCAGCAGCCCTTCCACCCAGCGGTTCAACGCGAGACCGGCCGCCACGATCAGCGAGCCGACCACCGCGGTCGACACGATATGCGCCAGACCGGCCGTGACCACGGCCGTCATCACCCGCGCCACGCTCCAGCGCTGGGCGCGGCCGACGAGGACGAAAGGCAGCCAGTGGGTCGGCAGGGCCGCGTGCAGGAAGGCCGCGACGAAGCCGCCGCCCAGAAGCGACAGCAGCACCGGCTCGGCGAGATCGGGAGAAGACATGGCCGCTCCCTTAGAGTGTTATCTTATAACAGTCGAGAAGAATCGGCGAAGAATCTTCATGCGCGGCGTCACGCCGCGCTCTCTCTATATATGCCCCCATGCGCGCCTATCGGCTTGCGTGGTCCGTGCGATCCGGCCACAGAGTCCGCCAGGAACCGGTTTCATGCGGGTTTTGGCCCGGCAGGCGTCCGTTTCACGTTGACTCTTCCGTGACCATCCGTATATGTCGCCGCTCTTCGCCCGCAGGGTCTCCTGGCGGGCGCATCCATTTTTGCGTTCACGCTGAGGCTTCCTAATGTACGCGGTGATCAAGACCGGCGGAAAGCAGTACCGGGTTCAACCGGGCGATGTGATTGTTGTCGAGAAGATCGACGGCGACGCTGGCGCTGCCGTCAATTTCGGTGAAGTCCTCATGCTGGGCGGCGACAAGGGTGTTACGGTCGGCGCTCCGCTGATCGACGGCGCCGCTGTCGCAGCCACGCTGATCGAGACCCGCAAGGGCGAGAAGATCAAGATCTTCAAGAAGATCCGTCGTCAGGGCTATCGCCGCACGAACGGCCATCGCCAGATGGAATCGGTCCTGCGCATCACCGGCATCGAAGGCGCCGGCGAGAAGGCCAAGTGGGACGGCAAGGTCGAGCTGATCACCAAGGCGGAAATCAACGCCCGCGCCCGTGGCCTGGCCCCGCGCGTCGAGGCTGTCGAAGCCGAGGCTCCGAAGGCCAAGAAGGCTCCGGCCAAGAAAGCCGCCGCCAAGAAGGCTGACGCCGCCGAAGGCGCCGAAGCCTAAGAGTTTCACCGGCGCTGGATCAGCGCCAGTCCAGATCGTGAGGGTGCGCTCAAGCAGGCCGAATGGCCGATAGCGCCCCAAGAAGAGGAGCAGCAAGATGGCTCACAAGAAATCCGGCGGTTCGTCGCGCAACGGTCGCGACTCCGAGTCGAAGCGCCTTGGCGTGAAGAAGTTCGGCGGCGAGCGCGTGCTGGCCGGCAACATCCTCGTGCGTCAGCGCGGCACCAAATTCCACCCGGGCGCCAACGTCGGCCTGGGCCGCGACCACACCCTGTTCGCCACGGCGACCGGCGCGGTGCAGTTCACCACCAAACGCGGCGGCCGTTGTTACGTGTCGATTCTCCCGGCCAACGACGACGCCCAGGCGATGGCCGCCGAGTAACGCGAAGCCAGGACAGTATTTCCCCGGATCGCGTTGCTCTCGACAGCAGCCCGATCCGGACCAAGGGAAAATTTTCCGCGGGGAGTCTGGATCACCAGGCTCCCCGTTTGCGTTTCCCCGCCTCGAAGCCGCCCGAGCCCTCCAAGGAGGCGGCGCCGAAGACATCGAGGCCGAACCATGTGCGTGATCGAAACCTCTCCCGTCGTCGAGACGCGGCGCCTGCTGCTGCGCGCCCCCGGCGCCCAGGACGTGTCGCGGATCGCGACCCTGGCCAATGACCACGACATCGCCCGCATGACCAAGCGGATGCCCCACCCCTTCGGCGTCGACCACGCCGAGGACTTCGTGCTGCAGGTGGCGTCCCAGGACCCGAAGAAGGCCAACACCTTCCTGATCGAGCATGAGGATCACGGCCCTGTGGGCGTCATCGGCATGTTCCACGACGCCGACGCCGTGCCCGAAGCGGGCTATTGGATCGGACGGGAGTTCTGGGGTCGCGGCTATGCGACCGAGGCGCTGCAAGGCGCCCTGGTCTGGGCCTCGACACGGTGGAAGCGCCGCGCCCTGATGGCCGGCCACTTCTCTGACAACCCCGCCTCGGGCCGGGTGCTGGAGAAGGCGGGCTTCCTCTACACTGGCGAGACCCGTCCGGCCTTCAGCCGCGCCCGAGGCGAAAGCGCCGATACGCGGATGATGGTCTGGCTGGCCTGATAGGGCGCGGAAATCGCGGGGCTTTCGGTCAGCGACGCAGTTTTTTCACGAAAGCGGAAAAAGGCTGTTGACCGCCCCGAGGGTCCCCCCTATTAGTCCGCGCCTCGGCGGGGCGACCCACCGGGCCCAGGTGGCGGAATTGGTAGACGCGCTGGCTTCAGGTGCCAGTGGCTTAACGGCCGTGGAGGTTCGAGTCCTCTCCTGGGCACCATTTCTCAAACGGCGCTGTATCCGACCGGATGCGGCGCCGTTTGTCATTTCGGCCCTCCCCTTCCCTTTCGATGGCCGCGACAGCAAAGGTCGAGCCTGCGTTCTGGCGATAGCGCGCGGTTCGTCTATGTTACGGCCTGAACGACTGACGAGTTTGCGCGCATGACGGTTTATTTCCACGAGGGCGACCTGCCCGACGGCCTCGACCTGGGCCCCGAGGTTGCGATCGATTCCGAGACGATGGGCCTGCGCTTCCGCCGCGACCCGCTGTGCGTGGTGCAGCTGTCGTCCGGCGACGGCAACGCCCACGTCGTGCGCCTGAACCGCCCCGCCTATGACTGCCCCAACCTGAAGCGGCTGCTGACCGATCCGAAGGTGCTGAAGATCTTCCACTTCGGCCGCTTCGACATCGGCATGTTCGAACTGCACCTGGGCGTCGAGACGCGGCCGGTCTACTGCACCAAGATCGCGTCCAAGCTGGCGCGCACCTATACCGACCGGCACGGCCTGAAGGACGTGGCGCGCGAACTGGCCGGGGTCGACATGTCCAAGGCGCAGCAGAGCTCGGACTGGGGGGCGGCCGAACTGAGCCAGGCGCAGATGGACTACGCCGCCTCGGACGTTCTCTACCTGCACGTCATCAAGGACCGGCTGAACGAGATGCTGGTCCGCGAGGGCCGCATGGAGCTGGCCCAGGCCTGCTTCGACTTCCTGCCCACGCGCTCGCGCCTCGACCTGGCCGGTTGGGACGAGATCGACATCTTCGCCCACGCCTGAAGGACGGACCTGAAACGCCGATGAGCGAACAGCACGCCCAGGACGAGCAGAAGCGCGCCGACGAGGCGCGCGTCGCCCGCGCCGGCGAACGCTGGCGCACGCGCTCGCGGCGGGTGAAGCTGTATCGGCGCGTCCTGCCCATCGTCATCCTGATGCTGGCGGGGGGCGCCCTGACCTGGACCGTGTTCCGCACCGTCATGTCGGGGGTGGAGCGCAAGGCCAGCGAGAGCCGCGAGATCCGCCTGGACAACCCCATGTTCCACGGCCAGGACGCGCAGGGGCGCTCCTTCGTCATCGGCGCCCAGGGCGCGGTGCGCGACCCGGCGACCGGCCATTTCCGCCTGATCGGCCCCCTGCTGCGGCTGAACCTGGGCGCGCGAAAGACGACGGAGCTGAGCGCCGACGGCGGCACCTATATCGAGACGCAGCGCAAGGTCGTCATCGGCCCGAACGTCAAGATTTCCGACGGCGGCACGGGCTGGGAGCTGACCACGCCGGAAGCCGTGGTCGACACGGACACGGGCGTCGTCACCGGCGACAAGGGGGTGCAGGGTCGCGGCCCCCTTGGAAGCATCGATGCTTCGTCTTATGCGATCTATGATCAGGGCCAGCGGGTCGTCTTCAACGGCCAGGGCGAAAACAAGGTGCGCGGGACCATCAATCCCGCCGGAGCCGACCGATGAACATGTCCAAGTCCAAACTGACGCTCGCGGGCGTCGCTCTGCTGACCGCCCTGGCCCTGCCCGCCGTTTCGGGCGCCCAGAACGCATCAGCCAACCGCGCCGACGCCAGCCGCCAGCCGGTCCAGTACGGCGCCGACGCCGGCGAATACACGCCCGACGGCTTCTCCCTGCGGGGTCGGGCCGAGGTGACGCAGGGGTCGAACCGCCTGCGCGCCGACGCCATCCGCGGCTTCACCGCCAACGGCGACCTGACCCGCATCGAGGCGAGCGGCGGCGTCTACTTCGTCACCCCGGACCAAAGCATGAAGGGCGACCGCGCCGTCTATACGCTGAACGACGGCAACGTCGTGGTGACCGGCGACGTGATCCTGACCCAGGGCAAGAGCGTCCTGACCGGCAACCGCCTCGTCTACAACGTCCGCACCGAGACGGCCCGCATCGAGGGCGGCGGCGCAAACGGCCGCGTCCAGGGCGTCTTCTATCCGCAAGGGAACTGACCCCGCGTGGCGCGCAAGGAACTCTCCGCCCTCAACCGGGACGCCCCCGCCGCCGCAGAGACGACGGCGCTTGAGGAGGCGCGCCCCACCGGGCTGCGCGTCGAACACATCGCCCGCAGCTTCGGCCAGCGTCAGGTGGTGCGCGACGTCTCCCTGAACGTCCAGCGCGGCGAGGTCTGCGGCCTGCTGGGGCCGAACGGGGCGGGCAAGACGACCTGCTTCTACATGATCACCGGCCTGATCCCCGCCGACAGCGGCTCGATCTGGCTGGACAATGAGGACATCACCCAACAGCCCATGTACCAGCGCGCGCGCATGGGCCTGGGCTATCTGGCGCAGGAAGCCTCCATCTTCCGCGGCATGACGGTCGAGCAGAACGTCAAAGCCGTGGTCGAACTGCGCGAGACGACGGCCGCCGGCGTGCGCGACGAGACCACCCGCCTGCTGGAGGAGCTGCGCATCGACCATCTGCGCGACGCCCCGGCCACCGGCCTGTCCGGCGGCGAGCGCCGGCGCGTCGAGATCGCCCGCGCCCTGG
>DGIZ01000172.1 GCA_002386585.1 Brevundimonas sp. UBA4609 | reverse complement strand
CGCCGCCGGCGGCGCCGGCCGGCTTCGTGCCGCGCCGCGGCTAGGCCTTGAGATGCCGCGCGCGGAAGTCGCGGCGGAACTGTTCGAACCGACCTTCGGCGATGGCCGCGCGCATGGCGGCCGTCAGCGCCTGGAAGAAGGCGATGTTGTGCCAACTGAGCAGGATCTTGCCGAGAATCTCATCGGCGCGGATCAGGTGGTGCAGGTAAGCCTTTGAATAGTCCTGCGAGGCCGGGCAGGGGACTTCCATATCCAGCGGGTCCTGATCCTCGGCGAAGCGGGCGTTCTTGAGATTCCGCGGGCCGTCCCAGGTCCAGGCCTGGCCGTGGCGTCCCGCGCGGGTGGGCAGGACGCAATCGAACATGTCGACGCCGCGATAAACCGCTTCGACCAGATCGATCGGCTTGCCGACGCCCATAAGATAGCGGGGGCGGTCCTTCGGCAGGAACTCGGGCGCATAGTCCAGCACCTCGCACATGGCCTCATGGCCCTCGCCGACGGCTAGGCCGCCGATGGCGTAGCCGTCGAATCCGATCTCCTGCAGGCGTTCGGAGGACTCGCGGCGCAGGTTTTCATAGGTCGAGCCCTGCTGGATGCCGAACAGGGCCTGCGTGTCGCGCGTGCCGAAGGCGTTCTTCGAGCGCTGGGCCCAGCGCGCGGACAGCTCCATGCCTTCGCGGGCGCGCTTTTCCTCGGCGGGCCAGGCGACGCATTCGTCCAACTGCATGACGATGTCGGAGCCCAGGCGGTCGGCCTGAATCTGGATCGAGCGCTCTGGCGTCAGGACGTGCTTGGACCCGTCGATGTGGCTGGAGAAGGTGACGGCCTCCTCGGTGAGCTTGGAGATTCCCGACAGGCTCATGACCTGGAAGCCGCCGGAGTCCGTCAGGATCGGCTTGTCCCAGCGCATGAAGTTATGAAGGCCGCCCAGGCGCTCCATCCGCTCGGGACCGGGCCGAAGCATCAGGTGATAGGTGTTGCCCAGAATGATGTCCGCGCCGGTCTGTTTGACCTGATCCACCGTCATCGCCTTGACCGTGGCGGCGGTGCCGACGGGCATGAAGGCGGGGGTGCGAATGTCGCCGCGCGTGGTTTTCAGCACGCCGGTGCGTGCGCGGCCTTCGACGGCGGAAATCTCAAACGGGAAAGGCATGGGCGTTCCTTGCAGGGACGCGCGTCTTAGGCCGAACGGCGAAAGGCCGCCAGCCCTGGGCGGGTTCCTGTCTCAAGGCGGTTCTGTGGCCGCAATCCGGCGCGCACGCCTTTGTTTGAATAGCGACGGTTAGTTTGAAACCGAACGATCACGCGGCTGTTAGGGCAGCGCACGAAACCGTGAAAGTCGCCTGATTAATGTTGCTCCGTTCTGGAACCCTGGGTTCCGTTTCCCTGCTTGCGCTCGCCGTCGCTCACCCTGCCTGGTCCCAGGATTCCATTGTAGTCACGCCGCCCTCGACCGCCGCCGGCGGTCCTGTTCAGGTGCAGGACGTGGTGGTGACCGGACTACGCGGAAGCCTGCGCTCGGCCCAGGCGTTGAAACGCAACGCTGACGAGGTGATGGACGCTGTCGTCGCCGAGGACATCGGCAAGCTGCCGGACGTGAACGCCTCGGAAACCCTGGCGCGGGTCACCGGCATCCAGGTCGAGCGAGGCGGCGGGGAAGCGTCGCGCGTGATCGTGCGCGGACTGCCCGATGTGGCCACCACCTACAATGGCCGCGACATCTTCACGGATCAGGGACGTTCGGTCGCCATGCAGGACTTCCCGGCGGCGGCCATCGCCGCGCTGGAGGTCTACAAGTCCAGTTCCGCCTGGCGGCTGGAATCGGGCATCGCCGGTCTGATCAATGTACGGTCGCGGCGGCCGTTCGACTTCGACGGTTTCGAGTTGTCGGCTTCGGCGAAGGGCTCCTACGCCACCCAGTCGGAAAGCTATGATCCGAACGGCGACATCCTGATCAGCAACCGGTGGAACACAGGCGCGGGCGAGGTCGGAGCCTTGCTGAACCTGTCATACACCAGCCTGCGCTATCTCGACTCCGTGCGCTGGGACAGCGGCGGCATCGTCCCCGTGGACGGGCAGTCGGCCGATCCGGCGGTTCAGGGGGCGCGTTATCCTGACGCCGTCGGCATCTTCTACGGAACCGGCGACCGCTGGCGTCCGTCGGCCAATCTGGCGCTGCAGTGGCGGCCGAACGACCAGTGGGAATTCTATGTCGACGCCCTTTACCAGGGCTATCGGGCCAAGATTTCGGACCGTCAGTTCATCGTGCCGCTGAACCATGAGACGACACGTTTTGACGACGTGACGCTGCGCGACGGCCGCAATGAAATCCAGAGCCTGACCCAGATCGCCGGCCGTCGTCCGGAGCAATGGCAGGGCGCCTCGACCGGCAAGACGAACACCTGGCAGGCGGCCGTGGGCGGCAGCTACAACGCCGGGCCGCTTCAGATCGCCTTTGATCTGGCGCGCACTGACAGCACCTATGAGTTCTCGAACTACAGCTTCGACACGGCCTTCACCCATGCGCCGGTGACGCTGATCGACTTCGATACGCCGGGGAAGGATGGCGGAGCGACCTTCGACTTCCGGGACTTCGACGTCACGGACCCGAACAACTACGTCTATCGCGGCCTGTTCGACCGCCACTTCATCGGCGCGGGCGACGATTGGCAGGCGAAGGTCGACCTGACCTATGACACGGGCAACGGCCTGATCCCGCAGTTGAAGTTCGGGGTGCGCTACGTCGACCGCAACGGCTCCTATCAGAACGGCGAGCGGTATCAGGATCAGGAAAGTCTCGGCTTGCCGTTGACCGCCATCCCGGTGGAATTGGCCCTCATCCCGGCAGGTTTCAACGGCAGCGACATTCAGGCCATGCGCGCGTGGGTATCGCCGACCTATGGCAGCCTGCGTCAGAACATGGACGCCCTGCGCGCCCTGGCCGGGTTCGAGTCGGGCCGCCCGCCCATCAACCCGGTTCAAACCTATGAGGCGTCGGAGAGGGCCTACACCGCCTATGGTCAGGCGGACTTCGCCATCAACACTCGCATTCCGATCGAAGGCGAACTGGGTCTGCGGATCGTCGCCACCGATTTCAGCGTGCGCGGAACCAGCCGTTCGATTGAGGGCGAGGAAGAGGTGTTCACGCCGGTCGATCAGGGCGGGCGCTACACGGACCTGCTGCCCAGCCTGGGCGTGCGCTTCATGCTGGATGAAGACCTGATCCTGCGCATGGCGGCGAACCAGACGCGGACGCGCCCGGCGTTCGGCCAGTTGAACCCTAGCCTGTTCATCAGCCCCTCGGCCGATACCTCGGGACGGCAGACGGCCTCGGGCGGCAACCCTGACCTGAAGCCGATCGAATCGACCAACTATGACCTGACGCTGGAGCGCTACTTCGGTGATGCGGGCGCGGCGACGCTGGCGCTGTTCCGACGCGAGATTTCAGGCTTCATCGCCGATCAGACTATGGACATGGACGATCCTGTCTATGGCGTCCTGCGCGTCACGCGGCCCGTCAATCTGAACGACGCCGTGCTGCAGGGCGTGGAGACGTCCTTCACGACCTTCTTCGACTATGAGTTCGTGCCCGAATGGGCGCGGTCGTTCGGGGTGCAGGCCAACGCCACCTATATCGACGGGGCGCTGCCCTATGTGTCGAAATATTCCTACAACCTGACCGGCATGTATGAGAACGGGCCGTGGACGGCGCGGTTGGCCTATAATCTGCGGACCAAGTTCGGCAACGGCGTCATCGGCGAGCATGTGGACGACGTGGCGCGGCTGGACTTCTCGGCGGGCTGGTCGCCGACCGAGCGGATCACCGTGACCTTCGACGCCACCAATATCCTGGGGCAGCCGTTCCGATCGTTCTTCGACTATGGCGAGGGGGTCTATCCGCGCGACGTACGCTACGAAGAGAGCCTTTATACCGTGGGGCTGCGCTTCCGGTATTGAGCCGGGATCAGCGCAGGAGCGTCTCGAGACGCTCCGCGCGTTGCAGGTCCTTGGGACGGCCGAACAGGCGGCATTTCTCGATCTGTTCGGCGACGCTGGGGATGTAGAGCGTTCCCCCGTCCAGTTCGATCGCCTGACGGGTGGTGAAGATGACCGGCGTCCAGTCGGCGCCTGCGCGAACGTCCATCATCGCCATGACCTCGACCGGGACCGGCGTGGTCAGGATCTGGCCGAAGACCTGCGACCGGAACAGGCCCTCGCCGGGGTCTTCCACGGTTTCGCCGTGCAGGGCCTCGATCAGGCGCCGGGCGTCGCGAGGACTGGTCATCACGTCGACATCGGGCACGTGCCATTCCGACAGGCCCGACAGCGCCATGCCCGCGCCCCCGAACACCCACCAGGGATCCTGCAACTCGCTGGCCGCTGAGGCGAGGATGTCGAAGGTCGCGGCCAGGTTTTCGGGCAGGTCGTCGAAGTGGCTCATTGGGCGTCTTCCCGGAACAGCAGGCTTCCGTCGCCATAAGAATAGAAGCGGTAGCCGCTGTCGATGGCGTGGGCGTAGGCGGCCCGCATCGTCTCCAGCCCGGCGAATGCGCTGACCAGCATGAACAGCGTGGATTTCGGGAGGTGGAAGTTGGTCATCAGCACGTCGCAGGCGCGGAAGCGATAGCCCGGCGTGATGAAGATGGCCGTGTCGCCGTGGAAGGGCTGAACCACGCCATCCTCGCCGGTGGCGCTTTCCAGTAGGCGCAGGCTCGTGGTGCCGACGCAGACGATGCGCCCGCCCGCCGCGCGCACGGCGTTCAGGGTGTCGGCGGTCTCGGCCGAGACCTCGCCCCACTCGGAATGCATCTTGTGATCGGCCGTGTCGTCCGCCTTGACCGGCAGGAAGGTGCCCGCCCCGACGTGAAGGGTCACGGCGTGGGTCGTCACGCCCCGCGCGCGGATGGCGTCCAGCAGGGCAGGGGTGAAGTGCAGACCCGCCGTCGGGGCGGCGACCGAGCCGTCATGCTCGGCGAAGACGGTCTGATAGTCTGATCGGTCCTGGTCGTCCTCGGCCCGCTTGGCGGCGATATAGGGGGGCAGGGGCATGACCCCGACCTCGCGGATGGCGTCGTCCAGCACAGGGCCGGCCAGATCGAAGCGCAAGGTGACCAGGCCGTCCTCGCCCTTGGCGGTGATCTCGGCGTCGACCTGACCCAGAAGGCAGGCGTTGTCTTCCTCGCGCCCGAAACGCACTCGGTCGCCGACCTTCAGCCGCTTGCCGGGCTTCATGAAGGCGCTCCAGACATCGGGCGCGTCGCGGTGGTGCAGGGTCGCCTCGACCGGCACCGACAGCAGTTCGCCTTCCGGCCCGGTGCGGTGGCGCACGCCCGACAGACGGGCGGGGATCACGCGAGTGTCGTTGAAGACCAGGGCGTCGCCCGGTTGCAGGAAATCCGGCAGGTCGCGGATGATCTTGTCCTGAAGATCGCCGCCCTTAACGACCAGAAGGCGCGCCGAGTCGCGCGGGTCGGCGGGACGCAGGGCGATGCACGCCTCGGGCAGGTCGAAGTCGAAATCGGATGTCCGCATGAGGCGGGGAATGCTCACGCCCCGCCTTTGCGGTCAAGCGAGGCTCGGCGGAAAGTCGACTGGCGAAAACCGCTCCAGCCGCTATGTCAGGCGCAGCCTATGGGAGTTTGAGTGCATGACCGACCGCTATCTGGACGACCTGACCGTCGGCGAGAGCTGGGACAGCGAACCCTTCACCATGACCGAAGCCGAGATCATTGCCTTCGCGACGGAGTTCGACCCGCAACCCATGCACGTGGACAAGGCGGCGGCCGAGGCGGGACGGTTCGGCGGCCTGATCGCCAGCGGCTGGCACGTCTGTTCGCGTGTCATGCGCCAGTTCGTGGACGAAGCCTATTTCGGCCAGACGCCTTTGCTGGGCATGAACGTCGACGCCCTGTGGTGGGTGCGGCCCGTGCGGCCGGGCGACATCCTGACTGTGCGCCGCGAGATCATCGAAATCCGCCCGTCGAAGAGCCAGCCCGACCGCGGCGTCGTCCGCACCAAGACGACCGTCACCAACCAGGACGGCGACCTGGCCATGAGCTTCGAGAACCAGATGCAACTGCCGAGGAACGCCGAAGCGCGGCTGTAAAACGCCGCCGCTGTTGACCCCGCGCCTTCAAGGCGTCAAAGCCCGGTACATGCTACAGAACCTCGAAACCCTGTCCCGTGAGGCCCGTTCGTGGCCGTTTGAGCAAGCGCGCAACCTGCTGGCCCACGTGCTCAAAAAACGGCTGTCGGACGCGGAGCGCGATGCGGCCAAGCTGCTGATCGACGCCGGCAAGACGGACGAGGCTCTGGCGACCTTCGAGGCGCTGAACAAGCCGGTGATCCTGGAGACGGGTTATGGCCCGTCGGGCCTGCCGCACATGGGCACCTTCGGCGAAGTGGCGCGCACGACCATGGTGCGCAACGCGTTTCGCGCCCTGACCGGCGATCACTGGGCCACGCGCCTGATCGCCTTCTCGGACGACATGGATGGTCTGCGCAAGGTGCCGGAAGGCATCCCCAACCCGGAGATGCTGCGCGAAGACCTGCACCTGCCGCTGACCAAGGTGCGCGATCCGTTCGGCACGCACGACAGCTTCGGCGCGCACAACAACGCCCGCCTGCGCGCCTTCCTCGACAGCTTCGGCTTCGACTATGAGTTCATGTCCTCGACCGAGACCTATCGGTCGGGTCGGTTCGACGCGGCCCTGCTGACCATGCTGGAGCGCTTCGACAAGGTCATGGGCATCATGCTGCCGACCCTGGGCGAGGAGCGCCGCGCCACCTATTCGCCCTTCCTGCCGATCAGCCCGATCACCGGCCACGTGCTGCAGGTGCCGACGCTGGATCGCAATGTCGAAAAGGGCACGATCGTCTTCGACGACCCCGCGGGCGGCCGCACCGAGGTCCCTGTCACCGGCGGTCATGTGAAGCTGCAGTGGAAGCCCGACTGGGCCATGCGATGGACCGCGCTGGACGTCGATTATGAGATGTCGGGCAAGGACCTGATCGAGAGCGTGCGCGAGTCGTCCAAGCTGTGCCGCGCCATCGGCGGGGTGCCGCCGGAGGGCTTCAACTACGAGCTCTTCCTCGACATCGAAGGGAAGAAGATCTCCAAGTCCAAGGGCAACGGCCTGACCATGGAGGACTGGCTGCGCTACGGCACGCCCGAGAGCCTGAGCTGGTACATGTTCCAGTCGCCGAAATCGGCCAAGAGCCTGCACTTCAACGTCATTCCGCGCGCGACGGACGACTATCTGTCCTTCATCGAGCAGTATAAGACGCAGGAACCGGCCAAGCGGATGGACAACGCCGTGTGGCACATCCACTCGGGGAACCCGCCTGAGAGCGCCTCGCCGGTGTCGTTCGCCCTGCTGCTGAACCTAGTCGGCGTGGCCAACGCCTCGACCAAGGACCAGCTGTGGGCCTATTTCGCCAAATATCTGCCGGACGCCTCGCCTGAGAGCGAGCCCGTGCTGGATCGGCTGATGGGTTATGCGCTGAACTACTACGAGGACTTCGTGAAGCCCTCGAAGACCTATCGCCTGCCGGACGACAAGGAGAAGGCGGCGCTGCTGGATCTGGCGGAACGTCTGAAGGGCTTGCCGGCCGACACGACCGACGGCGAGGCTATTCAGTCCGAAGTGTATGCCGTGGGCAAGGAGCACGCCTTCGACCCGCTGCGGGCCTGGTTCGGCGCCTTGTATGAGGTGTTGCTGGGCGCCTCTCAGGGGCCCCGTTTCGGATCATTCGCTGCCATCTACGGCCTGCCGCAGACGATCGAGCTGATCGAAAAGGGCGCCGCCGGAGCCTTGGCCGAGGGCTGAGGGTATTCGGGCCGCCGAGGACATCGGCGGCCCGTCTTCGCTAGGAGCTGTCAGGCGGCGAAGACGGCTCCGGCCAGGGAAGCGACGGCCAAGGTCAGGAGCAGACCCTCAAACGGGGACGGCAGCCAGATTGATCGTCGATGGCGTCGGGTTCTTGTGCTGGGGACCATGATTTTCTCTCGCATTCCATAATGATCTGCAAGGCGAGCTTGGGAGAGCCGGAGAGCGGCAGCGGCTGGCCGTAAAGGCTGCGCCACAGCACATCCAGCGCTACGTCTGCTTTTCCAAGTGCGCCCATGAGGGTCATAGCGCCCGATATTGCAGGTCTTGCCTATCCCCCGAATGGGGGAGGAAATGAACAATATCTGTTTTTTCATATGCACTTGGGCGCGCGAATCATCGGACCCGCTGCGTTCGGCAAGGAAGATGAACGGCATATAACGATCAGGCTCGGGGAGCCTTCAGCTTGGCCGAGGCATTCTCATTTCATCGACAACTCGATGACAGGAGAGACTTATGTCGAAGACCTTCAAGGCGGGTCTGGCCGCCACCGCCCTTTTCGCCGCTCTGGGCTCCGCCGCCGTGCCCATGACCGCCGCCGCCATGCCCCAGGCCAACGGCGTCACCAACTGTGATGCGCCCGGCGGTCGTCAGCAGGCGGGCGCCGCCATCGGCGCCGTGCTGGGCGGTCTGGCGGGCAGCCAGGTGTCCAAGAACGAGCGCGCCCTGGGCGCCGTGGTCGGCGCGGGGGCCGGTGCTGCGGCGGGTTCCTACATCGGCTGTAACCAGCAGCGCACGCGCGCTGCGGCCCAGGCCAACGCCAACATGTATCGCGCCACGTCCAACCTGCGTATCCGGTCGGGCCCCGGCACCCAGTATCGTCAGGCCGGCAGCCTGTCCGCCGGGCAGCCCTTCACCGCCGTGGGGTCGCAGGGCGAGTGGGTGCAGATCGCCGGCGGCGGCTGGGTCAACGCCCGCTATGTCGCGCCGAACTGATCGACGGCTTTCTCCCCCGAGTTGATCAAGGCAAGGGCCGTTCCCGAAAGGGGCGGCCCTTCGCTATTGGCTGACCCACAGGATGCGGGCCATCCAGAGAAGCTGACGGCGGGGCAGGGTGCGTGGGTCATAAAGCGGATTGGCCGAACTCAGGGTCACTTCGCGGCTGTTCAGGGCGGAGATTTCCTTGGCCAGCGTCTCGCCGTCGATCGTGCGGACGACCACGCGGTCGCCGCGTCGGACCTCGGTTGCGTCCAGATCGACGATCACCCGGTCGCCGGGACGATAGACGGGCTCCATCGAGTCGCCGTCGATGGTCAGGCTGAAAAGGCTGTCCTTGTGAGCTGGCAGTTCGGTCTGGTCCCAGCCGTCGGCCATGGGCAGACCGGCGTCATCGAAGAAACCTTCATCCCCTGCGCGTGCGAGGCCCAGCAGTGGAATGGGGCGCGGCGGGGATGAGGAATCATCGGCGAGGCCGGCGAACTCCCCCAGACTCAGGCCGCTCGTCGCCAGCACCTGCATCAGGCTTTCTGTCGAAGGCCAGCGCGGGCGCGGCGGGTCGCCAGGTCCCAGTCGTTTCGATGGATTGAAGCTGGTCGCGTCCAGCCCGGCCCGACGCGCCAATCCCGACGCCGAGAGGCCCTCACGTCGCGCCAAGGCGTCGATCGCTTTCCAAAGCTGGGAGTGGGACAGGGGCAAGGGCGCAACTTCCGAGGAAATATGCGCCTCAGGCTATCCGAATTGATTAGGAATATCTACCTATTCGTCCGCGATGCCGACCGCGCGTCGTTCCTGCCATGCGAAGAAGGTTCCCACGCCCAGAGCGATGATGATGCCGTAACCCGACATGTTGATCACGGTGTAGAAGGCTGAAATCTCCGGGCGCAACTTCATCAAAACCATGAAATGGCTGGCGACCGCCAAGAGTTGAAAGGCGCTGGCCCACACGGGCCAGGTGCGAGGAGACTTCCATACGAGCGCGATAAAGATCGCTAAGGCGATGACGTCAATGATCAGCGTGGGCCACTGAACAGAGGCATAGCCGATGTAGGTTTGAGCCAACACTGAAAGAAACCATCCTCCCAGGACAGTTGCAGCGCCGATGCGCTCAGGACGCCCTCCTTTGGTCAGGGCGAAAAGGCTGACCAGGACGATAAAGCCCGCTCCGATCAGTGCGGCGATGGTTTCCAGCAATGAAAAGCCCCCATTTGTCTCGCGACAATGGGGGCCAAGCTACATCATGCCGATTGGAAATCGGAGAGCCGACTCCAATCGTTACGCAGAATTCACGCCACGCGCAGGTGGCGTTCCTGGCTGCCCATCGGGCGGCTGTCCCATTCATCGGGCTTGTTGACCGGGCCAAGGGCATAGGTGCCATAGCCCAACCGACGATGGTCCTTCTCAAGTTCAGCGTGGCACGCGATGACGGCCTCGCGAGCGGTGCTGAGAGCGGCGATCGCTTCCATGGCCTTGGTCTGGGATCCCGACGCGGCGACGGCGGAGAGGGAAAGGGCCGTACGAGCGCCGATCATGGCCTGAACCAGGGTCGTGGCGTGGGTGATGGCGTCATCCAGCGCTTTCTCAGTGGCGTGCAGTTCACCGGCGACGCCAGCAATGACTTCGTTGCGATCCATGGCTTTACCCCTCGCTAAAAGAACGATGGGAAAGAGTTAATGCATGTTAACTCTTTTGGGTAGGGATTTCTTTACAAAGTTTACAGTTGCCCTGTCGCTTCGTGGTCAGGTCCCGGCAGTTTCCGGATCAAGCAGGAAGTGGGCGGTGAGCGAGGCGATGGGCTCATGCCGTGCGTCTTGCCAAGCTTCTGCGACCACATGGGCGACGCGGCGCCCGGCCTTGTTGATTCGTGCGCGGGCGTAGACGTCAACCGGGCGGCCCGAACGGAGATAGGCCACCGTGACGTTGATCGGGCGGGGCAGACGAAGGCGCGGATAGGTGAGGGAGACCTGGGCCATGGCTGTCATCTCCAGCAAGGCCGCGGTCGAACCGCCATGCAGGGCGGGCAGCATGGGATTGCCGATCAATTTGTCGGTGAAGGGCATGACGACGGTCACTTCGTCGCCATTCGCCTGGGTCCTGAGATTCAGGAAGCGCGCATACGGCAGGCTGTCGAGCAGGGCGGGGGTCATGCGGCGGTCTTCGGTTTCAGATTGGCGCCGGTCCGATGCTCGCCCTCTGCGCTAACCATATAGGCCGATTGGGCGGCGGCGACGGGGTCGGTCGGGTCGTCCTCGAAAGCCCAGGCGCGGACGAAGGCGAGATTGCGCGTCAGGCGATAGCATCGGGCTTCGGCCAAGAGATCGCGTCCCGGTGCCGCCGCGCGCATATAGTCGACGCGAAGATCGAGCGTCGCCACCGGGCGGAATGCGCCCAGCCCGACCCAGACGGCCAGACCGCCGACGTGGTCCAGCAAGGTCGTGACGAGACCGCCGGCCAGCACGCCGGTCTCGGGGTCGCCGACCAGGTCCTCACGATAGGGAACGCGTATCCGCACGCGGTCTCCGTCCAGTCCTGAGAAGGCGAAGCCGAGAGCATGGGTATGGGCGGCGCCCGAGGCCAGCTGAGGTAATAGGGTGTCTAGGAACGAATCCGTCATCAAGGCGTCCTGTGTCTTGTCCCGCCTTGGTCGCCCGTCGGGGGCGCTCTTGTCCAGCGGGCGGATGGTTTGATGATCCGACCTCAAGATCTTCTGCGACCCGCGCCGGGCGGCCTCTATTGCCCGATCGGCGACTTCTACGTGGACCCTGTGCGGCCGGTAGATCGGGCGGTGATTACCCACGGCCATTCGGATCATGCGCGGCCGGGCCACGGCGCGGTGCTGGCGACCGCCCAGACTCTGGCCATCATGGCCGAGCGCTACGGCCCTGACTTTGCGGGACGCACTCAGGCCGCCGCCTATGGCGAGACGACGCAGATCGGTGGCGTGGGCGTGAGGTTCGCGCCTGCCGGGCATGTGCTGGGCTCGGCCCAGGCTGTGGTTGAGCGCGGCGGCCTGACCATGGTGGCGTCAGGCGACTACAAGCGGCGTCGAGATCCGACCTGCCTGCCGTTCGAGCCCGTTCGATGTCATGTCTTTATTTCGGAGGCCACGTTCGGCCTGCCGGTCTTCGTCCATCCGCCGGACGAAGAGGAGATCGCGCGCCTGATTCAGTCGCTGACGCAGTTTCCCGAACGCGCTCATCTGGTCGGCGCCTATGCGCTGGGCAAGGCGCAGCGGGTGATCCGGCTGCTGCGCGAGGCGGGGTGGGATCGGACCATTCATGTGCATGGCGCGTTGGAGCGTCTGAACCGGCTCTATCAGCACGAAGGGATCGATCTCGGATCCTTGGCGCCCGCCACGGGGCTGAAGGCCGGCGCTTTGGGCGGAGAGGTGGTGATCGCGCCGCCTTCGGCCATTCAGGATCGCTGGGCGCGCCGGTTCGCCGATCCTGTGGCCGCCTTCGCTTCCGGTTGGATGGGGGTGAGGGCGCGAGCGCGCCAACGCGGGGTGGAACTGCCGCTGGTCATTTCGGACCATGCGGACTGGCCTGAACTGATCCAGACCTTCGAGGAACTGGCGCCGGAAGAAATCTGGATCACCCACGGCCGTGAGGAGGGCCTGCTGCGCTGGGCGGAGCTGAAGGGGGTTAAGGCGAGAGCCCTGCGCCTTGTCGGCTATGACGAGGAAGACGAAGAGCGGTCCGGAGACGAGGTCGTGGTCTGATTTGGCTGACTGACGTCCGTCAGGCGACGTCACGCGCGCGGGCGGAGGCGGCCGCCGCAGCAGGTTCCAGCGCGGTGTTCATGGCCAGGCGCAGTCGCTCCGGCTTGATGGGTTTCTCCACCACGGCGGCCATGCCCGCGGCCAGATAGGCCTTGGCGTCGTCCGGGTCGGCGTTGGCGGTCAGGGCGATGACCGGAATGTCGCGTTGAGGCCCTTCCAGGGCGCGAATGGCCCGGGTGGCGCCGACGCCGTCCAGGCGCGGCATCTTGATGTCCATCAGGATCAGGTCAAACGGGCGCGACTGGACCGCTTCGACGGCTTCCTGGCCGTCCTCGACGGTTTCGGAGGTGCAGCCGAACATTTCGCACAGGGCCTGGGCGACCACGCGGTTGGTGGCGTTGTCGTCGGCGATCAGCACATGGGGGCGCGCCTGGAGATGGAGGCTGTCCAGATCGGCGACATTGGTCGGCTCTTCGCGTTCGATGAAGGCGATCGGAGCGAACAGGTCAAAGGCGAAGGTGGCGCCGCGCCCGGTGTTGTTCTCGGCCCAGATACGGCCGTCCATGCACTCGACGAGGCGGCGGCTGATGGCCAGACCCAGCCCGGCGTCGTCTGTGGCCGGATCAAGCAGATCGGCGGCGCGGCGGTCGTCGACCGGGCCGTCGTCGCGAATGCGAGCCTCGATCAGGACGCGATCGCCCTGAGCCTGAGCCCTCAGGCTGGCTTCGACCATGCCGTGACGAGCGAACCTCAGCGCATTGCCGATCAGATTGTTGAACACCTGGCGCAGGCGATCGGCGTCGACCATCGCCGCCAGTTCGGTGTCGCCCTCATAGCCGACCATCAGGGTGACGCCGTCCTGAGCCGCGCGCGGCGACCAATGGCTCTGCAACTCATCCATCAGGGTACGCAACGGAGTGGCGGTCGCGGCGATCTGCAGCTCCCCGGCCTCGGCGCGCGCCAGATCGAGCGCATCGCGCAGATTGTCCAGCATGTCCTCGGCCGAATCCATGATGGTCCGGGCGTGGGCCTTGGCCGCCTCGTTCAGCGGCTGGCGATGCAGCAGCTCGGCGACGGCCAGCACCCCGTTCATGGAAGTGCTGAGTTCGCGGTTGAGCAGACCCATGAAGCGGCTTTTATCGCGCGCCGCCGTTCGGACGGCGCGCTCGGCGGCGTCGGACGCGCGGAGTTCTTCGACAAGGCGCTGGTTCTCGTGGCGCTGGTCTTCATTGATGGCGCGAAGCAGGGCCACCGCCGTGCCGACGCCCCGATAGGCCCCGCCGCGCGTGACGATGAAGCCCCGCATCAGGGCGCCTGGTCCGCTTTTCAGGATGATGGAGGAGAAGGCGTCCACGCGAACGCCGGCCTCGATCACCGCCGGCTCCGGGTCCATCACGTGGATGACTTCGCGGGCCCCGTACAAGCTCTGGCCCAGCGGACCCGCCAGCTTCAGCAGAAAATCCCCACGCTCGATCAGACCGATCGGACGGTCGCCGTCGACTACCGGTATCACCAGGGTGTCTGGTTCGCGCTGGAACCGCGCAAGAATCTCGCCGGTCATGGCGGTTTTCGCCACCGGCTCGACGCGGTCGGTCAGCACTTCGATCGTCGGCATTCGGCCGGCTCCTACTGAGGTTCTTTTACAATCTCAGAGAATCTTTTGCGGAAGGGTTAAGCCGCCGCGATTATTCTTCAGTCTCGCCGCCTTTGCCGAGCCTGCGTCTCTGGCGTATAGGAGGCGGCGTCCCATCTATACGACCCCAGTTTCTTTTTTGAATGCGCGCGGCCTGCCGGCCGACCGCAGATTTGTCATGAACGCAATCGCGCAACATTATGAAAAAACAGCTCTTGTTCTCTTTTCCGGCGGGCAGGACAGCGCCACCTGCCTGGCCTGGGCGCTGGAGCGGTTCGATCGGGTGGAGACGGTCGGCTTCGATTACGGCCAACGTCATGCGGTCGAGATGCGGGCGCGCCAGGTTGTGCGCCAGGAAGTGGTTAAGGTCCTGTCGCAGTGGGCGAACCGGCTGGGCGATGACCATGTCGTCGATCTGACCGGCTTCGGCGCCATCGGCGAGACGGCGATGACCACCGAGCGCGCGATCGAGGCGGACGCGCGGGGCTTGCCCAACACCTTCGTGCCGGGACGCAACCTGATCTTCCTGGTCGCCGCGGCGGCCCTGGCCGATCGTCGGGGGCTGGAGGTCCTGATCGGCGGCATGTGCGAGACCGATTACTCCGGCTATCCGGACTGTCGAAACGAGACCATTCAGGCGACGGCGCGCGCCCTGTCGCTGGGGTTGGACAAGTCCGTGCCGGTCGAAACGCCGCTGATGTTCCTGACCAAGGCCCAGACCTGGGCGCTGGCGGACCGGATCGGGGGCTCCGCCCTGGTGGAGGCGATCATCGAGTTCAGCCACACCTGCTACCTGGGCGACCGGACGCATCGTCATGCCTGGGGTTATGGCTGCGGCGCGTGCCCGGCCTGCGAACTGCGCGCGGCGGGCTATGCCGAATGGGCGGTCGGCGCATGACCTATTCGGCCAAGGAAGTCTTTCTGACGGTGCAGGGCGAGGGCGGGCAGGCGGGGCGTCCGGCCGTCTTCCTGCGCTTCGCCGGCTGCAACCTGTGGAGCGGGCTGGAGCGGGATCGCGCCACGGCCGTCTGCACCTTCTGCGACACCGATTTCGTCGGCGTGAACGGCGACGGAGGCGGCAAGTTCAAGACCGCCGACCTGATGGCAGACCATGTCGCCGGGATGTGGCGCGGACGCGAGGGCGATCCCAAGCTGGTGGTCTGCACGGGCGGCGAGCCCTTGATGCAGCTGGATGCGCCCCTGATCGAGGCCCTGCATGCGCGCGGCTTCGAAGTCGCCATCGAAAGCAACGGCACACTGACAGCGCCGGGCGGCATTGACTGGATCTGCATCAGCCCCAAGGCCGACGCGCCTGTGGTCCAGACCTCGGGCCAGGAGCTGAAGCTGGTCTTCCCTCAACCGCTGGCCATGCCGGATCGCTTCGAGAATCTCGATTTCGAGCGTTTCTGGCTCCAGCCCATGGATGGCCCTGATCAGGCCGCCAATACCGCCGCTGCCATTGAGTACTGCCTGACTCATCCGCAATGGCGGCTCAGCGTCCAGACGCACAAATACATCGGGGTGAGATAGCGATCAGCAGGCCTTGCCCTGACGCTGCCTCTGTTCGCAGCGGCGTTGTTCGCGCTCGTATTCACGCTGTTCGCGCTCGCGTTTGGCCTTGGTTTCCTCGTCCGAGGTGGTGACCGCGTCGAATCCGGCGCCGACAGCCGCGCCGGTTACCTTGGCCGCGCCGCCGACCACGGCGGCCCCGGCGCCGACGACGG
>DGIZ01000190.1 GCA_002386585.1 Brevundimonas sp. UBA4609 | reverse complement strand
TCTCGGGCGCGGGCGGCTTCCAGACGCCGGGCCTGTTTGCGGGCCAGGCGGCGGTCATCAAGCTGGGCGGCGCCGACATCCTGGTGAAGCCGCGCGTGGCCATGGTCGCGCCCTTCGGCGAGGCCGGCAAGGCGGTGGCGGGCGGCGCGCGCGGCGCCGAGTTCGTGCTGTTCAAGGAGACCCTGGCCGAGGTTCGGACCTACGCCCGCAACAAGGCCGCCTATGACCGGGCGGCGCTTCGCGACCTGTCGCTGTCGCGCGCCGATCTGGAAGCCCTGATCCCGGTGGCCGAGGGGCGCATGCCGCTGATCGTCACCGTCAACCGGGCGGCGGATATCCAGCAGGTGCTGCGCCTGGCGCGCGAGGAAGGGGTCAAGATCATCCTCGACGGCGCCGCCGAAGGCTGGCTGGTGGCCGGCGAGATCGCTGCGGCGAACGTGCCGGTCCTGCTGCACCCGATCACCAACCTGCCCTCGAACTTCGAGATGCGGGCGGCGCGGATGCAGAACGCGGCGGCGCTGAACGCGGCCGGCGTCGTCATCGCCATCAAGGGCAACGAGGGCTCGGCCCACCGCGCCCGCGACATCCGCTACAATGCGGGCAACGCCGTCTCGCACGGCCTGCCCTTCGCGGCGGCCATTCAGGCGATCACGGTCAACCCGGCGCGCATCTTCGGCTTCGACGGCCAGTTCGGCGAGTTGAAGGCCGGGGCGGCGGGCGACGTCGTGGTCTGGTCCGGCGATCCGCTGGAGCCGCTGAGCCAGCCCTCGGCCGTGCTGATCGACGGGGTGGAGCAGCCGCTGCAGGCCCGCAACCTGCTGCTGCGCGACCGCTACCGCACCGGCGGCGAAGGGGCCATGCCGCCCGCCTACGGCGACTGAGGCTTCACGGCCTGAAGACGGAAGGGCGCTGCGGGAAACCGCAGCGCCCTTTTTTCGTATTCCTGATGTCCGCCGACTAATCGGCGCTAACTGGCTTCGACAGCTGATTCTCGCTCATCCCGGCGGACGCCGGGACCCAGTGAGAGCAACGCGCTCAAGCGTCGGAAGCCTAATGCCAAGTTTCAGGCGCTGAGGTTGAGGCCAAAGCACTGGATCCCGGCGTCCGCCGGGATGAGCGGGCTTAGAGGGGCGGAGCCCTAACGGCTGGCCGTCTCGCTCAACACCGCCTTCACCGCGTCGATGTCCAGCGCCTCGACCGTGACCGCCCTGCCGTCGATCACCGAGGTCGTCGTCTGCGCCTTCAGCAGGGAGTTGAGGATGGCCTCCTCCGTCGCCTCGGCGACCGCGACGAACAGGGGCGACATCCGGTCGTTGGGCCAGTCCGCGACCATCGCCGGCCCCATCCGCCGCTCAGGCGTCCGCCGCACGCCCTCCGCCGTGGAAAACGCGATCGCATAGTCTCCCGACCCGTTCGAGAACGCCGCCCCCGTCCGCGCCAGACCGGCGAAGGCGCGGTTCGCCAGCCGCTCCAGATTGCGGTCCGACAGCGGCGCATCGGTCGCGACCACGATCATGATGGAGCCGTCGGCGCGCTCATTCTCCACCTCTTCACGCAGGTAGTAGCGGCCCAGCCGCACCCCGACCGGCGCCCCGTCGATGCTCAATGCGCCGCCGAAGTTCGACTGGACCAGCACCCCGACGGTGAAGCCGCCCAGACTGTCGGGCAGCTTGCGCGAGCTGGTGCCGATCCCGCCCTTGAACCCGAAGGCGATAGTGCCCGTCCCGGCGCCGACCGCGCCCTGCTCCACAGGCCCCGACGCCGCCGTCTCGATGGCTCGCACCACGTCGGCGGCGGTGACGACGCGGGCGCGGATGTCGTTCAGCCCGCCGTCGTTGGTCTCGCCCACCACGGCGTTGACCGAACGGATGTCTTCATGCCCTGGCTGCTTCAGCGTCCAGTCCAGAACCCCGTCGATGCCCCGCGCCACCGACAGGGTGTTGGTCAGGACGATGGGCGTCTCGATCTCGCCCAGCTCCCTGATCTGGGTCGCGCCCGCCAGCTTGCCGAAGCCGTTGGCCACCGACAGCCCGGCCGGAACCTTGTCGCGGAACAGAGAGCCCTCGTGCGGCACGATGGCGGTGACGCCGGTGCGAATGTTGTCGCCCGAGCGCAGCGTCACCTGCCCCACCTTCACCCCGGCCACGTCGGTGATGGCGTTCAGCGGCCCCGGCGACAGGACGCCCGGCGCCCGGCCCAGTTCGCGGATGGTCGGGCGCTGGCCTTGCGTCTCCTGAGCGACCGCGCCGGGCGCGGCGGCCAGAACGGCGGCGAAGACGCCGGCGGCGAGGATGTCGGCGGGCGATCGAGACATGAAACATCCGAACTTATGAACGAGAAGCGGTCAGATGACGGCGATTCGCCTCTCGTCCCGCACAGGCTTCACGCTATGATGGCCTCATGAGCACGCAATCCTCTCCCCAGGACCCGGGCCAGGCGGCGGGTCAGACCGCCAGCCTGCACTACGGCGACGGCGAGTTCGCCGTCCTGTCGGCGGGCGCCTTCGTGCGCTGCGCCGTCAGCGGCGCCGCCATTCCCCTGACGGCCCTGCGCTATTGGTCAGTGGAGCGGCAGGAGGCCTACGCCGGGCCGGGCGAGTATCTGGCGGCCGCCGGGCGCTGAGCCCATCCTCGTGTCGCGCCGGACGGCCTCCGGCGTTCCTGTTTTCCGGTGTCCTGAGATGTCCGCCCTGAGTTCGATCCACGTCCTGCTGGTCGACGACAATCCCAATATGCGCGCCATCGTCGCCGCCATGCTCAAATCCGTCGGCGTCGGCCGCCTGACCGAGGCCGAGGACGGCGCCGACGGGTTGGAGCTGTTGCGTCGGGAGGCCGTCGACATCGCCATCGTCGACTTCCGCATGAAGCCGATGGACGGGGTGGCCTTCACCCGCGCCGTCCGCAACCAGGCCGACAGCTCCAATCCCTATCTGCCCGTCATCATGATGACCGGCCATTCCGAGAAGAGCCGCGTCACCGAGGCGCGCGACGCGGGCGTCACCGAATTCGTGGCCAAGCCGGTGAAGGCTCAGACCCTGCTGACGCGTCTCGAAGCGGTGATCCTGCGCCCCCGCCCGTTCGTGCGTTCGCCCAGCTATTTCGGCCCGGATCGTCGCCGCACCCGAACCGAAGGCTACGCCGGTCCCTTCCGCCGCGCCGACGACGACGTGGCGGACTAGGTTTCCGACGCCCGCAGCGCCTCATAGACCTGAGGCGGCCAACGCTTGTGCACCCAGAACCAGTCGACCGGGTGCTCGCGCACCCGATCCTCGACGAAGCGGTTGGCCGCCTGGACGCCCGCCAGCACGTCCGCCGCCTTGTCGCCCGTGTCGGGCACGGCGATCGGCTCGTGCGCGGTCACGCGGAAACGCACGCCGGGCAGGCGCACCACCGACAGGGGCTGCATCACCGTGCCGAACTTCAGCGCCATGCGCGCCGCGCCGGGCGAGGCGTTGACCGGCTGGCCGAAGAACTCGACCTCCGGCCCCTGGCTGTATTTCTGATCGACCAGCAGGGCGATGGATTCGCCGCGCTTCATCCCCACCATCAGCTCGCGCGTGCCGTCGCCCTTGGGCGCGAACAGCTTGATGCCATAGCGTTCCCGGCTCTGGCGGATCAGGGCGTCGACATAGGGGTTGTTGGCCGCGCGATAGGTCACCTGGCACGGCACGCCCGCCGACATGATGACCGCCGCCATGACCTCGAAATTGGCCAGATGGCCCGAGATCAGCACGACCGGACGGCCGCTGTCGCGCACGGCATGAAGCCGCTCCAGCCCGACGATGTCGATCCGCCCGCTCTCCGGCGTCAGTCGATCCATCACCGCCAATTCGGCGAAGGTCCGCCCCGTCTGCTCCCACTGATCCACAGCCAGACGATCGCGCTCGGCGGCGTCCATGTCGGGAAAGGCGATCCTCAGATTGCGCGTCACCGTCCTGTGCGTGCCGGTCAGCGGCCCCAGCGTCCGCAGCAGCTTGCCGCCGAAGCCCGAGGCCCGCTCGACGCCCAGCAGGCGCAGGAAGCCGAACAGCCCCTGGAAGGCCGCCGCCTCCAGCCGCCAGTTCAGGTCCTGCAGAAACGGGACCTTGTTTTCACGCTCACCAGGCAATCGTCAGTCCGCCGTCCACCACCAGAGTCTGGCCAGTCACATAGGCCGACGCAGGGCTGCACAGATAGACCGCCGTGCCCGCGATTTCATCCGGCTGGCCGATCCTTTTCAGCGGCGCGGGGTCGGTGACGGTCTTCAGCAGCTCCGGGTTCTCCCACAGGTAGCGGGCGAAATCGGTCTGGACGAGACCCGGCGCGATGCAGTTCACCCGCACGTTCGACGGCCCGAACTCCACCGCCAGATTGCGCGCCAACTGCATGTCCGCGGCCTTGGAGATGTTGTAGGCGCCGATCAGGGCGTTGCCGCGCAGGCCCCCGATGGAGGAGATCAGCAGGATCGCTCCATCCTTCCGTTCGACCATCTCCGGCGCGACCATTTGGATCAGCCAGTGGTTGGAGATGACGTTGTTCTGAAGGATCTTTTCGAACTGTTCATCGCTGATGCCGGCCATCGGCCCGGCGTAGGGATTGGTCGCCGCATTACAGACCAGAATGTCGATCTGACCGAAAGCCGTGCGGGTATCGTCCACCAGCCGCTGCAGGTCTTCCTTGGAGGCGATGTTGGCGGGAATGGCGATGGCGCGGCCCTCGCCGTGCTTGTCATTGATGGCGACGGCGACCTCTTCGCACGGCCCGGCCTTGCGCGAGGAGATGACGACGCGGGCGCCGTGTTCGGCCAGACGCTCGGCGATGGCCTTGCCGATGCCCTTGGAAGAGCCGGTGATGATGGCGACCTTGCCGCTCAGATCGAACAATTCCATGCGTTAACCTCCTTTTACCGCCCGTTTATCCGCGCGGACCCTAGCCGTTAGCCTTCGTTAACGTGATACTTGATCGATTCTATAGGGAAAGGCGGTTCTGACCGGCCCCATGCGAAAGATCACCGGCGGCTTCCTCTTCTTCGGCTACCTGTTCCTCGCCCTGACCATCGGGGCGGCGATCTGGCGCGCCGGTCTGGGCGGCGGCGCAGGCGCGGCCGGGGTGCTGGGCGCGCTGGGGATCATGGCCAGCGTCCACGCCATCGTCACCGGCTTGGCCGACCGCCGCGCCCTGCGTCTGGAGATCGGCAAGGTGCGCGAGGCCCACCGTCTGTTGGCCGATGCGATGGAGTCGACGCAAGGCGCCCTGACCGAACTGGCCCAGGCCATCGAGACCGGCGCCCTGTCGCGCACCGACGCCCTGACCGGCGAGGTGCGGATGCTGGAAGGCCTGGTCCAGCAGATGAGCGCCTCGATCGAGGAGCGGCTGGCCGCCTCCACCCTGACCGCAGACACCTTCGAGGGCCGTCGTCAGGTCCAGTCGAACACCCTGCTGAAGACCGTCCACGACGCCCTCAGCGAGAACCGCGTCGACCTGTATCTTCAGCCCGTCGTGACCCTGCCCCAGCGGCGGACGGTCTATTATGAGAGCTTCACCCGCCTGCGCGACCCGTCGAACCGGGTGATGATGCCCGCCGAATACCTGTCGGTGGCCGAGGGCGAGGGCCTGCTGCCCGCCATCGACAATCTGTTGCTGTTCCGCTGCGCCCAGATCGTACGCCGTCTGGCCGGGCAGGACCGCAAGGTCGGGGTCTTCTGCAACATCTCCCTCGCCTCCCTGGGCGACGAGACCTTCTTCCCGCAGTTCCTCGACTTCCTGAGCCAGAATCGCGACCTGAAGGACGCCCTGATCTTCGAACTGGGTCAGGCGACCTTCGACGCGCGCGGCGCCGTCGAGGCGCGCAACATGGCCAAGCTGGCCGACCTGGGCTTCCGCTTCTCCATCGACAAGGTGCAGACGCTGGACCTGGACTTCGCCGACCTGCAACGCTCGGACGTGCGCTTCATCAAGGTGGCGGCCGACCTGCTGATCGAGCAACTGCTGGATCTGGACGGCGGCGCCCCCCTGGCCAGCCAGCCCGACATCCGCGCCGGGGACTTCGCCCCCCTGACCCGCCGCCACGGCCTCGAGCTGATCGCTGAAAAGGTCGAGAGCGAGAAACAGGTCGTCGACATCCTCGAACTGGATATCGCCATGGGTCAGGGCCATCTGTTCGGCGAGCCGCGCGCCATCAAGGAAGCCGTCCTGGCCGAGACCGACCCGCCCGCCGACTTCGTCCGCTCGACGCTGAAATCGGCCGAGCAGAGGGTGCGCCTCTAGGCCCACGGCCGAAAGCCGCCAGACAACCGGACCGCCGCCCGCTCTGATGGCGGCATGACCGACACCGCTCTCGACTGGCCCCGCATCGCCGCCGACCTGAACGCCCAGGGCTGGGCCATGACCGGCCCCCTGCTGACGCCCGCGACCTGCGAGGCCCAGCAAGCCCTCTATGATCAGCCCGAGCGGTTCCGCAGCCGCATCGTCATGCAGCGCCACGGCTTCGGTCAGGGCGAGTATCAGTATTTCGCCGAACCCCTGCCCGATCCCCTGCCGCGACTACGGGCGCATCTCTACGAAGGTCTGGCGCCCATTGCTGACGACTGGGCGAGGCGGATGGGCCGACCGGGCTTTCCGGCGCGACTGGACGAACTGACCGCCCGCTGCCGCGCGGCGGGTCAGACGCGGCCGACCTCGCTAATGCTGCGCTACGGTCCCGGCGACTACAACCGGCTGCATCAGGATCTGTACGGCGATCTGGTCTTCCCCCTGCAGGCGGCCATCCTGCTGAGCGATCCGGCCGAATTCGAAGGCGGAGAATTCGTACTGGTCGAGCAGAAGCCCCGCTCGCAGTCACAGGCCCATGTCGTGCTGCTGAAGCAGGGACAGGCGGTCATCTTCGCCGTGCGCGAACGCCCGGTCGCCGGAACGCGCGGCGACTACCGTGTCCAGATGCGCCACGGCGTCAGCACGGTGCGCGCGGGCAGACGCATGACGCTGGGGCTGATCTTCCACGACGCTGCCTGACCCCTTCTCCCCTTGTGGGAGAAGGTGGGCGCCGGAGCGGAGGGGCCTGATCCTTTAGGCTTTCTGCGCGTCCAGCCAGCGCACGGCGTCAGCGTCACGGGCCGACAGGTCGGGATAGTCGGCGTCGGAGCCGACATCCGGCACGCGGCGCCAGGAGCGGGCGCACTTGGGGTAGTCGGCTTTGGCCGCCACCACAGAAATGTCGAACGGGTAATTCGGCAGTCGAAACGCGTCCGCCGGCCCCGATTCGCGTCGGACATCAGCTCCACTCGTGCGCAACACCTCCGCAAGATCGATCCCCTCCAACGCATTGAAAATATGATCGATCAAATTGCCTTCCGGAAGATAGACCACCGGCCAAGCATCAAGTGCGCCGCCAATCCTCTTCTCGCGCCGTTCGAGCTCGATCGCGCCAGTCGCAACTTCAAGCAACTTCTTGATCTGGTTCCAGCGCTCGGCCTCGGTCGTGTTGCGCCACTGGCCCGGCGTCTCGGGGATCACCCGCGCGCAGTTGGTGTCCGCCTCGGGGAAGCGCGTGGTCCAGGCCTCGTCCATGGTGAAGGGCGTCAGCGGGGCCAGCCAGGCGGTCAGACGGCTGAACACCTCGTCCATCACCGTACGGACGGCGCGGCGCTTGATGCTGTCGGGACGGTCGCAATAGAGGCTGTCCTTGCGCACGTCGAAATACAGCGCCGACAGATCGCCTGAGCAGAACTCCAGCACCGGCCGCACCACGTCCTGGAAGCGGTATTCGGCGTAGGCATGACGCACCTGAGCATCCAGTTCCCACAGACGGTGCAGGATGAACTTCTCCAGCGGCGGGAACTGGTCGTAGTCGGTTAGGCGCTCGGCCTCGTCGAAGCCGTTCAGCGCGCCCAGCAGATAGCGGACGGTGTTACGCAGCTTGCGATAGGCGTCGACCGTGGTCTGCAGGATCTGCTTGCCGATGCGCTGGTCGTCCGAATAGTCGACCAGGGCCACCCACAGACGCAGGATGTCGGCGCCCGATTCCTTGATGATGGTCAGGGGGTCGGTGGTGTTGCCCCGCGACTTCGACATCTTCTCCCCGTTTTCATCCAGGGTGAAGCCGTGGGTCAGGACGGCGTTGAACGGCGCCCGGCCGCGCGTGCCGCAGCCTTCCAGCAGCGACGACTGGAACCAGCCGCGATGCTGGTCCGAGCCTTCCAGATAGAGGTCGGCGGGCCAGTGCGACGGGCGGTCGCCCGTATAGCCGCTCTCGGCCGTGCGCGGGTCCAGCGTGAAGGCGTGGGTCGAGCCGCTGTCGAACCAGACGTCGAGGATGTCCGTGACCTTCTCGAAGCGCTCGGGATCGTGCGCGCCCAGGAAGTCGGCGTCGGGCGCCGAGAACCAGACGTCGGCGCCGCCCTCGGCCACGGCCTTGACGATGCGGGCGTCGACCTCGGGATCGTGCAGGGGCTGGCCGGTCTGCTTGTCCACGAACATGGCCAGCGGCGTGCCCCAGGCGCGCTGACGGCTGATCAGCCAGTCGGGACGGCCCTCGACCATCGAACGGATGCGGTTCTTGCCCGCCGCTGGATGGAAGGCCGTGGCGTCGATGGCGTTCAGCGCCCGGTCGCGCAGGGTGTCGCCGTCCACCAGAGCCTCGTCCATGCGGATGAACCACTGCGGCGTATTGCGGAAGATGATCGGGGCTTTCGAACGCCAGCTGTGCGGATAGGAATGCTCCATCCGGCCGCGCGCCAGCAGATTGCCCGCCTCGATCAGCTTCTCCATCACCGCGCCGTTGGCGGGACCGAACTTGCCGGTCTTCTTGCCTTCGGTCTCCAGCACCTTGAGGCCGGCGAACAGGGGGACATGGTCGTAGTAGGCGCCGTCGGGATCGACCGTGTCCGGCACCTCGCGATGACCGTGGGCCAGCCAGACATTGTAGTCGTCCGCGCCGTGGCCCGGCGCCGTGTGGACAAAGCCGGTCCCTGCGTCGTCGGTGACGTGGTCGCCCGCCAGCAGCGGCACCGAGAAGCCGTAGCCGCTGTCCAGCGCCGCCAGCGGGTGGGCGCACTCCAGACCCGACGGATCGATGTCGTAGACGCGCGTCCAGGCGGCGATCTTCGCGGCCTTGAACACATCCTCGGCCAGCTTGTCGGCCAGGATGAAACGGTCGCCCGGCTTGGCCCAGGGCTCATAATCCAGCCCTTCCTCAAGAGCCGTGACCTCATACAAGCCGTAGTTGATTTCGGGGCCGTAGCTGATCGCGCGGTTGGCCGGGATGGTCCACGGCGTGGTCGTCCAGATCACGATCGCGGGCGTCGCCGTGCGGAAGGCCAGCAGGTCGTCCGGGTGGCTGTCGGTCGCGCCGACCACCGGGAACTTGACCCAGATCGTGGGCGAGACGTGATCGTGATACTCGACTTCCGCGTCGGCCAGGGCCGTGCGCTCGACCGGCGACCACATCACCGGCTTGGAGCCGCGATACAACTGGCCCGAGTTCTTGAACTTGTGGAATTCCGCGACGATGGCCGCCTCGGACGTGAAGTCCATGGTGGCGTAGCGGTTGGCGAAATCGCCGGTGACGCCCAGACGCAGGAACTGGTCGCGCTGCAGGTCGATGTATTTGCCGGCGTATTCGCGGCAGGCGGTGCGGAACTCTTCCTTCGACACCTCGTCCTTGCGGCGGCCCTTCTTGCGGAACTCCTCCTCGATCTTCCACTCGATCGGCAGGCCGTGGCAGTCCCAGCCCGGCACGTAGTCGACGTCATAACCCAGCAGGAAGCGCGAGCGGACCACGAAGTCCTTCAGCGTCTTGTTCAAGGCGTGGCCGATGTGGATGTCCCCGTTGGCGTAGGGCGGGCCGTCGTGCAGCACATAGAGCGGCGCCTTCTGCTCCTGACGGATGGCGCGCAGACGGCCATAAAGGTCGCCCCACTGCTCCAGAATTTCCGGCTCCTTCTTGGGCAGGCCGCCGCGCATCGGGAACGGCGTCTCGGGCAGGAAGACGGTGTCGCGATAGTCGCGGCCGGAAGGGGTCTGGGTGTCGGCGTCGGCCATGGAATGTCTTTTCGTCTTGTCGCGCGCGGCCGCTTGGAAGCGGCGTCGGACGTCAGTCTAGCGTGAAGGCGCCGGACGGCCCATGCCCTGATGGCTCAAGGCGGCGTCGTCTCGGCGGAATGTTTCGAGAAATCCCGACGTGCGCGGGGCTTGCAGCCCTGCAGCGCTACGCCGGGCGGCTAATCGAAATCGGACGGATCACGCGAACGGTCATGATGGGAAGGCTCTAGCAGACCCGGCGTCCCCTGCGCCATAGTCCAGACGAACAGATGGGGAGACGGATCAGATGCGTGTTCAAGCCTTGGCGACGGCGGCGGCGTTGGCCCTGACGGCGGCCGCCTGCTCAGAACCGACGAGCACGCCTGCGGCGGCTGAGAAGGCCGCCCCTGCCCTGACCGGCCGCGCCGCCGTCTACGCCGCGGGCGAAAAGGACGCCGAGGCCTTCGTGCGCGCCCTCTACGCCCGCGTCAGCAAGCCGCGCGATACGCCCGACCCGGCCGAGGCGACCATCACCCCCGGCCGTGACCCGCTCTATTCGCGCACCATGAACGCCCTGATCGGCGTCGACGACCGCGAAGCCAAGCGCACGAACAGCGCCCCCTACCTCGACCACGATCCGATCTGCGCCTGTCAGGACATCGACGGCTTTGCGCTGAAAACGGTGACGATGACGCCGGACGGTCCGCGCGCGGCCACGGCCGACGTCGTCTTCACCAACCACGGCGAGGACCAGCGCCGGACGCTGAAACTGCTGAAGGAAGGCCCGATGTGGCGCATCGCCGACATCATCGACGACAAGGGCAAGTCGCTGCACGACGACCTGATGGCCATCGCCGAAAAGGCGCCGGGCTGAGCCAGCAATCCCTCTCCCGGCGGGAGAGGGTCTCTAAAGAGCCAGCACGGCCCTCGCCGCCTCTGCGTCGGCGTCGATCTGGACCTTGAGCGCGTCCAGGCCGTCGAACTTCATCTCGCCGCGCAGGAAGGCGATCAGTTCGGTCTCCAGCACTTGGCCGTAGAGGCTCTCGTCGAAGTCCAGCAGCCAGACTTCCAGCAGCGGCTCTTCGATCGCGAACATCGGGCGCACGCCCAGGTTGGCGACGCCCTTGACCACCCGGCCGTCGGGCAGGCGGGTGCGGGTCGCATAGACCCCATAGGCCGGGCGCATATAGTCGCCCATGGCGATGTTGGCGGTCGGCACGCCGATGGTGCGGCCGCGCTTGTCGCCGTGGATCACCTCGCCCTGAATGGCGAAGGGGCGGCCCAGGATGGCGGCGGCGCGGTCCATGTCCCCGGCCTTCAACGCCTCGCGCACGGCGCTGGACGACAGCTTGAGCCCTGAGGCGTCGTCGATGCGGCCGGTGACCGAGACGCCGAAGCCCAGCGTCTCGCCATACGCCTGCAGCAAGGCGGGCGAGCCGGAGCGACCCTTGCCGAAGGTGAAGTCGAAGCCGACGGCGGCGTGGACGATCCCGAGGCCTTCGGACAGGACGCGGCGGGCGAATTCCTCGTCCGACATGCCGGCCATCTCACGGTCGAACGGCAGCAGATACAGGCGATCGACGCCCAGCGGCGCCAGGGCGCGGGCCATCTGGTCCGGCGTCATCAGGCGAAAGGGCGCGGCCTCGGGTTGGAACAGGCGGCGCGGATGAGGGTCGAAGCTGACGACGGCCAGGGGAACGCCCAGGCGATCCGCCGCCTCGCGCGCCGAAGCGATGACCGCCTGATGGCCGCGATGCACGCCGTCGAAGGCGCCGACGGCGACAGCCGCCCCCTTCTGCGCGTCCGTCAGGCCGCGCCAGTCGCGAATGACCTCGACCACTTCAGGCGGCCTTCAGCGGGCCGAAGGCTTGCGGCGGCGCGGCACGCGCACGACGGCCACGCCGTCCATGATCAGCTTGTCCTCGACAAAGCCCTCGCAGCGCAGTTCGCCGCGCGCGCTGTCATGGTCCAGGCCGATGACGGTGATGACGATCCGCACCGTGTCGCCGATCCGCACCGGGAAGTGGAAGGCCAGCGTCTGGGAGATGTAGATCGAGCCCGCCCCCGGCAGGATCGTCCCCACCACCGCCGAACCGAAGGCCGCCGACAGCAGGCCGTGGGCGATGCGGCCGCGATAGGCCGTCTTGGCGGCGAAGGCCTCATCCAGATGCACCGGATTGAAGTCGTCGGAGGCCTCGGCGAACAGACGAATCCGCTCCTCCGTGACGTGAACCGTCTTCTCGGCGGCCATGCCGACGTGGAGTTCGTCGAGGATGTAACCGCCCGACGGGTGCGCTTGGACCAGATCAACCATGAGCGGCCCTTTAAGGCAGGTGCGACGAAATGGCGAGACTCACCACGTCAGTTCCAGAGCGGCGTAGCGGGCGAAGGTCGTCTCGGCACGGAGCAGTTCGGCCGCGCGGGCCGGATCGAGGGCCCCGTCCGCGCCCTTGGCCGCGTCGCCGTGAATGCCCTGGGCGATGAACAGACAGTCCAGCGCCTGCTCGGCGGCGCCCAGCACATCCGTGACCACGCCGTCGCCGATGCACAGAACGCGCGAACGATCGACCGCGCGGCCCATCAGACCCTCGGCCTCCTTCAGCGCCAGGGCGTAGATGGGCGCGAACGGCTTGCCCGCCATGACCACACGGCCGCCCATGGACTCATAGAGATCAGCGATGGCGCCGCCGCAGTAGATGATAGAATCGCCGCGCTGGACGATGCGGTCGGGGTTAGCGCAGATCAGCTCCAGCCCGCGCGCGACGGCGGGCGTCAACCGCTCGCGATAGTCCTCGGGCGTCTCGGTCGTGTCGTCATAAGGGCCCGTGACGGAGATGAAGGCGGCGTCGCTCGCGTCGTGGGCGCTGGTCAGGTCCAGGCCCTCATAGAGGACGAAGTCGCGATCCGGCCCGATGATCCAGGCCGGGCCCGGCGCGCGGCGCGCCAATTCCATGCGGGTGGCGTCGCCCGAGGTGACGAAGGCCTTCCAGGCGCTGCGCGGCACGCCCAGGGCGTCCAGCTGCGCCACCACGTCCGGCGACGGGCGCGGCGAGTTGGAGATCAGGACGACATGGCCGCCCTTCTCATTGAACTTGGTCAGGGCCTCGCAGGCCGCCGGCCAGCTTTCGCGCCCGTTGTGGATCACGCCCCAGACGTCGCAGAGCAGGATGTCGTAGTCGTCGGCGACGGCGGACAGGCGGGGCAGCGGATGAGGCAGGGTCATGCCCTGCTTATAGCGAGGGAAAACCGGGGGGAAAGGCCGTGCGGACGATCCGCGCCTCTTCGCTTTCCCTCTTCGCCGCCGAACGTCTTCCTGCTAACTCGCTCGGCATGAAGATTTCCCGTCTCGCGCTCGGCGCCTACGGCATCGCCCTGGCCGTCATCATCCTGGACCAACTGACCAAGGCCTGGGTGCTGGGGGCCATCGACGCCGCCCATATCTCCAATATCCCCGACGGCTATCGCATCGCCGAGGTGGCGCCGCCGGTGTTCAACCTGACCTATGTGCTGAACACCGGGGTCAGCTTCGGCCTGTTCGGCGGCGGCGCGGGACGTTGGATCCTGAGCGTCTTCTCCGTCGTCGTGGCCGGGCTGCTGGCCTGGTGGGCGACGCGGGCCGATCGCCGCCTACTGATCGCCGCCATCGGTCTGGTCATGGGCGGCGCCATCGGCAACGTCGTCGACCGCATCCGTTTCGGCGGCGTGGTCGACTTTCTCGACTTTTCCGGCACGGGCCTGTTTCCCTGGATCTTCAACATCGCCGACAGCGGCATCACCGTCGGCGTCGTGCTGCTGATCCTGGACAGCTTCCTGTCCGAGCGCCGTTCGACAGTTGGCGCGGCCCACGAAAAGTCGTAATCACACCCCCTTAACTATCGACCCGAGCCTGCGCCCCGTGCGGCGCGCCTCCCGGAGCCGAACGACCCATGCGTAACCGTCCCGTCCTGATCGTGACCCTGGCCGCCGGCGCGGCCCTCAGCCTGAGCGCCTGCGGATCGATGAAGCAGAGCATCGGCCTGTCCAAGGTCGTGCCGGACGAATTCGTCACCGTGGCCAGCGCCCCCCTGGTGGTGCCGCCGGAATACGGCCTCACCCCGCCTTCGCCCGGCGCCCCGCGCCCGCAGGAGCTGGCTCCTGAAAGCGCCGCCCGCCAGATTCTGCTGGGTCAGCGCCAGGCCGTGACCCGCACGCCGGGCGAACAGGTTCTGGCCGCCGAGGCCGGCGCCGACCGCGCCGATCCGCTGGCCCGCTACGTCGTCGACGACGAATTCGGCAGCCTGGCGCACAAGGAAGAAAGCTGGGCCAACCGCATCATGTTCTGGCGCAAGGATGATCCGGCCAGCCAGGCCGCGACCGTCAGCCAGACCTCGGAAGGCGGCAAGACCATCGACGCCGCCAGCGAGCGCGCGCGTCTGGACGCCCTGACCGGCGGCCGCGAGGGCATCACCATCGCCGCCCGCCGCGACGGCCGCTTCAAGCTGCCGGGCCTCTAGGACCAGGCAGGCTTCACCTTCGGCCAAGGGGCGCGTTCGTCACGGCGAGCGCGCCCTTTGCAATTGGCGCGCTTGCTTGACGCAACGGCCGCGCTTCAGGATCGTTATTCACAGCTGGTTGCGGGGTTGAAGCGATGGCTAGGGCTTGGAACGGATGGCGTGTCGCCTTGGCTGCGGGCGTCCTGACGGCCTGCGCGACGCCCGCCCTGGCTCAGACGCAAGCCGCCGCCGAGACGCCGCGCACGCCCCTGACCTATGCCGAGGCCGAGGCGCGGCTGCGCACAACCTCCAGCCTGGGGCGCGCCGCCGGCTACGGGGTCGAGGCCGCCGAGGCCCATGCCCAGGTCGCCGCCGGGCTGAACCGGCCCACGGTGTCGCTGGACGCCCAGTTGATCCGCTTTCGCAAGACCTTCAATCTGTCGCTGTCGGACGCGCTGGACCGCGCCCAGTCCGACCTCGGCGCCGCCATCCCCGGCCTGATCTCGGACCTGCCGGGCGTGCCGGGCGACGTGCTGAACGCGGTGGGACAGCGGCTTGAGGCCGCCCTGCCGGAGATCTTCGCCGCCCTGCCCCACGACATCCGGCTGCAGGTGGACGACACGACCTTCCGCCCGACGGTCACGGCGCTGCAACCGATCTACACCGGCGGGGCCATCCCCGCCCTGCGACGCGCGGCGGCGGCCAATGTCGACCTGGCCGAGGCCCGACGGCAGGAGGCCCTGAACCTGGAGAGCGTCAACCTAGCCCGCGCCTATTTCGGCCAGGTGCTGGCGGCCGAGGCGCTGAATATCGCGCTGGAGACCCGCGACGGCTTCGACCTGCACCTGAAGAACGCCCGCCGCATGGAGGAGGAAGGGATGCTCAGCCGCGCCCAGACCCTTCAGGTCGAGGTCGCGCGCGAC
>DGIZ01000108.1:302-8560 GCA_002386585.1 Brevundimonas sp. UBA4609 | reverse complement strand
ACGATCCGGCGCCGTTCGCCGCGACGGCCGCGCCCGAAACCGTGAGGTTCCCTCCGTCGACGGCGGCGACGCCGTGCGCGCCGGCGCCGGCGGTTTCGACCGAACCGCCCGCCATCTGCACCGTCCCTGCATCGCCGGCCCGGACTCCGAACGCGGCGTCGCCCGCGGCGGCGACGGCCGTGTTGCTAAGGGTGACGCCGCCGGCATCCTGCGCAGATACGCCGAAGGCGTTCACTCCCTGCGTAGCGACCGTGGCGTCCGTGGCGGCGATCGCGCCGCCTGCCATGGCATGCAGGCCCACGGCGTTGAGGTTCGTCGTTCTGACCGAGGTTCCGGACAGGGTGATGCTGCTGTCGTCGTCGGTCGCCCGGACGGCGACGGCGCCGCCGATCGCGGCTGTGTCGGCGCCGTTGGTCGTGATAGAGCCGCCGACGATCGAGGCCGAGGCGCCCTGGCTGACCCTGACGCCGACGGCGCCGTCGCCGTGCGTGGTGATGCGGGCGTTCTGCGTCTGCAGCCGGCTGCCGGCCCCGACCACATCCGCGCCATGGGCCTCCAGGCCTAAGTCGGCGCTCGGAAACTGAAGGACCGGAAGGTTGCTCCCGCCTCTTCCATAACCGGTCGTGATCTCGGTGTTGCTCGCGGTGACGGCGCCACCGACGGTGACGAGCAGGCCGGCGCTGGAAGGGCCGGACGTGCGGACTATGGTGTCGGTCAAGGTGACCGTGCTGCCCAGCCCGCTCGCCGCTGCGCCCGCAGAATTGGGCTGGTAGGTGAAGACGCCGTAGCCGGCGAAGTCGATCCTGCCGCCGGCGTCGGCCCACAGGCCCGGGCTGTTTGCGCCGTAGGTGGCGGACGTCGCACCGTTGACGACAAGGATCCGGCTGCCGGCGCCACGGGCCAGCATGCCCGGAGAGCCGGTGGTGACGGCGCCGCCGTAGTAGTCGCCGGACGCGATCGCGCCGCCGCTCATAGTGATCAGTCCGCCATCGGCCGCAAGCAGCCCGGCGCCGCCGCTTCCATAGACGTTTACATAGGCGTTGTTCAGGGTCAGGCGGCTGTCAGCGCCCGAGGCGACCGCACCGGGAGCGTCGTCGCCATAGCTGTACGTGCTCAGGTCGTTGAGAGTGATCGATCCGTCCGCGCCCGCGAAAACAGCGGAGGCCCCCGCGCCATAGGTCGCGACGCTCGTGCGGGTCAGGGTGATTGTCCCGCCCCCCGACGCATAAGCCCCATGCGCGTTGTCGAGCGCTGTGTTTACTCCGCTGTCGGTCAGCGTGACGCGGCTGCCTGCCCCGATCGCCTCGACGCCGTGAGCGCCGGCGCCGTTCGTATAAACCGAGGTATAGCTGCCGGTGATCTGCCCCCCGCCATCGGCGTAGAGGCCGTGGCCGCCGTCGCCATAGGTGCTGACCATGGCCCCGTCCGACGGCGTGCCGATCAACGAAATCGTCCCGTCATCGCTGGCGCGCACCCCGTGGCCGCTGCCGAACGCGGAAAGATCGACGGAGACGCCGCTATAGCTTCCCGACCCGGAGACATCGACCACGGGCGCGGCGTCTGCGCTTTGCCTCGCGGTGAACTCCGGATCGGCGCAACTGCCGGAGGAAATATTGAGCGCCGCCGGCGCAGCGGCGCATTGAGCGAACGCTTGCGTGGAGGGCAGCAACACCGCCGCCGCTGCCGCCCAGATGGCGCGATGGCGACAGGCTGAGCTCAGAAGCGCCTTCCTCCGCGAGACGCCGAAACCAGGGCCGGCAATCGAAACCGGCGTCTCCACACGGGCTACAGGCAATCGCGAACTCCGCAGACTTCTCAAAACAGAAGCCGATACGTGCGGCGGAAAGAGTTAAAATACGACAAGAGTCGTTAGTTAAGCTTCAGCGCAATTTGGGTAGGTCTAGGTGCTGACCCTGATTGCGGCAGCACCGCCTTCAGGAAAATCTCCACGTCCTGCGCGCCATAGTCCTCTGCGCGGGTGCGCATGTGGATCATGATCGTCTTGTGGTGACGCCCCGCCGCCTCGAACGCCCGCGCCAGGCGAGCGACATGAGCCTTGTCCCTGAGATCGAGGCCTGAGTTGGTCAGGTGCAGCTTCATGTTCACCGCCGCCGGTTCGTCGGCCCAGAACGCCAGCTCGGGCAAGGCCGTCAGGGATATTCTCCAGGAAGCAGCGTCGTTCTTCATGTTGTCCGCTGCTCATTTCTGGATATGCTTCCTTGCCTAACGCGTCGATTTTGCGAGGATTTCATGCACATCCTGTCCGCCGCCGCCGCCATCGGTCTCCTCGGTTTGACGGCCTGCAGCCCGGCCCCCGACAGCGCTCCCAACGAGAAGCTTGTAGTTGAAGCTTCGCAAGCCGCGCCTCGAGTGATGGCGGATACAGCGCCGGCTGGCGTCGCCGCCGACGAGGCCTTGTTCAAGCGCGACGAACCGGCGGACGCGACCATGACCCTGAATCGCGAGAGCGCCGGCTGGCGCGTCGCCTTCCGGGCCGGAGGCGTGCCGAATGGCCCCGCGACCGCCGCCGACTGTGAACTTCAGGCGGTCGGGCTGCAGGACCAAGAAGACGTCATCGCTGCGCGCGTGGTTCCGTTCGAGGGCGAACTCAACGTGATCACCGCCGCCGACATCGGGGCGGACGCCCCAGTCATTCAAGTCCGCATGGGGCCGGAGGGCGCGTTCGTTCAGGATGGCGGAGCCGCAGCCCGTTTCTGCGGCATGGGATCCGATATCGACGGCTTCTACCGCAGGACCGGATCTCCCGAGTGAGCGCCGGGCCCGCCCTCCGGGCGTCCCCGCCTCACCCTACCGTCGCCGAAGCAAGGCCGCGCCAATCGCTGCAACGGCGAGGGCTACGGTCGCCAATCCAGCCGCCCCATAGACCATAAGGCCCGGAGAGAGACGGCTCCGCATATTCTCAGACGAGGGTTTGGCCTCCGGGCTCCCGCCCTGCCCCTTTCAAGAAGCGGCTACGAACCCGTTTCCGGTCAGTCGCAATTGGCGCAGATCGACGTTCATCTCATTCTGGAACCGTGTCGTCGCCGCGTTCTGCAGGCGACGCTGCATCGTCGCGTCATTGTCCCGCATGGCGTCTTCATAGGCGACGCTCTGAGCGATGAAGTTGAGGATGAGAACCTCCGCCATCTCCTGCTTCTGCGCGTCATTCAGGCCTGTAAAGGAACGATTGTCGCCCATCATGGCGCGAACTTGCGACTGAACGCTCTGAACCTGAGCCCTGCTGACGGATCTCACATCGTTGGCGATCTGCCAGTTCAGCATCCAGTAGGCCGTCATGGCGTCCGCCACATCACCGCGACGCAAGCCGTATTGTGAAACGTGCTGTCCCCAGCGGGCGAAGAAGTCCTGCTGATCCATCGCCGCCGCGATTCCCGCCCCGTCGCCGCCTGTCGAGCGGACAAAGTCCGCGAATTGGCGTTTGACGCGCTGCGTGATGGCCGGCGACGACTGATATGTGGTGCGGGCGGAGGCGGCGGCGCGACGGCCCGACGACGCCGCTCCAGCCGCCACTCCGCCTCGCGCGGGAGCCCGCGCCTGAGAGGACGGCTCCATCATGTTGTCGCGCATGGCGCCGTGCATCTGGTTCATCGCGTCCGCCGTCGCGAAGCCCTGGAAGGCGTAGTCCTGAGCCTGAGTCTGGGACGCACAGAGCAGAACCGCTGCGACCGCTCCCGCCAGAAACACCTGCTTGCCGCTCATCTCCGCCTCTCCATCACTCTGAAAAACGCCCATTCCTCAAAAGCACAACGGCGGGCGAAGGTTTCGCCCGCCGTTCCACAAATCAGCCTTTTCGGCCTTATCCCTGCTTGCGAGCCAGGGTCGAAGCGGATTCGCCGATCGACTTCAGGGCGTTGTTCAGGGCTTGGGACACGAAGTCCAACTCCTTGCCGACGGCCGTCATCTCGGCGGACAGGCTGCCCATCTTCGGCTTCTTCTTCTGGCTTTCGGCGTCGATCTTCTCGCCGATCTCGGCCATGCGCTCCATCTTGGCGTCCAGGACGCTGCCCAGCGCCAGCGCCAGGCGCAGCATGAAGCTCTTGCCGTTCAGGCCGCCGGGGACGGCGTTGCCTTCTTCATCGCGGCCGCCGGTGCGGGCCTTCTCCAGGGTCTTGTCGACCAGATCCTGAACGATGTCGTTCATCTGACGCTCGATGCCGCCGGCTTCGAAGGCGCCGCCTCCGGTAGCCTGCGCCAGGCCCGCCGCGGATTCGCCGATGCTCTGGAAGGCGCCGCCCGTATTGCCCGTCGCTGCTGCGAAAGCGCCGATCGACAGATCGATCACCGACTGCGGAAGGCCCAGAGCCTGACCGACCTGTTGCAGGACCTGCTGGCCGATGGACGACACGACCTGGGTCAGAGCCGCCTGAACCAGAGCCGAGGTGCCGCCCGTCGCGACCGCCAGGGCCGCCTGGCTGATGAGGCTGCCGATATTGAAGCCGCCGCCGCCGATGCCGAACATGATCTTTTCTCCGAATGGTGTGCGTTTCCGGTTCGCCGGCCAGGCGCCTCGCCCGGAAACCCGACGACCTCACGAAACCACCCGCCCCTTATCGTCGGTAGTCAGGCCGTTCCCCAGCTAGGGACTTCCCTAGCCAACGACGCAGACGCGGCGGGACGCGGGCGGCGACCGCCGCCGTCTGCACGCTCGCGGCCTCGGCGCGGGCCGCATCCTCGGCGATCTCTTCGGCCGTGCGGGCGCGGCGGTCCAGGACGGTGATCCCCCCCGCCGTGACGCCCAGCAGCAGCACCTCGTCGCGCCAGATCACCACGGTCGCCCGTTCGCGCGCGCCCAACGGCAGGGAACGGATGAAGCGGATCTCATCGCCGCTGGGCGCGCCGCTTTGGACCTTCTTCAGCATACGGATGGAGAAGAAGGCCAGGCCCAGCACCAGGGCCAGGGCGACCAAAACGGTCAGGAAATCCATCAGCAGGGCGAACGGCGTCATTGCGTCTCCGAGGCGGAAGCCACGCCGTCGTCCGGCATGGCGGGAAAGAGCGGGGCGCGGCGGACGGATGCGTCTTCTGGCACGGCGGCGTCGCCTCGGCCTTCGCCCTCCGCTGTCAGATCAACCGGTTCAAGCGTCTCGCCGCGCGCCGCTTCATCGCGCAGGCGGCGCGCCGTCAGGATCACCTCGGCGACGGCGGCGAACATGTCCTCGGGCACCACGGCCTCGACCGGCACCTGTTCGTGCAGGGCGCGGGCCAGAGGAACGTTGCGGATGATCGGCACCCCTTCGCGCTCGGCCATGCCGCGCATGGCGCGGGCGATCAGGCCGTCGCCCTTGCCCGCCACCACGGGCACGACGTGCTCGCCGGGATCATAGGCCAGGGACACGGCGATGTGGGTCGGATTGACCACCAGGGCGGCGGCCCCGCGCACGGACCCGACGGCGCTGGATTGAGCCCACTCCTGGGCCAGCTCGCGGCGCCGCGCCTTGACCGTAGGGTCGCCTTCCATGTCCTTCGCCTCCTGCCGGATGTCGCGTCGGCTCATCCGTAGCCGTTTCATGAAGCTGAAGCGCTGGTAGGCCGAATCCAGGATGGCGACGAAGACGAACACCACCAGGGTCCAGCCCAGCAGGTGAAAGCCCGCCGCGCCGAACGCGCCCAGCACCTCGCCCGGCTGCGCCGCAGGCAGGCGCAGGATGCGATCGAACTGACCGAACAGGATCAGCCCCGCCAGCCCCAGCAGCAAGGCCGTCTTCACCAGCGACTTCACCACCTCGAACAGGTTGTCGGTGTTGAACATCCGCTTCAGCCCCTCGCCGGGGTTCAGATGATCCAGCTTGGGCGTCATCTTCTCGAGGGTGAAGACCGGCCCGGTCTGCAGGAACTCCATCAGCGACGCGAACAGGGCCACCGGCAACAACAGCAGCGCCGTCAGATAGACGAACCGCCGCGCCGCCGACCAGGCGACCTGTTCGAAGGCGTCGCCGAACGGCTGGTCCATCACGCGGAACACATCGTCGAACAGGGCGGCGAAATTCGCGAACACCGCCCCCGCCAGCATAAGGCCGACCAGCAGCCAGGCCAGCAGCACGGCGGTGGAGCCGACGTCCTTGCTCTTGGCGACGTCGCCCTTCTTGCGCGCGTCCTGAAGCCGTTTCGGTGTCGGCCGCTCTGTCTTGTCGCCGCCGTCGTTCTTCTCCGCCACGCGCGCTCCGCTTCATCGAACAGGGACGAGAAACATCAAAAACAAGCTTTGCCGAATACAGAAACGGCACAGCTTATGGTCAAGCTTACACTTTATCAGCACCCTGACCGCTTCAGAAAAAAAGCAAGCTAGGGTTAACCCTACTGGCAAAAATTTTCATTACCGATCTCGTTGACAACATTCATGAGCAATAATATCGCTGTCACACAAGATCGAAATTCACATAGCTTCGGGCGAAATACGAAGTGGGACAATTTTGCTCGGTAACCGGCACAGTAATACTTATTATTACTGTATGGAATCATTCCGCAATTGCGGAAGACTGTAGCGCCGCCTCACCGCAGCTGGTCGCTTCAGCCGCTTCCGTCAGCCAGTTTTCCCTGGCGCTGGGAAGCGGAGCGGTCGGATCAACGCCTTGCTCTGTACACGCGCCGCGAGAGGCTCAGGCGGCGCAGCAACTGCTGATCTACGACAATGAGTCGCCGACCGAGGTGATCGGTTCCTCAGAAACCGTTGCTTTTTACAGGTCGGAAAGTGTCACGACCGGCGCGGGACCGAATCGCAGCAGCACGCCGCACAGCGATCTGATCACAGCGGCGGCGCGCGAACACGACATCGACCCGGCCCTCCTGCAGGCGATTATCAGCGTGGAATCCGCTGACGACACGAACGCCCGCTCGCCCGTCGGCGCTCGCGGCCTGATGCAGGTGATGCCCGCCACCGGACGCCGTTTCGGCGTCGCCGACGAGATGCGGCTGCACGAGCCGGAAACCAACATTCGCGCCGCTTCGCGCTACCTGAAGACGTTGCAGGGCCTGTTCGGCAACGACCTGCGCCTGGTGCTGGCCGCCTACAACGCCGGCGAAGGCGCCGTGCAGCGTTACGGCCGCAACATCCCGCCCTACCGCGAGACCCAGGACTACGTCCGCAAGGTCATGGCTCGCTACGACCAACTCCTCACCGCCCGCCGTTCCTCCTTCCGATAGTTCTCACCGATCTCCCGTTCGGCCTGATCCGCCGGCAGCCACAAGGCGCGTCCATGTCCTTCGCCAGCCCGCTGAAACTGCTGGGCCTGCGCCACAACGGCGGAGGCGTCGGCCGCTATTCGGACCTGTTCCTGGTGGCGGGGGTGGCGGCGATCATCGCCATGATGATCATGCCCCTGCCGTCGCTGGCGATCGACGCCCTGGTGGCGATCAACATCAGCGCGGGCGTGGTGATGCTGCTGGTGTCGATCTACATCGCCTCGATCGTCGACATTTCGGTCTTCCCCAGCCTGCTGCTGATCACGACCCTGTTCCGGCTGGCGCTGTCGATCGCGACGACGCGGATGATCCTGCTGGAAGGCCACGCCGGGGCGATCATCAACACCTTCGGCAACATGGTGGCGGGCGGCAATCTGGTCGTCGGCCTGGTGGTCTTCCTGATCATCACCGTCGTGCAGTTCATCGTCATCGCCAAGGGAGCCGAACGGGTGGCCGAGGTCGCCGCCCGCTTCAGCCTGGACGCCATGCCGGGCAAGCAGCTGTCGATCGATTCCGACCTGCGCTCAGGCCTGATCGACAAGGACGAGGCCAAGCGCCGTCGCCGCCTGCTCGAGATGGAGAGCAAGCTGAACGGCAATCTCGACGGCGCGATGAAGTTCGTGAAGGGCGACGCCATCGCCGGGATCATCATCGTGGTGATCAACCTGCTGGGCGGCCTGGCCGTGGGCATGTTGCAGAACGGCATGGATTTCGGCGCGGCGGTCCAGAAATACTCCATCCTGACCATCGGCGACGGCATGGTGATGCAGATCCCGGCCCTGCTGGCGGCCATGTCGGCGGGCCTGCTGGTGACGCGCGGCGGCGATTCCGAGACCGACGCCCACCTGGGCGCTTCGATGCACCGCCAGTTATCGGCCCAGCCGAAGGTCTTCCTGGTCGCGGGCGGCATGTGCTGGCTGCTGGCCCTGGTGCCCGGTTTTCCGACCGTGGTCTTCCTGCTGCTGGGCGCGGTCGCCATGACCGCCTCGGTCATGATCGAGCCGCGTTGGCGCAAGTCGGCCGGGCGCAGGGTCAAGGCCCTGACCGGCCGCGCCGCC
>DGIZ01000108.1:0-236 GCA_002386585.1 Brevundimonas sp. UBA4609 | reverse complement strand
CCCTGACCGGCCGCGCCGCCGCCGAAGCCGACGGTCCCATCGCCTCGACCCAGACACGCCCGACAGAAGGCGCCGCCATGACGCCCCTGATGCTCGAGATCGACGGCCGCGCCCTGCGCGCGACCGATCCCGAGCGTCTGACCGCCGCCCTGGAGACCCTGCTGGACGAGTTCGAGGCCTCGCTGGGCGTGGCCCTGCCGCGCGTGACGGTGCGCTACGGCCCGGCCGAGGCGGCC
>DGIZ01000099.1 GCA_002386585.1 Brevundimonas sp. UBA4609 | reverse complement strand
GCGCGCGGCCAGACGCCCGGCGCGTTCGGCCAGGTCCAGCGCGCCGGCGCAGGCGGCCCCGGCCGAGGCCGTTATGGCCTCGACCTTCTCCGCGCCCATGCGGCTCAGTTCGGCGTGGTCGGCGCGCAGGGGATCGGCCAGGGCCTCGCCCATGATCTCGAACCGTCGCGAGATCACGGCGGCCGAGGCCTGGGCCAGTTCCTGACCGGCCTGGGCGTTGCGCAGGGCGCTGCGGGCCGTCTTCTGCATGGGGCTCATATGCAGACCCTGGGCTGGTTTCAGGCGACCGGCAAGACTTCTTGCGCGAAGTCGGTCAGGTCGCGGATCAGGGCCGGAACGGCGGCGTCGATGATGCGCTGACCCTTTTCCGGGGTGGCCTGGGCCGGGTCCGAGCCGATGCGGCCGTCGGGGAAGCGGGCGCGATAGTCGTTGGCGTCGCGGATCGGGCCGAAGGGGGCGATCTTCGGCTCATAGGCGGCGGTCTTGATCCGGTCGGGATAGCCGGCCTGGGTCACGGCGATCTCGGACGGGGTGGCGTGGCTGCCGTGGCCGGTCGGGAAGATGTCCTCGCACAGCTTCTGCACGCCGGGCAGATCCCACCAGTTGCGCAGCTTCAGCACGAAGGGTGGGCGCTCGGCCCAAGGCTCGGGCGTGAAGGACCAATCGGCGTAGATCTCGGCGAAGGCGGCCTCGATGGTGGCGACGTTGCCGCCGTGGCCGTTCAGGAAATAGATGCGCTCGAAGCCGTGGCGCGTCAGCGACGACACCCAGTCGGCGATCACCGCCATGAAGGTCGACGGGCGCAGGGTGATGGTGCCGGGAAACGCCAGGTGGTGCTGGGCCATGCCGATGTTGAAGGTCGGCGTGACCACCAGGCTGTCGTCGCCCTTCTCCGCCGCGTGGGCGATGATCTCGGGGCACAGCCAGTCGGTGCCCAGCAGGCCCGTCGGTCCATGCTGTTCGTTCGAGCCGATCGGCACGATCACCGTCTTGGACAGCAGGGCGCCGGACTTCAGGCGCGCGTCGATCTCGGGCCAGGACGACAGGTGGATCAGCATGGAAAAGCTCCGGCGGACGGAAGGTGAGGGGATTGGGGGGCGGCTTTACGCTGATCCGCCCCCAGGGCCAACTTGGGCGCGCGTCTATTCCGGCGCGAAGGCGCGCACGAAGCGCCGGGCGGCCTCGCGGGCGCGGGCGGGGATGTCGTCGATCGCGGGATGGGGCAGGCCCAGGACCGAGCGCAGGTGGCCGTGGCCCAGGACCATGCCGGTGAACATCTCGGCGGCGGCGACGGGATCGGGCGCGGACAGGCGGCCCAGGCGGTCCTGCTCCTCCAGCCAGACGGCCAGGCGGCGCAGGTTCTGGCCGGGACCGGCGTCATAGACGGCGCGCGCCAGCTCGGGGGCCTCCGGCGAGGCCAGGGCCATGCCGCGCAGGGCGACGCCGCGGCCCTCGACGCAGACGCGACGGATCAGGGTCTCAGCCAGGGCCGCCAGGGCGGTTTCGACATCCAGGTTCGAGGCGAGCGGGGCGACGGTCTCCTCGGAGCGTTGCGCCGCCAGGTCGCGGGCGATGGCCGTCTTGGTCGGGTAGCGGTTGTAGAGGGTCTGTTTGGACACGCCGGCGCGCCGCGCGACCTCGGCCATGGAGACCTTGGCTCCCTTCTCCCTGAACAGTTCGGCGGCGGCGCGCAGGATGGCGCGGCTCTTGTATTCGTCGATCTGGCCGAGGGCGCGGGGCATCAGTGAATCTCGGAGGCTTCGGGCGAAGGGACGCTCTTCACCGGTTGGGACAGCAGGGTCAGGAAGGCCGCGCAGGCGCAGCCGACGGCCAGCAGGGCGAAGGCGTCGCCGAAGGCCATCGCCGTCGCCTGCTTCTGCAACAGGCCGTACACGGCCTTCATCGCGGAGGCCTGGGGGTCGATCGAGCCCGAGAAGCGCTCGGTCAGGCCGGCGATCATGGAACGCATTCCCTGATGGGTCTGGTTGATGGCGCTGGTCAGTTCGACCATGTGCAGGGCGGTGTTGTGGGTCAGGGCGGTGTTCAGCGTGGCCAGGCCGAAGGCGCCGCCGACGTTGCGGGCCAGATTGACCAGGCCCGAAGCGTTCTTGACCATGTGCGGCGGCAGGGTGGCCATCGTCACCTGCTGCGAGGCGATCATGGCGATCATGACGCCGCAGCCGCGCATGGCTTGGACGCCGGCGAACTCCCAGAATCCCCATTCGTCGGTGACCAGGCGGGCGTCCCACATGCCCCAGGCCGCCAGGATGAAGCCGACGAACATCAGGATGCGGGCGTCGACCAGCCGCACCAGCCGCCCGGCGAAGGGGGCGGTGGCGAACATGGCCAGGCCCGAGACGATCATGGTGGTGCCGACCTCGGCCGCCGAATACTCGCGCACCCGGCCGAGAAACAGCGGCAACAGGAAGGTGCCGCCGAACAGGGCCGCGCCGACGATGAAGGTCATCAGCACCCCCACCACGAAGTTGCGGTTGCCGAAGGCGCGCAGCTCCACGATCGGATTGCGGTAGGTCAGCGAGCGCCAGATGAAGGCCGGGCCGCAGATCGCGGCGATGACGCTGAGCAGCAGGATGTTGTCGTCCTCGAACCAGTTTTCCTTGGCGCCTTCCTCCAGCACGAACTGCAGGCTCATCAGGAAGGCGGCCATCAGGCCCAGGCCCCACCAGTCGAACCCCTTGGCCAGACTGGCGTCGCCCTTGTCGAAATGGGCGTAGCGCCCGACCAGGAACAGGACGATCACGCCGGGGAAGACGTTGATGAAGAACAGCCAACGCCAGCTCAACTGCTCGGTCAGATGGCCGCCCAGGGTCGGGCCGACGGTCGGGGCCAGGGTGACGATCAGCCCCATGATGACGCTGGCGGTCACGCGACGTTCGGGCGGGAAGGCGGTGAAGGCGACGGCGAAGACGGTGGGGATCATGGCCCCGCCGACGAACCCCTGAAGGGCGCGGAACAGGATCATCATCTCGATCGACGACGACAGCCCGACCATCACGCTCATGATCAGGAAGCCGGTGCAGGAGGCCATGAAGACGATCCGCGTCCCCCACAGCCGCGACAGATAGCCCGACAGGGGGATCATCACGACCTCGGGGATCAGATAGGCGGTCTGGATCCAGCTGATCTCATCGGCCGAGGCGCCGACGCCCGCCTGAATCTGCGGCAGGGAGGCGGCGACGATCTGGATGTCGAGAATGGCCATGAACTGGCCGATGACCATGCCGGCGAAGCCGAGCAGCAGGGCGGTCCAGTTGATCTCGGCCGGTTTCATCCCGGTCTGTTTCATCCCGGGCTGGGCGGCGGGC
>DGIZ01000076.1 GCA_002386585.1 Brevundimonas sp. UBA4609 | reverse complement strand
CGCTCTTCCGATCTCGCGACGACGAAACCCGGCGTGCGGTGCGCCCCGCCGAGCAGGTGACGGACCAGCCAGCCACCTATGACCGCCTGCCGCCGCCGCGGGGCGAGGCGGCGGCCAGATCGGTTGAGAGCCCTGTGCGGAGTTATGATCGGCCGCAGCCGACGTCTGGCGGCTACCGTGAGCCGATGCGGCAGCGGTCCCCGGGGCCTGATGCGCGCGAACTGGCCGTCCGCTCCGGTCTGATGTTCGAAACGGGGGGCGCGAATCGTCCTTTGCCCGTCGCCGCATTCGTGCAGCCGACGCAGACCGTCAGCGCCGATCTCGGAAGGGCGGCCGGAGGCGAGGTCTACAACCGGCACGCCCTGACGGCGCCGGTCTCGCCTTTCGAACTGAAGGCCGGGACTCTCATGCCGGCGGTCTTGCTGACGGGGGTGGATACCTCGAGGCCGGGGCCGGTGATCGCCGCTCTGACCCAGAATCTCTATGACACGGTGGCCGGGCGGCATCTGCTGGCCCCCCAGGGCTCCCGCCTGATCGGGCGTCATGAGGGCGAGAGCGCCTACGGCGACCGGCGCGCCTTCATCGTCTGGGAGCGACTGATCCTGCCCAACGGCAAGAGTCTGGTGCTCGAGGCCGAGCCGGGCGTGGACGCGCGCGGCGCCGTCGGGGTGCAGGGGCGGGTCGACCGGCGTCTCGGCGCCCTGGTGATCGGGACTCTGTTCGCGGGGGCTGTCACCACCTTGGGCCAGATGGCGCGCGACGAGGGCGGTCGCGGCGGGGGCTCCTTCCTCGGGGACGCAGGCGACGCCGCGGCGATCGAAGGGTCACGAGTCGGCGGACGTCTGATCGACCGGGAACTGGAGGTGCGTCCGGTCGTGCGTGTCCAGGCGGGCGGGCGCGTCCAGGTCATGATCACCCGCGACCTGATCTTGGAGCCATACAGATGATCCGGACCTTCACCCCTCGCGGCTGGGCTGCAATCTTCGGCGCCGCCCTGGCGGCGACGTTCCTGCCGGTCGTGGCGGGGGCCATGCCGACCCTGGCGCTTGTCAACGAAACCCGGAGCCTGCCGCGCGGGCTCTATGTCCGGCGCTTCGGCGAAGAAATCCATCGGGGTGCAACGACGGCGGCGAACCAGCCGCAAGGCGCGCGAGGCTACCTGGAGAGCCTTGGCGCGCCGGGCGACATGCTCCTGCTCAAGCGGGTGGCGGCGGTAGGCGGCGACCGGGTCTGCCTGGAGGGCGACCGGGTGATCACGCCGACCGGCGAGGCGCGTGTTCTGGTGAAAGATCGCCGCGGGGCCGACCTTGCCGCCTGGACGGATTGCCGCCGCCTCAAGGCGGATGAGGTCTTCCTGCTGGGGGACGCTGCCGAGAGCTTCGACAGCCGCTATTTCGGGCCGGTGAATACAAGCGACCTCAGGGGCGTCTTTGCTGCGGTGGCGACATGGTGAGGCTGGCCGCACTGACCCTTTCATTCGTGCTCGCCGGGACCGCCGGCGGCGTACAGGCGCAGGCCGTGGATTGGCGCTCGGCGGGCGGTGACATGTTCGGCGCGCCTGCGCTCGTAGCGCCCGAGCCCTTGGACGAGGAGATCGTGCGCCTTCCGGAGCTCGACCCGCCCTTCCGGGACGCGATAGCGGCGGCCGCGGCGCGGCACGGACTGGACGTGAAGCTGTTGCAGGCTCTGGTGCTTACTGAAAGCGCCTACAGGCCGGACGCCGTTTCCTCGGCGGGCGCCGCAGGTCTGACCCAGTTGATGCCGGCCACGGCGCGGGAGCTCGGCGTCGACGACCGCTTCGATCCGGCCGAGAATCTGCGCGGCGGGGCCGACTACCTGGCCCGCCAGCTCAGGCGTTTTCAGGACGTGAGGCTGGCTCTGGCTGCATTCAACGCCGGGCCGGCCAGAGTGGCCGCCCTGGGGCGCATTCCTCGTATCCGAGAAACGGAACAGTACGTTGAGACCGTTGTGGAATGCTATCTTGCGCTCACAGCTGGGCGTGATGTGCGTTCATCGCGAGCCTGCAGGACGCCGGGGGCGGGGCGATGATCGAGGAAGCGACCGGGGACGGCGCGGAGCTCGACGGCGCCGACGACCTGCTGACCCGCAAGGAGGCCTCGGCCTTCCTGGCGCAGTTCGGCATAAGAATGAAGCCGGCGACCCTGGCGCGTCTGTGGTCGACCGGTTCGAATGGACCGCCCTGTCGCCATATTCGATCCAAACCTCACTATCCGCGCAGCCTCTTGCGCGACTGGGCACGGTCGCAAATCTCCGACATCCGGACGGGGGCTCCGGCCGCGGCGAGAGGGCGGCGTCGTGAATGATCGATCGAACAGGGACGGTGCTGCGCTGACGATCGCCGGCATACTGGCTGATCCTGCGGCGAGCTTCGCCCTCAAGTCTGTGATCCGCCAATGGATGACGCGCGATGGCGTTGACGCTGCGAAGGACGCCCGGATGCTCTGCGAACTCTTCGGTGCGGCGGCCGATCAGAGGTTCGGAGCAAGGCCATGAGCTTCAAGGTCAATGGCGAACAGGTTGAGGCTGGGGGGCCTGAAGACCGGCTCCTGCCTTGGGGCCGCGTCAGGGACATGACGGGCATCAGCCGCACGACAGCCTGGCGCATGCAGCAGTCTGGGACGTTCCCGGAGCCGGTTCAGGTTTCTCCTGGACGGGTCGGCTGGTGGGAAAGCGAACTCACAGCCTGGAAAAGCGCTCGCAGCGTGGGTGGCGCGAAAACACTCAGGCCTGCTGCGACGCCGAGGCTTCCCGGCATGGCGCGTCGAGCGCCAGTTCGTGAGGCGGCGGTTCCTTTGAAGCCGCAACCCGAAACCCGGTCGTTCCTGACGCCGGCCCCATCGGAGAGGCCGTCCGGCCTCGCGACGGTGAAGCCCGTGCGAAAGCGAGCCGGAAGGGCCGTATCCATCGATCAGATCGATTTTGGGTTCTAGCGGGCTCGCAGCCGGGACCTTGGCGTTAGCGCGTCGGCGAAACGCCAGGGCAGAGCCGCTTAAGTCGTCTTGCGCGCCGCGACGCCCTGAAAAGGGATGAAAAGCCCCGCACAACCCTCATGACTGGACGCAGACGTCCGCTGGCGCGTTTTGCCGTGTAGGTGGGTTTTTAGGCGGGTGGGGTGGGTTTGAGTTGAAATAGTTCAACAAAAACAAGGCCGGTGGCGGAGAGGGGGGGATTCGAACCCCCGGTACGCTTCCACGTACGCCGCATTTCGAGTGCGGTACATTCAACCACTCTGCCACCTCTCCGCGGGTCGGTAGTCCCTAATGGGGCTGAGCGAGCGGCTTCTCTAATCAAAGGCTGCGATGGCCGCAAGCCATGACGGCGAAGAAATTTGAACGGCGGTTCAACGCTGTCCGGGAAGCGACAGGCCGAAGGCGCCGCCGTCGCCGGGTTCGGGCCGGACGTGGCGGAACAGTTCGGCGGGGCGGCCGCCGGTGTCGCTGGTGAAGACGCCCGTGGGCTGGACCAGGCCGGTGCGTTCGACGCCGCGGCGGAAGTTCTGCTTGTGCAGCGACAGGCCCGCCACGGCTTCGGCCGCCGCCTGCAACGCTGACAGGGTGAAGGTCGCGGGCGTCAGGTCGAACAGGACGGGCCGGTACTTCAGCTTGCTGCGCAGGCGGGCGACGCCGGTCGCCAGGATGCGGCGGTGGTCGGACGTCATGGACAGGTCGCCGAGCGGGGCGGGGGCTGGGCGACCGTTGTCGCGGGCGGATTCCTCGACCAGTCCCGCCTCATAGAGGAGTTCATAGCGATCCAGCACGCGCTCCTCGTTCCAGCGGGCGCCGGGCGTGAGGGCGAACAGGGCGTCGATGCGGCCCTTGCGCGCGGCGTCGTCGACGGCCCAGGCGGTCAGGGCGGGGATCAGGCGTTCCATGACGGGCGGGCGGCCCCGACGCCAGTCCTCCCAGGGGAAGACGTGGAAGATGGGCGTCCATGCCGCGTCGCGGCCCGAAGCGTCGAAGCCGGCGGAAGCGCCGAAACTGGCGCCCTCGGCGGCGTCGGCGGTCAGGGCGAGGTAGCCGACCGAGATCTCGCGCGCGCGATCCGGGCCGGGCGTGGCGCGCGGGGCGTCGCGACCCAGGTCGCCGAAGGTGTAGAGCTGTTCGACGAAGCCCAGGGGGAAGCCCGTCTGAGCCGCCACGAAGTCGCGGAGCGCCAGTTCGAAGGTCCGGTCGCGCCCCGGATCGAAGGGGCCGAAGGGCAGGGCGGGGGCGCCGTCGGGGGCGTGGGTGGTCAGGACGACGGCCTCGCGGTCCCGCAGGGCGATGATCACCGCCGACAGGCCGATCCTTATGCCGGTGTGGGAGGATGACGCCTCCGTCCGCCCCTGGTCCATGCGTCTCCCTTGCGCCCGTTGTCTATTCCGTGTGCCAGGCGTCGGCGCCGGGCAGGATGCCGACAGCTTCGGCCAGAACGCGATAGCGGTCCAGATAGCGCTCCTGGGCCACGGCGGCGGGCAGGGGTTCGATCACCAGATCATAGCCGGGGGGCGGAGCGCCGAAGATCTGCAGGGATTCGCGGCGGGTGAATCCGGCCAGTTGCGTCGCCTCATAGAAGGCGCAGGCCTTGTCGGCTTTCTTGATCAGCGACTTGATCGTCTGCGGGGTCTTGGGCGGCAATTGGAAGCGGACGTGGATCGCCGCCTCCAGCCGGGCCTCGAAGTCCTTGTAGCTGGCGCCCAGGGCCGATTTGAACGGCGAGATCATGTCGCCGATGACATATTCCGAGGCGTCGTGAAGCAGGGCGGCCAGGCGCCATTTCGGCTCAAGCCCCGGGCGAATGTGGGCAGCGATCTCCTCGACCACCAGCGAGTGCTGGGCCACCGAGAAGGCGTGCTCGCCGATCGTCTGGCCGTTCCAGCGGGCGACGCGGGCCAAGCCGTGGGCGATGTCCTCGATCTCGATGTCGAACGGCGAGGGGTCCAGCAGGTCCAGGCGGCGGCCGGACAACATGCGTTGCCAGGCGCGCGGCGGCTTGGGTTTGCGGACTCGGGGCGCGGGGCCGGCGTCTTCGATTTCTTCGGCCAAGGTCTTGATGCTGCGCATGCTCAGGCTGGTGACTCAGACCGAACGCGCGATCAAGGGCGGCCGTTGCGATAGATGGGGGTTAATCGCCGACGTTGAGCGTCACCAGGGCCTTGGCGGCGTCGAACAGGCGGTCCGGGTCGCGGTCCTTGCTGCGGACGGTGGCGACGACGATGGGGCCGCCGACCGGGCCGCGCGCTTCATAGCCCACCGTGCGCCAGCCGCTGGCGGACGGCTCGTTCGCGGCCATCAGGAAGGTCGAACGCACGGATTCGCCCGAGGCGCTGGTGCGGATGCGCGCGGCGCTGTCGGTTGCATCGATGTTCACGGCGTCGTCTCCGGACGAGACGTTGACGCGGCTGCTCTTGTCGTCGGCGCGGATGGTCAGGCCCCCGATGCGGATATTGGCGCGGTCGCCGTCAGCCTCGATCTTCATGCCGGGCAGGCGGACGGTGGCCTTGTCGCCCTGGGCGTCGACGCGCAGACCCGGCATTCTGACCTGGGCGGAATCGCCTGAGACCTCATCGGCGACCCTGGACGCCTCGGCGGCGGCTCGGTCGGCGTCAGCCTCGGCGCGGGCGGCGTTCGCTTCGGCCTTGGCGGCGGCGGCTTCCGCTCGGGCGTTTTCGGCCTCTACCTGGGCCATGGCTTCGGGCAGGTCGGCGGTCAGACGGGTCTCGAAAGGTTTCAGCGCCGTCTGGGCCGAGCGGCCGTCCAACTGGACCAGTTGCAGGATGACTTCCGAACCGCGCGGGCCGCCGTAGACGCAGGACCCGTCGGCCCGGGCCGACCCCTTGCGTGTCAGCACGCCCTGGGTCTGGGGGCATTGCAGGGCGTCGACCACCTTCAGCACGCCGGACGAATCCGAGGTCGTGGAGGTGGTGATGCGCACCGAGCCGCCGTTGTCGCAGGCGGCGGTCATCAGCGCCAGGGCGATAACGGGCCAGGTGATGTGTTGCATGGTCGGCTCCACTCCAGGCCCCGATTGTGCGCCATAAGCGCGGCAGGGCCAGTGAAATCGCGGTAATCGAAAGACGACGGGAAAGCGGCTGAAATCAGCCGCCGGGGCGGGCGCCTTCGCGACGGCTCATGAAGGCCAGGCGCTCGAACAGATGCACGTCCTGCTCGTTCTTCAGCAGGGCGCCGTGCAGCGGCGGGATCAGTTTGCCCGGCGTCTTTTCGCGCAAGGTCTCCGGCGAGACGTCGTCGACCAGCAGCAGCTTCAGCCAGTCCAGAAGCTCCGAGGTCGAAGGCTTCTTCTTCAGGCCCGGCGTGTCGCGGATTTCATAGAAGGTCTTCAGCGCTTCGGCGACCAGGCGCGGCTTGATGCCGGGGAAGTGGACCTCGACGATGTCCTGCATCGTCTCGGCGTCGGGGAAGCGGATGTAGTGGAAGAAGCAGCGGCGAAGGAAGGCGTCCGGCAGTTCCTTCTCGTTGTTCGAGGTGATGACGACCACGGGGCGGACCTCGGCGCGGATCGTCTCGTCCGTCTCCTGGACGTAGAACTCCATGCGGTCGAGCTCCTGCAACAGGTCGTTCGGGAACTCGATGTCGGCCTTGTCGATCTCGTCGATCAGAAGGACGGGGCGGGCCGGAGCGGTGAAGGCCTCCCACAGCTTGCCCTTCTTGAGATAGTTGCGGACGTCGTGGACGCGTTCGTCGCCCAGCTGGCTGTCGCGCAGGCGGCTGACGGCGTCGTATTCATACAGGCCGTTGTGCGCCTTGGTCGTCGACTTGACGTGCCAGGTGATCAGCGGCGCGTTCAGCGCCCGCGCCAGTTCATAGGCCAGGACCGTCTTGCCGGTGCCCGGCTCGCCCTTGATCAGCAGCGGCCGTTCCAGCGCCACGGCGGCGTTGACGGCGACCTTCAGGTCGTCGGTGGCGATGTAGTTGGACGTGCCTTCGAACCGGCTCATGCGAAACCTGCTCCATTCAGGGGGAAGGGAGCAGGTAGCTTAAAGAAATCCGTGTGAACAGGCGGCAGGCTCAGGTGATGCGCTTGGCCGACACCGGGTCGCTGGCGGGGAAGGTCTCCTCGACGCCCTCGTCGATCAGGGCTTCCTGACGGTTCTCGGCGTCCTTCTCCTTGTCCTTCAGCTGGTCGGGCTTGCCGCTTTCGTGCGGTGCGCGCTTGGCCGGAGGGGTGTTCGGGTCGGCGTCTTCCTGGGCCTTGGTCGGATGATGGTCGGTCATGAATTCCCTCACTGTTCAGGGCCGTAGCCCAGGTCCTCTATGCCGTCGTCGGAGAGACGCTTGGCCTCCCAGTGGGCGGCGCTGGCCTGGGCGCCGCGCTGATTGCGCATCAAGCCGGCATAGACCAGCTCGACCTCGTCGGCGCCCGACGCCGGGGCGCCGTCGCCGTCGGTTTCGCTCAGGCGCACGCTGTCGACGCCCAGCAGGGCGTCAGCCTCGGCTTCCATCCCGTCCAGGGCCAGGTCGCCGTCCAGATCGGCGTCATCTTCATCAAAGGGTTCGGGGTCGGCGTCGCCGTCCAACTGGGTGACGTCCAGAACGTCGTCGGCTTCGTCGAACGACAGGTCGCCGTCGCCTTCATCGTCCAGATGGGTCTCGTCATAGACCTCGGCCTGGTCCTGGCCGTCGGCGTCAAAGTCGGGGGCTGGCATCATCGTCTCCCTTCGAAAAGCTCAACGGCTCGGCTCGTCAGGGCGTTCCCATCAGCCGGAACGCGACGCGCCAAATGAAGAGATGGTTAACCACGTCGCTTTACAGTTCCTCAGCGGCCGGCCGTCACGGTGAGGGCGGCGCCACGGAGACCTTCCCTTGCCTCTGAAACTGTCGCTGAAGCCCGGCGAAAAATTCGTGCTGAACGGGGCCGTCGTGCAGAACGGCGACCGTCGCGGCGTCCTGGTCCTGCAGAACAAGGCCAGCGTCCTGCGCGAGAAGGACATCATGCAGCCCGAGGACGTGACCACGCCCGCGCGCCGCATCTACTTCCCCGTCATGATGATGTATCTGGACGAGGCGGAGGCGCCGAAATTCTATGATGAATTCGCCCTGCGCCTGACCGAATTCATGGGGGCGGTCCGCAATCCGGACGTCCTGACGGAATGCGTCGCCTGCTCCAAGCATGTGCTGGCGCGTCAGTATTACAAGGCCCTGATGGGCGCTCGCAAAATCGTCGATTACGAAGACCAAAGGCTCGGCAATGTCGCTTCAGGCGTACAAGACGGCGGCGACGCGGGCTGAAACCCCGCGTGAGATGGAGTACCGGCTGTTCGGCCAGGTGACGCGCGCCCTGATGCACGCCGCCACCCTGGACAAGTCGGATGTCGCCGGGCGGATGGACGCCCTGGACTGGAACCGCCGCCTGTGGTCCACGCTGGCGACCGCCTGCTCGGATTCGACCAACGCCATGCCTCAGGCGATGCGGGCGCAGTTCATCTCGCTGAGCCTGTTCGTCAACCGCAACACGTCCGAAGTCATGAGGGGCGAGGACGACTTCTCGACCCTGATCGACATCAACCGCATGATCATGCAGGGACTCAGCGGCCAGACCGACGCGGGCTGACGCGGCTCCGGATTTCCTAGAAGAGGTTTGCGGCCCAGCTGGCGATGTTGCCGACGACCGCGACCACTGTGGTCCAAACCAGGGCCAGATAGACGCCGCACACGGCCGTGCCGAAGAAACCGGCCAGGATGAAGGCGCCGTCCCGCTGGATGATGCCCAGGCCGAACAGGGCCAGGGTCAGGCCGGGCAGGGCGTCGCCGAACGGCACCGGCAGGGCCATCATCATGGCCAGCAGGATGCAGATCACGCCGATCGCCACATCCGCGGCTTCGCCGGTCAGAACGGGCCAGCGCGGCTTGGTCAGCCGCTCGACCCGGCGCAGGCGGGGCAGAATCTTCTCCGCCGCCGCCCGATAGGAGGCGCGGCTTACCGACAGATTCAGCAGCCAGCGCGGCAACCACACTTTCTCGCGCTGCAGCGCCAGCTCGGCGGCGATCAGAATGATCGGCACGGAAAAGACCGCCTTGCCGCCCGGCGGCCAGGGGAAGAGCGCCATCAGAGCCAGCATCAGGATGACGGCGCCGAAGCCGCGCTCGCCGAAAGCCTCGACCATTTCGCGAAGGGACAGTTTGTCGGACTCGCCCTGATCCAGCCGGTCCTGGCCCAGGCGCTCCAGCACGTCGGAGAAGGTCCGCCCCTCATCGGGCGGCGGCGTGGAAACGAGCGTCATCAAGCGAGACTCAGAGCGATGTCATGCGCGACGTTAGGGGCGCGCCGCGACTTGCGCCATCCCCGCCGCGAGGGTTGCGACGAAATAGGCGTCTAGTGTTTCGAGACGTGTTCGGGTTTGCCCTTGCGCTTGGTGTGGGCGAACTCTTCAAGCTGCTTCTCGCTCATCGATTCCATCATGGATTTCGACGCGCCCTTCAGCTTGGATTTGGGCGTGTCGCCGCGCTTGGCCGACAGGGCGGCTCCGGCGGCTTTCTGCTGGGCGGCGGACTTGGCGGGCATGACGATCTCCTTCCGAGTGAAAGGCAACCGTCCGCCCGCCTTAGGGTTCCGTCAGCTTCCCAGAAGCTCGCGGCCGATGAGGAAGCGGCGGATTTCGTTGGTGCCGGCGCCGATGTCGTAGAGCTTGGCGTCGCGGACCAGGCGTTCGACCGGCCATTCCTTGGTGTAGCCGGCTCCGCCCAGGGCCTGGACGGCCTCCAGCGTGACCTTCACCGCGTTCTCCGAGGCCAGCAGGATGGCGCCGGCGGCGTCGTAGCGGGTGGTCAGGCCCTGATCGCAGGCGCGGGCCACCGCATAGACATAGGCGCGCGCGCTGTTCAGGGCGACATACATGTCGGCCACCTTGCCCTGCATCAGTTGGAAGGAGCCGATGGCCTTGCCGAACTGCTTGCGGTCGCGGACGTAGGGCAGGACGACGTCCAGCGCGGCCTGCATGATGCCCAGCGGACCCGCCGACAGCACGGCGCGCTCATAATCGAGGCCGCTCATCAGCACGGCCGCGCCGCGCCCTTCGCCGCCCATGATGTTCTCTTCGGGAACTTCGCAGTCCTCGAACACCAGCTCGGCGGTGTCCGAGCCGCGCATGCCCATCTTGTCCAGCTTCTTGGAGACCGAAAAGCCCTTCATGCCCTTCTCGATCAGGAAGGCGGTGACGCCGCCGTTGCCGTCGCCGGTGCGGGCGTAGACCACCAGGGTCTCGGCGTGCGGGGCGTTGGTGATCCAGAACTTGGTCCCGTTCAGGACGTAGCGGTCGCCCTTCTTCTCGGCGCGGGTGCGCATGGACATGACGTCCGAACCCGAGCCGGCCTCGGACATGGCCAGGGAGCCGACATGCTCGCCCGAGATCAGCTTGGGCAGGTATTTCGCCTTCTGCTCGGGCGTGCCCCAGCGGCGGATCTGGTTGACGCACAGGTTGGAGTGGGCGCCGTAGCTCAGGCCGATCGAGGCCGAGGCGCGGCTGACTTCCTCCATCGCCACCACGTGTTCGAGGTAGCCGAGGCCGAGGCCGCCGAACTCTTCCTCCACCGTAATGCCATGCAGGCCCAGCTCGCCCATTTCGGGCCACAGGTCGCGGGCGAACTCGTTCTTCTCGTCGATTTCGGCGGCGCGGGGGGCCAGCCGTTCGGCGGCCCAGCGGGCGGTCGTGTCGCGGATGGCGTCAGCGGTCTCGCCGAGGCCGAATTCCATGGATTGGGGCGCGAAGGGTATGCTCATGCCCAAAGGCGTAGCATTGCGCGCGGGCTTCGCAAAGACGCCTGTTAGCGGGACTGTTTGTGCTGTGGGTCGGTCGCCGTCGGCGCCGTGGCGCGCAGGGCGCTCCAGGCCGCCATGCCGATGAAGACGAGGCCGGCGATCGCCAGGCCGGCGCCGATCAGGACGGTCGCGTCGCTCGTGTCCGGGGCGCGCCAGGCGCGCTGGAAGGCGGCGATTCCGGCGAGGAAGGCGAGGACGCCGACGCCGCCGATGAACAGGACGGCGCCCTTGTCGCCCGGCGTCGCGTCGGGGGCCGTGCGCGCTTCG
>DGIZ01000081.1 GCA_002386585.1 Brevundimonas sp. UBA4609 | reverse complement strand
TCTCCCTCCCCTTCATGGGGAGGGTGGCTGAGCCCGTAAGGGCGAAGTCGGGTGGGGGCGGCAAGACTATTCAAGCGCGACGCCCAGCAGGACCGGTTCCTCCCCACCCGGTCGCTGCGCGACCACCCTCCCCATGAAGGGGAGGGAGAGGCATTACGCGCGTCGTCTCGCTTCCGATTGCGCGCGATCGGGCGCATGATGAGACGTCTCATCCTGTGCGGAGCGGTCCGATGTCGATCCTGATGAAACGCGCGCCCGCTTTCTTCAATCCGATCCGAACGGCCGGCTGGAGCGCGGTCGGGCTGATCCTGCTGACGCCGCTGGCGGCCATGCAGTTCACCTCCGAGGTCGCCTGGGACGCGCAGGACTTCCTGTTCGCCGCCGTCCTGCTGATCGGGGCGGGCTTGCTGCTGGAGCTGTTGCTGTGGAAGGCGCGCACTCCGCTGGTGCGGCTGATACTGGCCGCAGCGGTGATCCTGTCCGTGCTGCTGATCTGGGCCGAAGCGGCGGTCGGGATCTTCTGAAGCCCGACCGCCTTTCGTCAGCTTAGGACTGCGGCCCCATGAAGGGGAAGGCTCGGGCGTTGCTGAACTGGGCGGTGGTGTCGCCCGCATGGGTGTTGATCTGGTTCTCGCCCAGCTCCAGGCGCTTGACAGGAGCGCGCGGCGAGAAGTCGATCTTCTTCAGGTCCACCCAGAAGGTGTTCGGCGTCAGGGCCGACTCGAAGAAGTAGAGCTTGCGCTTGTGATCCACGACCGTCCGCCAGCGCGTCGAGGAGATGTTCGGCTGGTCCGGGGTCGAGATGCCGAAGGGCACCGAGGTGTTGCGGATCACGCTGAACACGCTGGCCAGGGCCATGTTCTGGTCTTCGAACTTGGGGATGGCGTTGACGTAGAAGGCGGCCCGCGCATAGCGGTCGGCCGCCCGGTTCGTGCCTGGCAGGAAGGTCGTGCCGCCGATGCCCTGCCAATAGGTGTTCAGCGCCAGTTGCTGGTCGAAGGTCGGCGAGTTGGTCATCACCTGATAGTCGCGGCTGTGATGGATCACCAGCTTGCCGTCGATGTATTCGAAGATGGCGCTGTCGCCGCTGGAGTCCGACAGGGACAGGTGCAGGGTAGTCAGGCGATCCTGACCGGGCACATTGTCGCTGACCAGAACGAACGGCTCGTCGCGCAGGGCTTCGACGGCCTCGGCCACGGTGGCGTAGTTGTCGAGGGCGTACTGCGCCCAGGCGGCGATGCTGAGGGCCGGCTTGTTCGGATCGTGGGCCGGGTATTCCGACTCGACCAGCCACAGGAGGTTGGCGACCAGGCCCATCTCGTTCACGCCGTCGACGGTCGAGATGTCATAGCCGCTGGCGATGACGCTGCCGTATTTGGACGTCCAGGTCAGGGAGTTGGGACCGCCGGACCCGTCGCGCGCCATGCCGCGCGGAAAGATCCACAGATTGGTCATGATCTCGGCGTTCCAGTCCATTGACCGGGCCGTGATCACCGCGCCGTCGTGGCCGTGATAGACGAAACGCGTGCACGCTTCCGCCGCCGGAACGGCCAGCATGAAGGCGGCGGCCAGGGCGGCGACGCCCCTTTTCATTCCATTACGCATGTCGTCTCCTTGAGCGAGGGGATCAGTAGGTCAGCGACAGGCCCAGGACCGGGCCGTGGCGGGTCACCTTCCAGTCGAAGCGCTGGCCGGTGAAATCGTCCTGTTCATAGTTCTGATGCAGCAGGCGGTAGCCGGCGTTGATCGAGACGGCGCCGCCCGCCAGCGGGGTGCGATAGGAGGTCAGGGCCTGCCAGGCCAGGCTGTGGCGGTCGTCGTCGCCCAGGCCGCCGGCGTCGACCTGGGCGCGCAGGGTCCAGCGCTCGGACACGTCGCCCTCGACCCTCAGGCCCAGCAGCAGGTCGGTCCATTCGGCGCCCTTGTGCACGGCGCCCAGCGGGGTGTTCAGATCGGCCCGCAGCTGGCTCCAGCGGGCGCCGACCAGAGGCTCGACGCGGAAGCTGCGCGCGTCGCCGAAGGCGGTGCGGCCGCCCAGCGGGGCGTCGATCAGGCGGAACAGCACGCCGCCCGAGACGGTGGTCGAGCGGGTGCCCAACTCGGCCGGGACGCCCATCAGGGACACGCCCTCATGGGTCTTGGCGTATTGATAGTCGACGAAGGCGCCCCAGCGGCCCTTGCGCACCTCGACGTCGCCCATGACCACGCTCTCCAGCTGGTCGAAGGCGTCCGAGGCGGACACGTCCACCGGCGCCTTGTGGCCCGCCAGCGTGACGTTTCCGTCCAGCGAAGTGGCCCAGACATAGGGGCTGACCGTCACGCGCCACTGATCCTCGGCGCTGGTCTGGGCGACGGCGGCGCCGCCCGTCAGGCCCAGAAACAAGCCCAGAACATGTGCGGCTGGACGGAAGAAGCTCATGGGAATTCTACTCGCGGCGACCGAAAGGATCGCCTCTGGGTAGAACGCCCATGCTTAAGTAATGATGGATCGACAATCGCTGATTGCATGTCGCAATGTCGCAGTTCGGCCGTATCACCCGATGCCGTAATGCTCGGCCAGAGCCTGCAATCCCTGTTTCAGCAGGGTCTTGCCCTGTCGGCGGCGCAAGGACAGGGCCTGTTCCGCCAGTTGCAGGGACGTGCCGTGGATGCAGACCTGCTCGACCATGGCGCGCAGACGCGGGCCGCAGGCGCCCAGCGCCGCCCGCACCCGACCCGAGGCGGACATGGCGCGGTCGCCCGGTTCGATCCGCACGCTCCCGCCGCCCGAACGCGAGGTCGGCAAGGCGTCCCAGCGCATGGTCAGGGAGGGGCCGGCGGCCGCGATCTCGGCCTCGGCACGCAGCCGTTCGCCCGCCGCGACCTCGGCCGGCGTCAGCCAGGGGCGGCCCGATTGGTCCTTGCGCCGGGCCAGCCACAGGATCGGGCTCTCGCCCAGATTGGCGCGGCGGGTGGTCAGGCGGCCGTCGCCCTCCATCACCGCGCGCTCGCCCTCGATGACGCCGGGGCGGCCGGGAGGGGGAGCGGCGGGAGCATGGTCGTTGGCCGCGCGAGGCAGCCAGCCGCCGCCTTCGCGCAACCGCAGGCCCGGCCGCTCGATCACGGCGCGGAAGACGGCCTCGTCCAGCGTCAACACCACCCGGCTGCGCCGGTCGCCGCCGAGGCGCAAGGGATAGGCGCCGTTCGCCTGGTCCAGCCAGGCGCCGGGGCGTTGCAGCAGGCTGCGGGCGCGTTCCAGTTGGCGGCTCATCGGCGGGCTCCGATCTCGGGCGCCAGATCGACCAGGGGCAGCTCCATCACCGCCCGCAGCGACCCCTCCAGGCCGTCCATCAGGGCGTCGTAGTCGGGCCGGTCGCGCTCGTCCTCGGCCCAGCGGCAGGCGGCGCCCGCCGTCGCCCGGTTCAGGCCGAAGGCGTGGGCCACCCGCTCCAGCGGCCAGCCGAAGGAGACGTGCGCCAGATACATGGCCGACCAGCGCGCGCGACACGCCCTGGGCCGCACTCGCTCGCGCCGCGTCATCTCGGCGACAGGCACGCCCAGGGCCAGGCCCGACAGCGACAGGGCCGCGTCCGCCCGGATGCGGTCGCCCTCCGTCACCGGCACGCGATAGGGTTCCATGATCTGCGCTTCCTCCCGCCATTCCTGTGGATGCCGCCATTATGAGTGCGTCGGACGGCTGGGTTAGGAATGTTGTCCTATGAAACGTCAGAAACGGTCGCTTCGACAGGCGGGGTCCGGCATTGACGGGGGCGGTTGTGCACGCCCCCTGTGGAAGACGCGTCAGACGTCAACAGGGGAATGAGGGGGCGGCGTCGAATAAATTAACGAATCCTTGACTCGGGACTCTGGACGACGATTCGCAAATCACCTTAGGCGTTTCATATCGGGATGCGTTAACCCTTCTTAAGGTTTTGGCCCGTTAACGTTGGAACAAGGTTACCCGGCCGCATGCCATGTGCGGCCATCCCAAGCTTTGCCTGGAGGGGCATGAATGCGCGTCCTGTTGATCGAAGACGACCACGCGACGGCTCAAAGCATCGAACTGATGCTGAAGTCGGAAGGGTTTAACGTCTACACCACCGACCTGGGTGAGGAGGGCATCGATCTGGGCAAGATCTATGACTACGACCTCATTCTGCTGGACCTGAACCTGCCCGACATGAGCGGCCTCGAGGTTCTGCGTCAGCTGCGCAACGGCAAGATCAATACGCCGGTGATGATCCTCTCGGGCAGCCATGAGATCGACACCAAGGTCAAGACCTTCGGCGGCGGCGCCGACGACTATCTGACCAAGCCCTTCCACAAGGACGAGCTGATCGCGCGCACCCACGCCGTGGTCCGCCGCTCCAAGGGCCACGCCCAGGCCATCATCCACACCGGCGAGATCGCGGTGAACCTGGACGCCAAGACCGTCGAGGTGAACGGCCACCGCGTGCATCTGACCGGCAAGGAATATCAGATGCTGGAGCTGCTCTCCCTGCGCAAGGGCACGACCCTGACCAAGGAGATGTTCCTGAACCACCTGTACGGTGGCATGGACGAGCCGGAGCTGAAGATCATCGACGTCTTCATCTGCAAGCTGCGCAAGAAGCTGGCGACGGCCGCCGGCGGCAAGCACTACATCGAGACCGTCTGGGGCCGCGGCTATGTTCTGCGCGACCCGGCCGAGGGCGCGATCACCGTCGCCGCCTGAACGGATCCGGCCTGAGCCTCCACTCAGGACGCACGGAATGCAAGCGCCCGCCGGGAAACCGGCGGGCGTTTTCCTTTGGCTGAATTCACCTTGTGTGTTGGCGCAGATGCCTGATTTCCGCTCATCCCGGCGGACGCCGGGATCCAGTGCTTTGGCTTCAGGCTCCGGGCTCCACAGTCAGGCCTCAGTTTGGCTTATTCACTGGGTCCCGGCGTCCGCTGGGATGAGCGGGGATGAAAAGGACAAGGCCCGCATCTGATATGGAGCCGGCATTTTTCTTCGGCCGCTCCGGGGCTTGGACGAGGTTAGGGCAGGGCAGGGGCGCCAAACGATACATCCCCTCACGGATTGTTACGCCTTCGGCCTCGCCTTCGCAGGTGCAGCGCGCTAGTGAAACCCCGCATAAGGCGGGACTCAACCTCGCAAAACCACGGTTCAGGAACTACGAAATGACCAAGTGGGTGTACGGCTTCGGCGGCGGATCCGCCGACGGCGACGCGTCGATGAAGAACCTTCTGGGCGGCAAGGGGGCGAACCTGGCAGAGATGTCGTCCCTCGGCCTGCCGGTGCCGCCCGGCTTCACCATCACCACCGAGGTCTGCACCTGGTATTACGCCAACCAGGAAACCTATCCGTCCGACCTGACCGATCAGGTCAAGGCGGCCCTGGCCCACGTCGAGGGCGTGGTGGGCAAGACTTTCGGCGACGCGGCCAATCCCCTGCTGGTGTCGGTGCGCTCGGGCGCCCGCGCCTCCATGCCGGGCATGATGGACACCGTCCTGAACCTGGGCCTGAACGACCAGACGGTCGAGGGTCTGGCCAAGCTGTCGGGCGACCGCCGCTTCGCCTTCGATTCCTATCGCCGCTTCATCACCATGTACTCCAACGTGGTTCTGGGTCTGGGCCACGACTATTTCGAAGAGGTGCTGGACGACCACAAGGATCGTCTGGGCGTCTCGGTCGACACCGAACTGACCGCCGAGAACTGGGAGAAGGTGGTCGCGGACTACAAGGCCCTGGTCGAGCGTGAGCTGGGCAAGCCCTTCCCGCAGGACCCGCAGGCCCAGCTGTGGGGCGCCGTCGGCGCCGTGTTCGAAAGCTGGATGAACGACCGGGCGAAATTCTATCGCCGCATGCACGACATCCCCGAAAGCTGGGGCACGGCCGTCAACGTCCAGTCGATGGTGTTCGGCAACATGGGCGAGACCTCGGCCACCGGCGTCGCCTTCACCCGCAACCCCTCGACCGGCGAGAACAGGCTGTACGGCGAGTTCCTGATCAACGCCCAGGGCGAGGACGTGGTGGCGGGCATCCGCACGCCGCAGTCCCTGACCAAGGCGGGCCGCGAGGAGATGGGCGAAACGGCTCCCTCGATGGAAGAGGCCATGCCCGAGGTCTTCGCCCAGTTCGTCGACGTGGTGGGGCGGCTGGAAAGCCACTACCGCGACATGCAGGACATCGAGTTCACGGTCGAGCAGGGCCGTCTGTGGATGCTGCAGACCCGCAACGGCAAGCGCACGGCCAAGTCGGCGCTGAAGATCGCCGTCGATCTGGCCTCCGAAGGCGTGATTTCTCAGGACGAGGCTGTCAGCCGCGTCGAGCCGGGCGCGCTGGACCAGCTGCTGCACCCGACGCTGGACGCCAAGGCGGCGCGCACTGTCGTCGCGGCGGGCCTGCCCGCCTCGCCGGGCGCGGCGACCGGCAAGATCGTCTTCGACGCTGACGAGGCTGAACGTCTGGGCCAACAGGGCGACGCCGTCATCCTGGTCCGTGACGAGACCAGCCCTGAAGACATCCACGGCATGCACGCGGCGCGCGGCATCGTCACGGCGCGCGGCGGCATGACCAGCCACGCGGCGGTCGTGGCGCGCGGCATGGGGCGCCCCTGCGTCTCGGGCGCGGGCGAGATCGCCATCAATGAGAAGGCTGGAACCTTCACCGCGCGCGGCCGCACCTTCAAGGCGGGCGAGGTCATCACCATCGACGGCGGCAAGGGCGAGGTGCTGGACGGCGCCGTGGCCATGATCGAGCCGGAGCTGACGGGCGACTTCCAGACCCTGATGGGCTGGGCCGACGGCATTCGCCGCCTGAAGGTCCGCGCCAACGCCGAGACGCCGCTGGACGCCAAGACCGCGCGCGGCTTCGGCGCCGAAGGCATCGGCCTGTCGCGCACCGAGCACATGTTCTTCGACGAGGCTCGCATCGCCGCCGTGCGCGAGATGATCCTGGCCGACGACGAGGCGGGCCGCCGCGTGGCCCTGGCCAAGATCGCCCCGTTCCAGAAGGCCGACTTCGTCGAGCTGTTCACCATCATGAGCGGCCTGCCGGTGACGGTGCGTCTGCTGGACCCGCCGCTGCACGAGTTCATTCCGCACACCGACGCCGACATCGACGCCCTGGCGGCGACGCAAGGTCTGGATGCGGCCAAGCTGAAGCGCCGCGCCCGCGAACTGCATGAGACCAACCCCATGCTGGGCCACCGCGGCTGCCGCCTGGGCGTGGCCTATCCGGAAATCTACGAGATGCAGGTCCGGGCCATTCTCGAGGCGGCGCTGCAGGTGAAGGCGTCTTCGGGCGTCGCCCCGATCCCGGAGATCATGCACCCGTTGGTCGCCCTGGGTCTGGAGATGAAGTATCTGCGCGAACTGACCGACCGCACGGCCAAGGCCGTCTTCGCGGACGCCGGCGACAGCGTGGACTACCTGGTCGGCACCATGGTCGAACTGCCACGCGCCGCCCTGCGCGCCGCCGATCTGGCCGAGCACGCCGAGTTCTTCAGCTTCGGCACCAACGACCTGACGCAGACGACCTTCGGCATCAGCCGCGACGATTCCGGCCACTTCCTGCAGGCCTATCTGGACAAGGGCATCTTCGAGAACGACCCCTTCGTCCGTCTGGACCAGAGCGGCGTGGGCGACCTGATCCGCATCGCCGAGGAGCGCGGCCGTGCGGTCAAGCCGGGCATGAAGATGGGCATCTGCGGCGAGCATGGCGGCGATCCCGCCTCCATCGCCTTCTGCGAGACGGTTGGCCTCGACTACGTCTCCTGCTCGCCCTACCGCGTGCCGATCGCTCGTCTGGCGGCGGCCCAGGCCGCCCTGAGCGCGCGCTCGGGCGAGGAGCGCGAAAAGGACCGCTGAGGCCCCTTCAATCGTCGACAAGAGAAGGGCGACCCGAAAGGGTCGCCTTTTTCATGCCCTGAAATAGTCGCCCTTGACGGAACGCGGTGTGTGCCTTCTCCCGCACAGTTCTCGCTCCCTCGTTCAAGCACAGGGAACGGCTATGGGCGCTTGAGATTTGTTTCTCAGCAAGGTGGTCAGGCCGGTCCTGCTCATCGCAATAAGGAGTGATTGAAGCTCATGCGTAACGTTATTCTCGCCGCCGCCGCCCTTTCTGTATTCGCCCTTCCCGCTGCGGCCCAGGTCGTGCAGCCGGGCGGTCCCACCTACTATGGCACGCTCGGCTATTCGCAGCTGGACCATTCGGATGGCGACCTGGGCGCCGTCACCGGCCGCCTGGGGGCCAAGTTCAACCCCTATTTCGGCGTCGAGGGCGAAGGCTCGATCGGGGTGAAGGACGACGACTTCACCATCGCCGGGGCCCAGGGCAAGATCGAGCACGACTATGACCTGGCCGCCTATGCGGTCGGCACGTTTCCGGTCACGCCCAATTTCGAACTGTTCGCACGCGGCGGCTACGGCACCACCCAGATGAAGGCCGAACTGGCCGGGGTCGAGCGCAAGGCCGACGGCGAAAGCTGGAACTACGGCGTCGGCGCCAACTACTACTTCGACGGCCAGAACGGCCTGCGCGGCGACTGGACCCGTCGCGACTTCACCGACGACGGCGGCGAAGTGGACGTCTACTCGGTCAACTACGTCCGTCGTTTCTGATCCGATTCCCGGCGGATCGGTTGGGCGCGCTCCCCGGCGGGGCGCGCCCTTTCTTTTTGCGCCATTTAGGTAACGACGTATGTGTCTTTCACGTAACTTTCGTCGTTCGTGGTTGATGCGCCTATGGAACAGGGATGCAGGCGCAACCATTTAAGCTTCTTTGGATGGGGCATGTGATCAAAGAAGTCACATCATCTAAGGAGTATGAAATAATGCGTAACGTTCTTCTCGCCGCCGCCGCTATGTCTGTTCTCGCCGCTCCGGCGTTTGCTCAATCAAATCCCGAACCGCGCGGTTATGGCTCGATGGGTTACACGCACATGGAAGGCGATGCGGCTCAGACCGGCGCCGTGTCCGGCCGCCTGGGCGTCAACCTGAACCGCTACCTGGCCGTGGAGACCGAGGTCGGCGTGGGGGTCAAGGACAAGGACATCACCGTCGCCGGCGTCGACGGTCAGATCAAGCACGAGTGGGACGCCGCCGGCTATGTCGTCGGCAAGTATCCCGTCGGCGACAAGCTGGAGCTGTTCGCGCGCGGCGGCTACGGCCACACCGAACTGAAGCAGGAACTGGCCGGCGCCGAGAGCAAGGTCGGCGGCGACAGCTGGAACTACGGCGTCGGCGCCAACTACTACCTGGACGGCGTCAACGGCGTCCGCGCCGACTGGACCCGCCGCGACTTCCGCGACGATCGCGGCGAGGCTGACGCCTATTCGGTCAGCTACATCCGCCGCTTCTAAGCAGAGGGTCTGAAATGACGAAGGCCCGCTCCAGTCGGAGCGGGCCTTTTTCGTTGGTCGATTCTTTGGGCGGTCAGGCGACGCCCGGCGCCAGGGCCCAGCGCATCGACCCTTCGCCGAAGGGGCGGATGAAGAAGTCGCGATAGCGTTCGAACACCTCGATGATCTTCATCTTGAGGTCTTGAGTCACCGACTCGCCGCGTTGGCGTTTCAGCGCCGCGACGCAGTTGATCACCATGTCCTGATGGGCCGAACCGCCCATGCGTTGCAACACCGTGGCCACGTCGTGCGCCAGCGGATCACTGAGTTTTTCAGCCCAAGGCAAAGCTGTCTGAGTCATTCGGGCGCCGTCCCCCCTGCTTCTCGACGCGATACGGTTTGCAAAAATTTCCGAACAGTGCAAGCGCCGCCGGAAATAATGATTCCTGTTCGGCGGGTTTATGGGCGCTTTTGCACAAAAACCGTGCCCGCCGAATAGCCGGCGCCGAAACTGCAGATCAGGCCCGTGTCGCCCGGCGTAAAGCCGTCATTGTGCAGGTGGAAGGCGATGATCGACCCCGCCGAGGAGGTGTTGGCGTAGTCGTCCAAGATGATGACGTTCTCCTCGGGCTCGGGATCGCGGCCGAGCACCTTCTTGCCGATCAGGGTGTTCATGTTGATGTTGGCCTGGTGCAGCCACAGGCGCTTCAGCCCCTGCGTGTCCAGGTTCAGCTCGGCGGCGTGATCCAGGATCATGGTCGACACCATCGGCACCACCTCCTTGAAGACCTTGCGGCCCTGCTGGACGAACATCTTGTCGGTCAGGCCGTCGGACGAAACCGGCTCGTTGGCGTCGGTCGGCAGGGCGGCGCGGTTCAGGAAGCCGAAGTTGTTGCGGATGTTGTTCGAGAAGCTGGTCTGCAGCTTGGTGCCCAGAATGTCCCAGCCGCCGGGTCCAACCTGGTCCTCGGCCTCGATGATGACGGCGGTGGCGACGTCGCCGAAGATGAAGTGGCTGTCGCGATCCTTGAAGTTCAGGTGCGCCGAGCAGATCTCGGGGTTCACCATCAGCACGGCCTTGACCGAGCCGGAGGCCACGAAGTCCGCCGCCGTCTTGATGCCGAAGGTGGCGGAGCTGCACGCCACGTTCATGTCGAAGGCGAAGCCCTCGATGCCCAGCGCCTGCTGCACCTCGATAGCCATGGCGGGGTAGGGGCGCTGCATGTTCGACGCGGCGCAGATGACGGCGCCGATCTCGCTGACCGGCTTGCCCCAGGCCCGGATGGCGTCCTCAGCGGCCTTCACCGCCATCTCGGCCAGGATCGACAGTTCGTCATCGCCGCGCGCCGCCAGGTGCGGCAACATCCGCTCGGGGTCGATGATCCCCGACTTGTCCATGACGTAGCGCGCCTTGATGCCCGAGGCCTTTTCGATGAAGGCTTCGGACGAGGGCGTCTTGGCCTCCAGCTCGCCGGCGGCGATGGCTTCGGCGTTGGCGGCGTTCCAGCCTTCGGCCCAGGCGTTGTAGGCGCCGACCAGCTCCTCGTTCGAGATCGACTGTTCCGGGGTGAACAGGCCGGTGGCGGAGATGACGGCTTTTTTCACTGTATGGTTCCCTGACGCTCGGCGCGCGGCGCCTCGCTGCATGAGGGAACATGGAGTCCCCGGCGCTCGACAAGCCTTATGTCGGCGCCTCGCGGCGAAGTTCGGGCGCCTCGCGGGCCGGACTCAGTCCGTTGCGATGACGAACCTCCTCAATAGGCCGGGGGAAGGCTGCGGTCGAGACTGGCCTTGACGCCCCTCCACCAGCGATTGATGCGGCCGCGCGGCGGGGCGGGCAGGGGGTGGTCGCGCGCGGCGATCAGGGCCTCGACCAGATCCTCGGCCTCGCATGGCCAGCCGTCCGGCGTGACGTAGACCGGATAGCCGATCAGGGCGGCGTGGATCAGGCTTTGCAGGCTGGCGCGACGGGTGCGGCGCTCAAACGTCAGGCGGTCGTCGGTCAGGCCCCATCCGGCATAGAAGGGGCGGCCGTAGACGCTGACCGGCTTGCCCCGCATCAGGGCCTCGAACCCGGTCAGGGAGGTCAAGGTCGCCAGCCGGTCGCAGGCGTTCAGGCAGTCGATGATGTCCAGATCGTCAGCCGAGGCGTCGACCTCCTCCATCGCCGCATGGTCCAGCAGGCCCGGGCGGTTGCCCGCCGTCACGTCCGGGTGGTTGCGATAGATCAGGAAGGCCTCGGGATGGTCCGCGCGGGCCGCCTTCACCAGACCGGAGTTGGTGCGCAGGTCCGGCCCGCAGCCCATCAGGATCGAACGGTCGTTCTCGACCTGACCCACGACCAGCAGGATCGGCCTGTCTTTCGGCCAGTGCGCCGGAACGCCCGCGCCCTTCAGATTGTATTTCGACAGGCCCGCCTTGACCACGCGGGCGCGCAGGGCTTCGGCCCGCGCGGCCTGATCCGGCGCGGGCTCGCCCGCCTCGATCAGGCTCTCCAGACGGCTGGGCCGGGTCGGGTCGTAGTAGACGCCCTGATCGTCCAGCGCGACCGACAGGGCGCCGAAGAAGTCGGACCCCAGCCCGCGCGAACGGATGAAGCCGTCCTCCATGCGCACGACGGGGCCTTCGAAGGCGTCGGCGGCGGCGCGGATCTGCGGGGTCTCCTTGCCGGCCCACCAGATCAGCTTGCCACCCGTCGCCCGCGCATGGGCGACGGCGGCGGACGAGCGCCAGAAATAGCGGACGCGGCCCTTGGGCGAGTTGAGCAGGCGGCGCACCGGCGGCCGCTTGGCCGGGGCGAAGCCGACGGCCGCCCAGTCTCCCGCCAGCCGATCGGCCCGGTCGCGCAGGGCGATCAGCCGGTCCAGCGCCTG
>DGIZ01000044.1 GCA_002386585.1 Brevundimonas sp. UBA4609 | reverse complement strand
CAGCCTTCGCCCGACAGCACCAGATCGACGCCGCGCTCGATCCAGTCGGCCACGGCGACGGCGTTGGCGGGCTCAGGCTGGCCGGCCGTCACGGGCGCGGGCGCCGGATGGTGCAGGACGGGGACGGCGCGGCCGAAGACGCCGGCGGCGTCGGCCGGGCTGAGGACGGCTTCCACCGGCTGGCCCTGCGCCTTCAGCACCTCAGCGTCGCCGACGACGACGAAGGGCACGACCGGCGCCAGCGGGCCGGGGGCGGAGCCCAGCACCGACCAGGCGCGCGCGATGATTTCCGGCCCTACCCCGGCGGGGTCGCCCATCGTGACGATGAGCGGCCGGTTCATCGTCATTGCTTGATTTCGATGAGGGCGTCGGCCCGCAGGTCGCGCAGATAGCGGCGGCCCAGCATGGCGTAGTTCTGGTTCTGCAGACGGGCCTCGACCTGTTGCGCCGAGGGGGCGTCGGGGCCGCCCAGGCGACGGTCGCAGACGGCCAGCAGGTGGACGCCCAGCGGGGTGCGGACCGCCGTGCTGATCGAACCGACTTCGGCCGAGCGGGCGACCTGCTGGAACTGCGGCAACAGATCCGCGACGTCGCTCTCGCCCAGGTCGGCGCCCAGCAGGCCCGGCTCGGACCGCGCGCGGGTCAGGATGTTGTCGCACGTCAGCTGGCCGCGCAGGGCTTCGAGGCGCTGGGTCGCGGCGGCGACCTGGGCTTCGTCGGCGTTTTCCGGCAGTTCGACCATGACCTGCTTCATCTTGACCATGCTGGTCGAGGCGCCTGAACGCTTGTCGCGCATGTAGAGGATGTAGACGCCGCCATCGACCGGGATCGGGTTCGACAGCTGGCCAGGCTCCAGCGTTTCCATGACCGACTGCAGGGCGGGCTGGACCGTGCCCTGGACCACCCAGCCGGCGTCGCCGCCGCGGGCGGCCGACGGGGCGGCCGAGAACTGACGCGCCACGGCCATGAAGGGGGCGCCCTGGATCATCTGCTGGACCAGTTGCTGGGCGCCGCTCATGGCTTCCTGCATCCCGCCGACGCGAGCGGCCTCCAGGTAGATTTCACCGATCAGATACTGAGGCTTGGTCGCCGACTCGGTCATCTGGCGCATGGTCTGATCGACCTGGCTCTTGCCGACGCGGGCGCGGTCACGGAAGCGGCCGCCGACCAGTTCGCGCCAGCCGATCTCGGTGCGCATCTGCTCGCGGAAGGCGGGAATGCTGATGCCGCCCTGTTCCAGGAAGTTGACGTAGTTGGCCGGCGTCGTGCCCGCCTGACGCGCCATGTCGGCGATTTCCTGATCGACTTCGTCGTCGCCGATCTTCAACTGCTCGAACTTGGCGAGTTCGGCGGCCTGCAGGTGCTGGTCGATCAGATCGTTCAGCGCCTGCTGCTGGATGGCGCCGATGTTCTCTTCGGTCGGCTGGACCTGGGTCATGGCCATCAGCACCAGCATCCGCTGGCGCAGGTCGAAGCCGGTGATGATGCGGTCGTTGACCGTGGCGATGATGCCGTCGGACAGGCGGAACTGCGGCGCGGGAGCCGTGCGCTGAGGAGCTTCCTCGGCGGCGGGGTTCAGGGCGCCGGCGGCCGGCGTCTGGGGCGCGGCCTGCGCAGAAGCGGGAGACGCCGGAGTCTGAGCCGAGGAAGGCTCCACGGCCGCCACGACCATAAGGGCGGCCAGGGCGGCTCCCGTAGAGTAACGCATCAAACCCATCGTCAGTCCTGATTCCCTAAAGCGGTCCCGAGCCTGTCGGCGGCGCTGGCCGCGCCACAGCGCCAGGGCGCATGTTCCCCTACGCCGCAATGCGCGTCATGCCTACCGCATATCATTGCGATCATAGCCTGAAGCCCCAAAAGTGGCGAGGTTAAGACGGATGTAAACACCTTCGGCCGGGCCCGTCGGCCGCACGCGGGTATTGTCGCGGCGCCAACCCAGCTCGATGCGGAAGCAGTCGTCGTCGAACAGCAGGCCGACCTCCGACCGGGTGATGATGTCCCGCTCCAGGTCGGCGATCCCGGTCACCGCCACGCCCCAGTTGCCGTAGACGAACTGGTGACCGGACAGCTGGACGAACTCGTAGTTGCGGTTCTCGGGCCCGCCCAGCGGGTTGGAGCGGTCGACGATGTAGCTGACGCTGGCCAGGTTGCGACGCCCCCAGCGGCCGTCGACCGTGGCCTCGGCGCGGCGGATCTCGCCGTTGCCGTCGACCGTGGCGTGGAACCAGCCGCGCATCCGGTCCGAGGGGTTGAACGTGCCTTGCACCACCCAGTCGGACGTCCGGCTGGCCAGGCCCGAGGGGTCGTAGAGGCGGGTCGGATCATCCGGGATCGGCGTCAGATACTCGTCCTGATCGTCGGCGCGCATGCTGCGGCCGATGAAGAGGCTGGCCGAGCGCACATCGTCCCAGCGCAGGGTGGCGCGGGCGCCCGCCGTGAAGCGCAGGCCGCCTTCCAGCAGGTCGTAGCCGGGGAAGCGGTCCATGCGGAACAGCGACAGATGGTCCAGTTCGGTGATCTGGCTGTCCTCGTTCGGAATGAACGGGTCGAGGTCGGCCTTGTTGGAGATCGACAGCTGGGCCATCGGCTCCAGGATCAGGTCGGACGAGGCGCTGAGGCGGCGATACAGGGGATAGCTGACGTCGACCCCGGCGCTGGTCCGCGCGCGGGCGAGGGTTTGGTCCTCGACGCCCAGGGAGGGCGGCAGGTCGTCCACCGAATAGAAGTCGGCGCGCAGGTCCACGAACGGCTCCCAGCGCAGGCCGATCGGCGAGATCATCACCCGGCGCCATTCCGCCTGGCCGGTGATGCGGCGGCTGTCGACGCCGGGCAGGCCGTCGGCCGGGCCGCCCGGAATCAGCTCCGGCGCCAGGGTCGGGAAGCCGACATAGGCGTCACGGGTCAGCGCCACGGCCGAGCCGCGCAGACGCAGGCGACCGCCGAAGACGGGGCCTTCCGGCTCCCAGCGCGCCTCGATCAGGGGCGCCACCAGCGGCAGGGTGTTGTCGTCCTCGAACACCAGATAGCCGCTGGAATCGCGGAAGTCGGTGTCCGAATAGGACGGATCGAGCCGCAGGCTCTGCATGGCGAAGGCCGCGACCGACAGATAGGAGCGCTCGGTCTGGCGCTCGGCGTAGATCTGGCTGATCAGGCGGCGGCTGTCGCCGTAGTAGAGGCCGTTGTCCTGATAGGCGTCGCGCACGTCATAGCGGTCGAACAGGGTCTTGTCCGAGACGCGCTCGGCCGTGAAGCCCCAGCGCCACGGGCCGTCCGGATCGAACGCGCCGTGAGCCAGCAGATAGCTGCGCGTGGTCTTGTCGCCGAAGCGGACGTTGCTTTCCGCGCGGCCGTCGCCGTCCAGGTCGAAGTCGCCGAAGCTGCGGCCGTAGGTGGCCCCGCCGCGGGCCACAATGACGCCGTCGGTGAATCGCTTGCGCCATTGCAGGTTCAGCATGGGGGCGACCCGGGTGTTGAACTGCGGGCTGACCAGCACGTCTTCGGACGGCGAGATGACGTGCAGATAGGGAATCTCGAGCGAGACCCCCCGGCCGGACTGATAGTCGCCCCACGGCACCAGGAAGCCCGACGCCCGGTCCACCGTCGGGTCAGGATGCGAGAAGGCGGGCAGGTAGAAGATCGGCACCCCGCCCAGGCGGAACACCACGTCGCGATAGAGGATCGCGCGCAACTCCTCGTTCTGCACCGCCTTGGAGGCCTGGATGGAGACGCTGGGCGTCTTGGCCGCGCCGTCCACGGTGCAGATGGGGCAGGGGGTGAAGATGACGTTGTTCAGCTCGCTGACCGTCTCGGAGCGCCTCACGGCGGTGGCGGCCATCAGGCTGGAGCCGTTCGACAGGCGCGTAGCCAGGTCGACGGCCACGCCCGCCTTGAGGTCGGAATCGAGCTCGATCCGCTCGGCGTGGACGACCGAGCCGTCCGGCGCGGTCAGCTCCGCGTCGCCCGAGGCCGTGGCGATGCGGCTCTGCAGGTCATAGGTGACGTCTTGGGCGCGCAGGCTGTGGTCCTGGAAGCGGGCCATGACCCGATCCTCGGGCGAGCCCTGGGCCGAGACGACGTCGCCCTGGCGCTGGGCGGAATCCGCATCGACGAAGACGGCGTCGGGCGTCAGGCCGTCTGCGCCCGGCGTCTGCGGCGTCGCGGCCGCCGGCTGCGCCGAGGCGGAGGCAGGGGCTTCCTGGGCCTGGGCGGCCTGGGCGAACGCCGGCTGAGACAGGGGCGCGCCTATGACCAACGCCGCGCCGGTCAAAAGCCGAAGACGCAAGGCTCCCATACGGGGGAGACGGCGATTGGTCATGCGTTGTCCACTCATTGCCGGCCGGGCGGAAACGGCCCGATTAGCCGTCTTCGGTATAGATCAGCAAGGTAAAGGCGGCGAGAGCCGTCAATATCGGGGGCAACCAGGCGGCGATCACGGGCGGAACGACCTCGGCCGAACCCATGGCGGACGAGAACTGGTTCAGGAAGAAGAAGGCGAAGCCCAGCACCACGGCGGCCACGGTCATCCGCGCCAGATCGCCCAGCCGCATCAGCCGCAGCGAGAAGGCCGCCGCCAGGATGGACATGGCGCCGAAGATCAGGGGCGTGGCCAGAAGCTGTTGCAGCCGCAGCTGATAGGCGGTCGAGGCGAAGCCCGCGTCCTCGATGCGGCGAATCTGGTTGGGCAGGGACCAGAAGGGGGTCGACTGCGGTCGGGCGAAGCGCTGGAAGGCTTCCTCGTCGGCCAGGTTGGACGGCAGGTCCAGGGTGGCGTAGCGCACCGCTCGCTGGCCCGTCTGAGCGCCCGCCGCATCGGTCAGCCGCCAGCGCCCGGCGTTGAGCGAGGCCGTCGCCGCGTCGATGCGCTCGGTGAAGACGCGCCGCCCCGAGGAGGTGGTGGTGTAGATGAAGAAGGTCGCGTCCAGCAGCCGCCCGCTGGCCTGTTCCTGCCGGGCGCCGCGAATGATCATCTGGCGGTTGGCGTCGCCCTCGCGCAGCCAGACCGCCTCGTTGGACGCGCCGCCGGGGACGGAGCCGGAGATCCGGGCGCGTTCGCGCTGCCACACCGCGTCGCCCGCCGCCGCCATCGGCCCCAGAACCGTAACCGTCAGCATGCCCAGCGCCACCGCCGCGCCTGCCGCCGGCAGGACGAAGCGCCAGGCCGAGACTCCCGCCGCCCGCATGGCGATCAGCTCGCTGCGCCGGTTCAGGCTGACGAAGGCCCCCAGGGTGCCGAACAGGAAGACGAAGGGCAGAAGCTGCACGATGACCGATGGCGACTTGACCATCACCAGGCCCAGGATGCGCGCCCCCGACAGCTCGCCCGACGAGTTCAGCCCGCGCGACACCTCCACGAAGTCGATCAGCATGACCAGGGCGGCGATGACGGCCAGGGCCACGCCCAGCGACTTCATCTGCTGGATCAGCACATAGCGTTCGATGCGGCCGAGACGGAGCTTCATGCGAACCTCGCCTTCAGGCGTTCCAGCGGCGCCCAGGCGCGGCGACGGCGCGGCTTGAGCGCGCGGAACAGGATGCGCAGGGCCAGGGCGGTCGCCGCCAGCGGCACGACGTATTGCAGGATGTTCAGCGCGCCGTTCCAGGCGCTCCCCGCCACCAGGCCGTAGCCGATGACGCGCAGGATCAGAAAGGCCCCGGCGGCCCTGGCGATGCGTCCGGCGTAGCCGCTGCGGCTGAAGGCCCCGCCCAGGATGGCCGCCAGCGCAAAGGCCATGGCCGCGAGAGCATAGAGGGGCGAGGCCAGTCGCGAATGGCCCTCGGCCGCCAGTTCGCCGCGTGTTCCGGCGCTTTCCAACAGGGCGGGGGTCGGGTCGAACAGGTCCGTCAGCCACAGGTCCGACGGCTTGAAGCGGATGCGCTCGGTGGTCTTGGCGTAGGGCGACAGGTCGAACACCTGCTGGTCGAACGACAGCTGGTTCAGCACCTCGCGCGAGGAATAGCGCTGCATCGACCCGTTCTGCATGGTCAGCACCGGCAGGCCGTCGACGCGGCCGAAACGGGCGGTGTCGGCGTCCCAGGTCGTGACCGTCTTGCCGTTGTCCAGGTAGACGAAGAGGTTCTTCATCAGACCGTTCTGCTCGATCTGCTGGACATAGACGGTCAGGCCGTCAGGGCCCTGGACGAAGCGGCCTTCCTCGACCAGCAGGGCGGCCAGGTCGGTGCGGATGGCGAAGGCCTGACGGCGGCCCTCGCGCTGGGCCCAGGGCTGGACGAAAACGTTCACCAGCAGGGCGACGACCGTGACGATCAGGGCGATCTGCAGGGCGGGCCGGATCAGGGCCCAGCGGCTGACCCCGGCGGCGTAGGCGGCGGTCAGCTCCTGTTCGCGCTGCAGCCGCGTCAGGGCGATCAGGGCGCCGACAAACAGGCCGATGGGCAGGATGACGGCGATCAGCTGCGGCAGGGCCAGCAAGGTCAGCTTGACCATGACCCAGACGCTCTGGCCGCGCTCGACGATGACCTCCAGCTGATCCAGGCTCTGGCTCAGCAGGCCGATGCCGGCCAGCGCCGCGACCGCCGCCACGATGGGCAGACCGATCTGGCGGAAAAGATACCTCTGAATCAGGGTCATGCGGCAGGTAAGGTCGTATAATCGGCTGCGAGCGTGTTGCAGCCCAGGGCGATGCGAGCCATGTAATACACATCCGGCCGCCCCGACGAAACCGTCGCCGCGACCATGGCAAATTCAAGCGTGGCCGGGGCAAGATTGCCGGCCTGGAGTCAGTTTAATGAAAATCGAATTCGTCGCTTCGCCCGGCGCCGCCGAGATTCTTGTCGTGCTGGCGCATGAAGGACGAGCCCTCGCCGGCGCCGGTTTGGCGCTGGATCAGGCCGCCTCGGGCGCCCTGGCCAAGGCGATGAAGAACAGCCGCTTCACCGGCGCCGCCAACAGCAGCCTGAATGTCGCGGCCCCGGCCGGGATCGACGCGAACGCCGTCCTGCTGGTCGGCGCGGGCGCGGCGGACAAGCTGGACGATCTGGCGGTCGAAACCGCCGCCGCCGCCGCCTATCAGGCGACCAAGCTGTCGGGCGCCGAAGTCCTGACGATCGATGTCTCGCATCTGTCGCCGGAACTGGCCGCCCGCGCCGGATTCGCCGTGCGCCTGGCCGCCTATCGCTTCGCCAAATACCTGACCAAGCAGAAGGCCGAGAAGATCCCGTCGGTGACGACGGTGCGCGTCGTGACCTCGGACGTGAAGGGCGCCGAGGCCGCCTTCGCCCCGCTGTCGGCCGTGGCCGATGCGGTGCTGTTCTCGCGCGATCTGGTGTCCGAGCCCGCCAACATCCTGTACCCGGCCGAGTTCGCGCGCCGCGTGAAGGAGCTGGAGGCCTTGGGCGCCAAGGTCGAAATCCTGGGCGAGGCCGAGATGGAGAAGCTGGGCATGGGCTCGCTGCTCGGCGTCGGCCAGGGCTCGGTGCGTGAAAGCCAACTGGCCGTCATCCAGTGGAACGGCGGCAAGGCGGGCGAGGCCCCCATCGCCTTCGTCGGCAAGGGCGTCTGCTTCGACACTGGCGGCATCAGCCTGAAGCCTGCCGATGGCATGGAAGAGATGAAGTGGGACATGGGCGGCGCCGCCGCCGTGGCCGGCCTCATGCACGCCCTGGCCGGCCGCAAGGCCAAGGTGAACGTGGTCGGCGTCCTGGGCCTGGTCGAGAACATGCCGGACGGAAACGCCCAGCGTCCGGGCGACGTGGTCACCTCCATGTCGGGCCAGACCATCGAGGTGCTGAACACCGACGCCGAGGGCCGCCTCGTTCTGGCGGACGCGCTCTGGTACACGCAGGACCGCTTCAAGCCGAAGTTCATGATCGATCTGGCCACCCTGACGGGCGCCATCATCATCTCGCTGGGCCTGGAATATGCGGGCGTCTTCACCAACAGCGACGAACTGGCCGCCAACATCGCCGACGCCGGTCCCAAGGTGGGCGAGAAGTCGTGGCGCATGCCGATCCCGGCGGAATACGACCGCCACATCGACAGCCCGATCGCCGATGTGAAGAACATGGGCAACGGCCGCGCCGGCGGCTCGATCACCGCCGCGCTGTTCCTGCAACGCTTCACCAACGGCGTGCCGTGGGCGCACATCGACATCGCCTCGACCGCCTGGGTCAAGGATTCCAAGAACCCGACCGTGCCGGACGGCGCCGTGGGCTATGGCGTGCGTCTGCTCGACCGCATGGTCGCCGACCACTACGAAGGCTGATCTCAGTTCAGGAAGGTAGGGCCGGGTGTCTGACGCCAAGCCGGAAATCTGGTTCTACCACCTGGAGCGGTCGACGCTGGAACAGGTGCTGCCGACCCTGCTGGAGCGCACGCTTCAGCGAGGCTGGCGCGCCCTGATCCGGGGCGCGACCTCGCATCGGCTGGACGATATCGACGAGTTGTTGTGGACCTATCGCGACGACAGTTTCCTGCCTCACGGACGGGCCGACGGCGACCACGCCGCGCGCCAGCCTGTGCTCCTGTCCGAATCGGGCGAGAATCTGAATGGCGCTCAGGCGCTGTTCATCGTCGATGATTCAGAGCTTGGGGCCATGCAGGAGTTCGCACGTTGCTTCATCATCTTCGACGGTCGGGACGAGCAGGCGCTGAACCATGCGCGCGGGCGCTGGCGGACGCTGAAGGCGGACGGCGCCGACCTGGCCTACTGGAAACAATCGGACGAGGGGCGCTGGAAAAAGGCGGCCTGATCCTGACGCTCGGCGCTCTGGCCGTGGCGGCCTGCGCCTCGCCCCCGCCGCGCTATCCCACGCAGCCGACCGCGCCCGCTGCGACGGCGTCGCCGCCCGTGTCCCCGACCGAGCGGCCCTATCTTTCTGAACCGGGCGTGGCGACTTCAGCCCGTTC
>DGIZ01000026.1 GCA_002386585.1 Brevundimonas sp. UBA4609 | reverse complement strand
CTGATCCTCGATCCCTATTTCTCGGCCTCGAAATACGCCTGGCTGCTGGACGCCGTGCCCGGCGCGCGAGAGCGGGCGGGGCGGGGCGAGGTCAAGCTGGGCACCATCGACGCCTGGCTGATCTGGAAGCTGACCGGCGGAAACAGCCACGTCACCGACGCCACCAACGCCAGCCGCACCAGCCTGATGGACCTGACCGCCCGCACATGGCGGCAGGATTTGTGCGACCTGTTCGGCGTGCCGATGCAGGCCCTGCCGGAAATCCGCGACTGCGACGCCCTGCTGGGCGAGGCTGATGCGTCCCTGCTGGGGCGCGCCCTGCCCATTCACGGCTCGGCGGGGGATCAGCACGCGGCGCTTGTCGGCCACGGGGCGCTGACGGCAGGGGACGCCAAGATCACCTATGGCACGGGCGCCTTTCTGGTCGCCAATGTCGGGGCGGCGCCGGTGGCCTCGACCTCGGGGCTGCTGGGGACGCTGGGCTATGCGGCGGGGGGCGAGGCGGCCTATGCGCTGGAGGGCTCCATCTTCTCGGCCGGGTCGGCGATCCAGTGGCTGCGCGACGGGCTGAAGGTGCTGTCGGACTCGCGCCAGTCCGAGGCCGTGGCCCAGTCGCTGACGGACAACGGCGGGGTCTATCTGGTCCCCGGTTTCACCGGCCTCGGCGCGCCCTGGTGGGAGCCGGAGGCGCGCGGAACCGTCGTCGGCCTGACCCGCGACAGCGGACCGGCCCACATGGTCCGCGCCGCGCTGGAGAGTCTGGCCTATCAGACCCGCGACCTGCTGGACGCCCTGACGAAGGACGGAGCGCCGCCGCTGAAACGGCTGAAGGTCGACGGCGGCGTCACCGCCAACGCCTTCGCCATGCAGTTCGTCGCCGACATCTGCGAGCTCGAGGTCGAACGCCCGGCCTTCCAGGAGATGACGGCCATGGGGGCGGCGCGGCTGGCGGCCTATGGCGTGGGTCTGACCGAGGCGCTGTGGACCGCCCCGGCCGAGGCGCCCGCCGTCTGGACCCCGCGCATGGGGGCCGAGGAGCGGGCGCGGCTGCTCAGGGGCTGGCGCGGCGCGGTTCGGGCGGCCATCATCGCCGCCCAGCCGGAGGAGGGGGAATGACCGACGCCATGGATGCCCAGACCGCGTTTTCAGGCACGCGCGAGGTGGACGACCGCTATCGGCTGGACGAGGCGGCGCTGGACGCCTGGCTGGCGGCGAACGTCGAGGGCTACGCCGGGCCGCTGGCCATCCGCCAGTTCAAGGGCGGCCAGTCCAACCCGACCTATGAACTGACCACGCCGGGCCGGACCTATGTGCTGCGCCGCAAGCCGCCGGGCGCGTTGCTGGCCAGCGCCCACGCCGTGGATCGGGAGTTCGCGGTGATCTCGGCCCTGCACGCCCAGGATTTTCCGGTCGCGCGACCCTATGCTCTGTGCGCGGACGATGTCGTCATCGGCTCCATCTTCTACGTCATGGAGAAGGTCAATGGGCGCATCTTCTGGGATCTGAAGCTGCCGGGCCTGACCCCGCCGGAGCGCCGCGTCATCTATGACGCCCAGGTCGACACGCTGGCGGCCCTGCACCGACTGGAGCCCGACGCCGTCGGCTTGGCGGACTACGGCAAGGCGGGGAATTATTTCGCCCGTCAGGTCGGGCGCTGGACCAAGCAGTATCGCGCCTCGGAGATTGAACCGATCGGGACCATGGACCGGCTGATCGCCTTCCTGCCTGAGAGCCTGCCGCCGGAGGGGCCGACGCGGATCGTGCATGGGGACTTCCGCCTCGACAATCTGATCCTCGATCCGGCCGAGGCGAAGGTGCGCGCGGTGCTGGACTGGGAGCTGTCGACCCTCGGCGACCCGATGGCGGACTTCTCCTATCTGCTGATCGCCTGGGTCATTCCGGCGTCCTTGCGCAACGGCCTGGCCGGAGCGGACCTGGAGGCTCTGGGGATTCCCTCGGTCGCGGAGACGGTCGAACGCTATGCGCAGAAGACCGGGACGGCGGCGCCGACGAACCTGGACTGGCTGTTCGCCTACAACCTGTTCCGACTGGCGGCCATCTGTCAGGGCATCGCCGGACGGGTGCGCGACGGGACCGCCGCCAGCGCCCATGCACGGGCCATGGCGGCCCAGGTCGGCCCGCTTTCGGACGCCGCCTGGGGCTTTGCGCGGAAGGCGGGCGCCTGAGCGGAGCTTTAATAAAACAGTTTTTGTTGCGGATTGATTTGTGAAACGGGTGCGGAAGGCCTACCTATCGGTCTGGAGCATGAACCCTGATGTCTGACAGCCAACGTTTTCCCGTCGCCGCCCACGCCCTGGCCTACCTGGCCCACAAGGGCGCCTATGCGGCGACCGAGGCCGAGCCGAGCGCCGTCCTGGCCGCCTCGGTGCCGACCAATCCGGTGGTGATCCGCCGGGTGACCGCCCTGCTGGCCAAGGCGGGCCTGATCGCGACGCGTCCTGGCGCGTCCGGCGGGTCGTGGCTGCTGCGGCGGCCTGAAACCATCTGTCTGGACGAGGTGCTGAGGGCGGTGAACGGCTGCGCCCATCTGGGGTCGCCGCCCGCCGGGGCCAAGGGCTGCCCGGTCGGCGAACATATTCCGCGCCAGGTGGCCAAAGCCCTGACGGCGGCCGATCAGGCGGCGGGCGCGGCCCTGTCGAAGATCACCATCGCCGACCTGCTGGAAGAGGACCCCGAGGTGCTGCGGGCCTTTGCGCCGCATCCGGCCTGTCCCAACGCCGACGCGGCCTGACGAGGCGGCATTGGGGGAGGGGCGCCGCACCATCCTGATCACCGGGGCCTCGGCCGGCATCGGCGCGGCCCTGGCGCGCGTCTGCGCGGCGCGGGGCCATGACCTGATCCTGACCGCCCGCCGCGAAGGGCCGCTCCAAGCCCTGGCCGAGGATCTGGCCGCTGCGCACGGCGTCGATGCGACCGCCGTCGTCGCCGATCTGGCCGAGCCGAATGCGCCCGGGCGATTGTTCGAAGCGATCGCGGCGCGCGGCCTGCGCGTCGACGGCCTGGTCAACAACGCCGGCTTCAGCCGCACCACCGGCTTCCTCGCCACCGATCCGGCTGACCACGCGGCCATGATCCGGGTCATGCTGACCGCGCCGGTCGAGTTGTCGCGTCTGGCGCTGCCGGACATGGTCGCGCGCGGCTGGGGTCGGGTGCTGAACGTGGCCTCCCTGGCGGGGCAGATGCCGGCGACGGGCGGCGACACCCTGTACGGCCCGATCAAGAGTTTCCTGATCAAGGCGTCGCAGGGGCTGTGGCTGGAGACGCAGGGGACGGGGGTGCACGTCACCGCCCTGTGCCCCGGCTACACCTACACCGAATTCCACGACGTCAACGGCTCGCGCGAGCAGGTTTCGGCCGCCTATCCCAAATGGATGTGGATGGACGCCGACCGCGTGGCCCGCATCGGCTGGGACGCGGTCGAGGCGAACCGGCCGCGCGTGACGCCGGGCGTCGCCAACAACGTCCTGGCGGCGCTGGGCGGGCTGCTGCCCGACGCTCTGGCGCTGAAGATGGTCGGCGGCCACGCCAGGCGGCTGGATCGCCTCTGAGGGTTAGTGCCCGCCGGAGGGGTAGGGGGTGGTGACGCCCGCGCTGAACATCCCCGGCAGGGCCTCGCCCAGACCCATCAGGATGAACTGGATCGCCAGAGCGCACAGGATCAGGCCCAGCACCCGCACCACGATGGCCATGCCGACGTCGCCCAGCAGGCGGCTGATCGGGCCGGTGGCCGAGAAGCACAGGAAGGTCACGACGCAGGCGGCCCCCATGGCGATCAGGGAGGCCACGGTGCCGGCCAGACCCAGCTTGGCCGCCTCGCCCGCCTGGATGATGATGGCGGAGATGGCGCCTGGGCCGATCATCAGGGGAATGGCGAAGGGCACGATCAGCCGCTTGAAGCGGCGTTTGGCGTAGCCGCGAACGTCCTTGGCGTCGGTGGCGGCGTCGGCGTCGGCGAAGATGGCGAGGAAGTCCTCGCGCGCCATGTCGAGGCCCAGCAGCAGCAGCAGGATGCCGCCGGCGATGCGGAAGGCGGCGAGCGAAATGCCGAAGAACTGCAGCAGCCCCAGGCCGGTGAAGAAGAAAAAGCCGAGGAAGACGACGGCGAACAGGCAGATCATGGCCGAGACCGAGATCCGCTGGCGCAGGGAGGCGCCCGCCGTGGCCGCTGCGAAAATCGGCACGTTGCCGATGGGGTCCAGCAGGGCGAACAGCGCCACGAACAGGTTGACCCCCAGATCGACCGCGTTCATTGCTGCACCTTGCCCTGAAAACCCGCCGCGCGACCGCGACACCTCGCCCCACCTATCGGGGCATCCGCGCGCGCCTGCAAGCCGCCGAGAGCCGGAAATGTCCGAAGCCCATTCTGTTGACCTGGCCAATCGCCCCTTCGACCCGCGCGTCATCTGCGCCCTGGACGTGCCGACGACCGATGAGGCGCGCGCCCTGGTCGAGCGGATCGGCGATGCTGTGGGCTTCTACAAGGTGGGGCTGCAGCTGTTCGCCTCGGACGGCATGGGTCTGGCGCGCGAGCTGAAGGCGTCGGGCGCCCAGGTGTTTCTGGACTGGAAGCTGCACGACATCGGCGCGACGGTGGAGAAGGCGGCGGCGGTGCTGGCGAACGCTGGCTGTGACCTGCTGACCGTCCACGCCCGGCCCCAGGTGATGGCGGCGGCGGCGCGCGGCGCGGCGGGATCGGGTCTGAAGATCCTGGGCGTCACCGTCCTGACCAGCCTGACGGACGAGGATCTCAAGGCGGACGATCACAGCCTGTCGGCGGGGAAACTGGTGGAGCAGCGGGTGCGTCAGGCGCTGGAGGCGGGAATCCACGGCGTCGTCTCCAGCCCGCATGAGGCGGGCGGGGCGCGTGCGATCGCCCACGCGGCGGGGCGCGAGGATTTTCTGATCGTGACGCCGGGCGTGCGGCCTGCGGGGGCGGCGATGGACGATCAGGCGCGCGCGGCGACCCCGGCCGGCGCTCTGGAAGCCGGCGCCACCCATCTGGTCATCGGCCGACCGATCACGGCTGTCGCCGATCCGCGCGCGGCGGCCCAGGCGATCACTCGGGAGATCGCCCTGATTTGAGAGCAAGCTCCTGATCCGCAAGGGATCGTGCTTCACGTGAAACAGAAAGGGCGGCGTCCGGAGGCGCCGCCCTTGTCGTATCAGCCGCGCTCGCCGCGTTCCTGGCGGTAGGGCCGTTCGGTGGGCGACGGCGGAGGCGGCGGCGCGGGCGGCACGGCGTAGTAGCCCTGCTCGAAATTGACCACCGGCGGGGCCGTTTCGACGCGCGGCGGCTCGACATAGACGTCAGGGCGAGCGACCTCGACCTGGGCCGGGGCGACGCGCACGTCGGCGGGCGCGACATGGACCGGCGGCGGCGAGACATGCACGCGGGCCGGTTCGACGTAGACGGGGGCCGGCTGCACATAGACCGGCGGCGATTCCACGTAGACGGGCGGCTGCGAGACATAGACCGGGGGCTGGCTGACGTAGATCGGCTCGGATCGGTAGTGTACGGGCTGGGGCGGGGGACCGCAGCGGCCGCAGTCCTGGCCGTAACCGCCCTGATAATAGCCTTGCTGATAGCCGCCGCCGTACTGACCGCCGCTGTACTGGCCGCCGTAGCCGCCATAGCCGTAGCGGGCCCAGGGGTAGCGGCCGTAGCCGTCGACCGGATAGCCGAAGGGCATGGAGCGGGTGACGCCGGAATAGGCGTAGCCGCCATGCTGGATCGGAGGTTGCGACGGGGCGATCACGACCGGCGGGCGAACCCCGGCGCCGCCGTAGCCGTAACCATAGCCGTAGCTCTCGATCGGGCCGTAGCCGCCCTGCCAGCCGGTGTCGCTGTACCAGGTCTGGGCGCGGCTCTGAACCACGGGACCGCGGGCGTAGCCGGCGGCGGCGTTATAGCGGGCGCCGGCCTGATGGGCCTCGGCGGCGCCGGCGATGAGGACCGCCGCGCCGGCGGCGGCGTAGAATAGAGCCTTCATGGCTGCGCTCCTTGTTTCGGCCGCAAAGGTTAATGCGGATCTCGCCGGAGCGTTCATTATTCTCCCATCAAGGGAACCGGAGCGGGAAGAGCGCCGCCGCACGCCCAGCGATGGCGCCCGATCAAGCTCAAGCAGCGAGCCGCCGAGCGGCGAGCGATAGCGACCTGGTGAAGCTCAAGCAGCGAGCCGCCGAGCGGCGAGCGATAGCGCCTTAAAAGTCCACCGCCAGGCCCTTCTTCTCCCAGTCGCCGAAGCGGGTGGGCTCGGGACCCTTGCGGCCGCCGACCTCATGGGGAAGGGCGTCGGCCTCCTCAGCGGCGCGGCGCTCGGCCGCTTCCAGCAGGGCGCGGCGGGCGGCCTCGGTCAGCGGGCGCTCGGGCGTGGCGTGGGGCACGTCCGTGTTGAAGACTTCCTCAGGGGAGGATTCGATCGGGGGGGTGGGCTGTTCGGTCACAGGTCGCCTGCCTTGAGAGCGGGGATACTGCGGCTCAAATAGACGTTCAGGCCGAACACGCCACCCCCTGAAGCCCGTTAGCTCGTCCGAACGCCCGCATGAACCATCTGAAGACCTTCGCCCTGCTGGCCGTGATGACCGCCCTGTTCATGGGGATCGGCTATCTGATCGGCAAAGGGCCCGGCATGGCCGTCGCCCTGGTCGTGGCCGCGGGGATGAATCTGTTTTCCTATTGGAACGCGGACAAGATCGTCCTGAAGATGTACCGCGCCCAGCCGGTGGACGAGACCCACCCCAACGCCGTGGTGCGCGCCTATGTCGCCGATGTGAAGCAGATGGCGCAGGACGCAGGCCTGCCCCTGCCCAACATCACCATCATCCCGAACGACCAGCCCAACGCCTTCGCGACCGGGCGCAACCCCCAGAACGCGGCGGTGGCGGCGACGACGGGCCTGCTGGACATGCTGACGCGCGACGAGATCCGCGGCGTGATGGCGCATGAACTGGCCCATGTGAAGAACCGCGACACCCTGACCATGACGGTTACGGCGACGGTGGCGGGCGCCATCGCCATGCTGGCCAACTTCGCCCTGTTCTTCGGCGGCGGCGATGATCGCGAACGGCCGGGCGGCATGATCGGGACCATCGCCCTGATGCTGCTGGCGCCGATGGCGGCGGGTCTGGTGCAGATGGCCATCAGCCGCGCCCGTGAATACGAGGCCGACCGCGTCGGGGCCGAGATCGCCGACGACCCGCAGGCCCTGGCTTCGGCCCTGCAGAAGATCGAGGCCTATGCGCGCGGCGCGGTGAACGCCCCGGCCGAGCGCAATCCGGCCACGGCCCATATGTTCATCATCAACCCGTTGAACGGGAAGGGGGCGGACAACCTGTTCTCGACCCACCCGGCCACCGGCAACCGCGTTCGCGCCCTGATGGATATGGGGGCGAAGATGGGCATGGGCGGGCGCGTGCGTCCGGCGCCGGCCTTCGTCGCGCGTGCGCCTTCGCCTGTACCTTCTGCTGGGCCGATCCGGGGGACCAGCGTGCCGACGACCGACGATGCGCCCGCCACGCCGCCGCGCGGGCCGTGGGGTTGAACTTGAGCGCACGCGATTCTGCGCGCCTTCGGTCCTATAATTTCTACGAAATGGCTCTTCGGACAGTTCCGTCGCTGAGAACCTCCACCTGGAAGCGAACCCAGGTTTGTTCCCGGGTTGACTGGGAGGGCCTCGACATTTGGCTGTTTCCAAAGTCGATAGCTTTTTGATTATGCCAACAAGCGTCGTCCAATTGATTAACAATATGGCATTGGCTCAGTAAATCACCTTGTTTGGAAAGGCATTGTAGCCAGACTGTTTTTGAGGCGGGGCACTGAAAGCTCTTGTTAGGCGTCACGCTCTTGGCTGCGCATGAAGACATCAAGCCGCCAGCGATGCATGCCCATAATATCATACGAGTCCGCTTCAGCATTGACATAAATTCTAACAACATCGACGTGGGTATAAATTTATTGCATACCTTCGTTACCCAAGCAATGGGTGCGCGTATTCAAAAAAGGGGAGAGCTATGCGTTAATGCGATAATTGCATCTGTTTTCGCTTTGTCATCTCTGTTTGGGTCAGGCAGTTGCGCCTTGACTGTGCAGTCGCAAGACTCACAGGTTGATCTTGAATGCTAGGTCGCTGTAATTGTTGTTATGATGATACGGCAACAAAAGAAGTTCGATTTGATTATGATGGGAATACGTCTGCTAAGAGCAATTTAGCCCAAGGAAATTGTAAATCTCCTTGGGCGCTTTTCAAGAATATCGTCTTCTGGTGAAGGCGTCAGCGCCATGTTCATTGAGGCGCGGCGGCCGCCTTCCCGACATCGCGCTGGTGCACGCAAACTGCTAAAGCGCGCCATGACCGACGAGACCGATCCCAAACCGTCCGACGCCGACCGCCCCGAGTGGGCCCGGGCGCATGGCCCGCTGCGCTCCTTCGGACGCATCAAGTCGCGGCCGATCAAGGCGAAGCAGGCGGCCCTGTTCGACACCCTGATGCCGCGTATCGCCATGCCGGACCCGGCCAAGGGACCGATCGATCCTCAAGCCCTGATGCCGGGCGCGAAGGCCGCCTGGCTGGAGATCGGCTTCGGCGGCGGCGAGCATCTGGCGGCCCAGGCGGCGCGTCATCCCGAGGCGGTGATGATCGGCTGCGAGCCCTTCCTGAACGGCGTCGCCTCGGCTCTGCGTCACGTCGAGGAGGGCGGGCTTGAGAATGTGCGGCTGCACGCCGACGACGCCCGCGCGGTGATGGCGGCCCTGCCGGACGCTTCGCTGGACCGGGTGATGATCCTGTTTCCCGACCCCTGGCACAAGGCGCGCCACAACAAGCGCCGCTTCCTGCAGGACGAGACGGCGGTGGAGATCGCCCGCCTGCTGAAGCCGGGCGGCAGGGTGCGTTTCGTCACCGACTGGCTGGACTACGCCGACTGGGCGCTGGAGCGGCTGGCGCGGACACCGGGCCTGACGCGCATCGAGACGGGCGTCGACTGGTTCGCCCCGCCCGAAGACCACGTCATCACCCGCTATGAAGAAAAGAAGCTGGGCGATACGGCGCCGATCTTTCTCGAGTTCGAGCGGAGTTAAAGCGATGGGCGAGGGGCGATCAGTGTCTGGAACGGCTGATCCCCACTGGCCCCAGCTTCTGCTCTGCGTCGTGCTCGCTCCAGTGTTGTCGGCGATCTTTTACGGCCTGGCGGGGCGTCTGGCGGGCGTCCCGGATACATTGATGATGTTGTCGCCGTTCGTCTGGATGTTTGTGCTGTTCTACGGCCTCATCCCATAACTCCTGTTCGGGAGCTTCGGCTGCATTTTGGCTGAGCGCTTCCTGTCGACGGCGTCGGTGACTGCGTGGAGCGTAGCGGGCGCTCTGGCGGCGTCGGCCTATGTAGCGGCTTCGCTGGGGGCGGCGGCGCTGGGACTGGAAGCGCTGGGCTTTTTCGCGCCCTGGAAAGTTGTCGAAGCCGGCAAGGACGCGCTGGGGATGGACGGCTGGGCCGCGCCGGCCTGCATTATTCTGGCGGGGTTCGCTGTAGGGGCGCTTTATCGCTGGCTGTCGAGGCGGCGAACGGCGAGGGTGTCGGCAGGGGGCTGACACGGCTCCCGCTTTCGCCTATATGACCGCTCACATCGTTAGACCGGCGTCCAACGGCGTCGTTTCAAGCGGCGGCCCGGACGGTCCGTCGCTTTTGTTTTCTGGAGTATCCGCTTGCGGGCCAAGACCGCCGAAGACCGTGCTCTGCTGGAGCTGATCGACCCCGTGGCCGAGAGCCTGGGGCTGGCGGTCGTGCGCGTGCGCCTGATGGGCGGGACGCTGCGGCGTCGGCTGCAGATCATGGCCGAGCGCCATGTCGACCACGACATCTCGGTCGAGGAATGCGCCCGCCTGTCGCGCGCCGTGTCCGAGGTGCTGGACGCCGCCGATCCGATCGCGGGCGAATATCTGCTGGAAGTTTCTTCGCCCGGCATCGACCGGCCGCTGACGCGCCTGATCGACTTCGACCTGTTCGAGGGGCTTGAGGCGCGCCTCGAGACCGACCGGATGGTCGAGGGCCGCAAGCGCTTCAAGGGCCTGCTGGCCGGAACCGAGGGCGAGGACGTCGCCATCGATCTGGAGGGCGAGGACGAGACCGCCCTGATCCCCTTCGCCTGGCTGGCTGACGCCAAGCTGGTGCTGACTGACGAACTGCTGAAGCGCGGCGCCGCCCTGCGCGCGGCGCGCGGCGAACCCGAAGACGACGGCCTGCCCGAGGGCGCGCCCGAGCCTGAACAATCCAACCCAGACTCCACCAAGGACGACGCCTGATGGCCGTGACCGGAATCTCCGCCAACCGCCTGGAACTGCTCTCCATCGCCGACGCTGTCGCGCGCGAGAAGAGCATCGACCGGGAGATCGTCATCGAGGCGATCGAGGAAGCGATCCAGAAGGGCGCCAAGTCGCGCTATGGCGCGCACCACGACATCCGCGCCAAGATCGACCACAAGACCGGCGAGCTGAGCCTGACCCGCCACGTCACCATCGTCGCCGACGACTGGCAGCCGGAAGACGAGCTGGAAGAGTTCAACGACAGCGCCATGGTGCGTCTGCGCGATGCCCTGAAGCGCGACCCCGAGGCCGAGGTCGGCAAGGAGTACGTCGAGGTCCTGCCGCCGTTCGAGTTCGGCCGCGTCCAGACCCAGATGGCCCGCCAGGTCGTGACCGGAAAGGTCCGCGAGGCCGAGCGCGCCAATCAGTATGAAGAGTTCAAGGACCGCGTCGGCGAAATCGTCAACGGCACGGTCAAGCGCGTCGAATACGGCAACACCATCGTCGACCTGGGCCGTGGCGAAGGCATCATGCGCCGCGACCAGTCGATCCCGCGCGAGGTGTTCAACATCGGCGACCGCGTCCGCACCTACATCTATGACGTGCGCCCGGAGGCCAAGGGCCCGCAGGTCATGCTGTCGCGCGCCCACCCGGGCTTCATGGCCAAGCTGTTCGCCCAGGAAGTGCCGGAAGTCTACGACGGCGTGATCGAGATCCGCGCCGCCGCCCGCGACGCCGGTTCGCGCGCCAAGATGGCCGTGCTGTCGAACGACTCCTCGATCGATCCGGTCGGCGCCTGCGTCGGCATGCGCGGCTCGCGCGTGCAGGCGGTCGTCGCCGAGCTGCAGGGCGAGAAGATCGACATCATCCAGTGGAACGAGGACGAGCCGACCTTCATCGTCAACGCCCTGGCTCCGGCCGAAGTCTCCAAGGTGGTGCTGGACGAAGAGGCCGACCGCGTCGAGGTGGTGGTGCCAGACGAACAGCTGTCGCTGGCCATCGGCCGTCGCGGCCAGAACGTCCGCCTGGCCTCGCAGCTGACCGGCTGGCAGATCGACATCATCACCGAAGCCCAGGACTCCGAGCGCCGTCAGCGCGAGTTCGCCGAGCGCACCTCCCTGTTCCAGGAAGCCCTGGACGTGGACGAGACCATCGCCCAGCTGCTGGTCACCGAAGGCTTCGCCACGGTCGAGGATCTGGCCTTCGTCGAGCCCTATGAGATCTCCGAGATCGAAGGCTTCGACGAGGACACCGCCGAAGAGCTGCAGACCCGCGCCCGCGAGCACCTTGAGCGTCAGGCCGCCGAACTGGACGCCAAGCGCGTGGCCCTGGGCGTCGAGGACGGCGTTCTGGACGTGCCGGGCGTGACCGCCGCCATCGCCGTCGCCCTGGGCGAAGGCGGGGTGAAGACGGTCGAGGACCTGGCCGACCTGGCCACCGACGAGATCCGCGGCGGCTACGAAGTGCGCGGCGGCGAGCGGGTCAAGGTTCCGGGCGTGCTGGAAAGCTTCAACCTGAGCCAGGAAGACGCCGAAATGCTGATCCTGCAGGCCCGCGTGGCTGCCGGCTGGATCGACGCTTCGGAACTGCCCCAGCCGGAATACGTCGAGGAAGAGGCGTATGAGGGCGAAGGCGAGCTCGACGGCGAAGGCCAGGAAGAGGCCGTCGCCGAGGCTGACGCGGAGGTCGCTTCGGACGACCTCGACGACCAGTCCCGCGACATGTGATGGGAGCCGCAGCCGTCCATGAGGTCGTCCGAGACGTTGATCGATAGGGATCGTCAGGACCTGGCGTCGCGCCAGGCCCTTGATGAATCTCGCCTGATCCGTTTCGTGGCCGGCCCGGACGGCGCGGTGGTTCCCGACCTGGCGCGCAAGCTGCCGGGTCGGGGCCTGTGGGTGTCGGCTGATCGCGCCTCGCTGGAGGCGGCGATCAAGAAGAACCTGTTCGCCCGCGCGGCCAGGGCGCCGCTGAAGCCCGCCGCCGACCTGCCCGATCTGGTCGAAAGCCTGCTGGTTCGGCGCTGTCTGGACCAGCTGGGCCTTGCCCGGCGCGAAGGCGTGCTTATCTCTGGCTTCGAGAAATGCGCTGCGGCGATCCGCAGCGGCCGCGCCGCGTGGCTGATCGAAGCCGCCGACGGCTCGGCCGACGGGCGCGGCAAGCTTCTGGCCCTCTCCAGACACGCCTCGCCCGCCCCCGAAATCTGCGGGGCTTTCAGCGCGGACGATTTGAGTTTGGCCCTTGGGCTGGAAAATGCGATACACGCCGTCCTGCTGCAAGGCGGGCGGGCCGATCGCTGGACTCTGGAGGTTCAGCGGCTGGCGGGATTTCGACCTCTCTGTCCCCAGAGCTGGAACCGGGCGGGGCCCGAACACGGCGCAGAGGACGACCGGAGCGCGGCTCCGGAAGGAGAGCCTTAGGGTTTGAGCGGCTGCGGGCCTGTTTCCGAAACAACGGAGGCGGGGCCGCATTCTGCTATGGGTGATTGAGAGAGACGAAGGCGGAATTCTCCGCCCTGAGTAAAGCGACCGGATGAGCGACGAAAACAACAATTCCAACGACGGCAAGACTCCTGCCAACGCGCCTTCGCAGACGGGGCCGCGCGCTCCGCTGAGCCTGAAGCCGCGCGCGACGGGTTCGGTCTCGACCGGCACGGTGAAACAGAGCTTCAGCCACGGCCGCTCCAAGACCGTCGTCGTCGAGACCAAGCGCCGCGCCGGCCCCCAGGGCGGGCATCAGCGCCCGCAGGGCTTCGATGTCGCGCGTCCGCGCCCTGAAGGCGGAGCGCCGCGTTCGGCCG
>DGIZ01000022.1:442-40006 GCA_002386585.1 Brevundimonas sp. UBA4609 | reverse complement strand
AGGAGTTCATCCTGGTCGGCCTGTCCTACGCCGAGGGCGACAAGGGCGCCGACAGCCGCCGCCGCGACTACACCCCGACCCCCAACGGCCCGCGCAGCTCCGGCGCCGCCGTGCATGGCGGCGGCGCGGCCTATCAGACCTATCTGAAGACCCAGGCCTTGCCTTTCATCGAGAAGACGTTCCGCGCCGATCCGTCGCGCCGCGTGCTACTGGGCCATTCCTACGGCGGCCTGCTCGGCGCGCAGATCCTGTTCAGCGACCCGGCGATGTTCCAGTCCTACGTCCTGGGCAGTCCGTCGCTCTGGTACGACAAGGGCTACATGATGGGGGTCGAGGCCGACTACGCCCGCAACCATCGCGATCTGCAGGCCCTGGTCTTCATGTATGTGGGCGGTCACGAGAAACCCGGCCCCACCCGCCGCAACAGCGAGGCCGACATGGTTGGCGACATGCAGACGTTGCAGCGGAATCTGGAAGCGCGCGGCTATCCCGGCCTGAAGATCAGTTCCGTCGTTCTGGAGGACGAGGATCACCTGACCGTCGCCCCGGTCGGCTTCACCCGCGCCCTGGAAGCCGTTCTTCCCGCTCGCTGAAGACCGCCATCGAAAAGCCGCGTCGGCGTCCGAAGATTTGCCCAAAGCCCTCGGGATCGCTACATCCCCCGGCAACTTCCCCATCCGCACTGAATCAAGGGCGCGACGCGACGCATGGCGCAGCAATATATCTTCCAGATGCAGGGCCTGACCAAGGCCTATCCCGGCGGCAAGAAGGTCTTCGAGAACATCTGGCTCAGCTTCTACAACGACGCCAAGATCGGCGTCGTCGGGGTCAACGGCTCGGGTAAGTCGACCCTGCTGAAGATCATGGCCGGCCTGGACCACGAGTTTCAGGGCGAGGCCCGCGCCGCCGACGGCGTCAAGCGCGGCTATCTGGAGCAGGAACCGCAGCTCGACCCGAACCTGAATGTTCGCCAGAACGTCGAGGCCTGGTGCGAAGAGAAGCAGTGGGTCAACCGCTTCAACGAAGTCGCCAATGAGCTGGGTGAAAACTACACCGACGAGCTGATGGAGGAGATGACCGCCCTCCAGGAGAAGATCGACGCCGGCGACGTCTGGGACATCGACAGCCGCATCGATCAGGCCATGGGCGCACTGCGCTGCCCGCCCGACGACTGGGAGGTCACCAACCTGTCCGGCGGTGAGAAGCGCCGCGTGGCGCTGGCCCGCCTGCTGCTGTCGAAGCCCGACATGCTGCTGATGGACGAACCGACCAACCACCTGGACGCCGAGTCGGTGGCCTGGCTGCAGCACCACCTCGAGAACTTCCCCGGCTGCGTCATCCTGGTGACCCACGACCGCTACTTCCTGGATCAGGTGACCAAGTGGACGCTGGAGCTGGACCGCGGCAAGGGCCACCCGCACGAGGGCAACTACTCCTCGTGGCTGGAAGCCAAGACCAAGCGCGTCGTTCAGGAACAGTCGGAATCCGAAGCCCGCCAGCGCGCCCTTACCCGCGAACTGGAATGGGTCCGCTCGGGCGCCAAGGCCCGTCAGGCCAAGTCCAAGGCCCGTCTGGCCGCCTATGAGAAGATGGTCGCCGAGCAGGAGAACTCCGCCAAGGCCCAGACCTTCGCCGCCATCCAGATCCCGCCCGGCCCCCGCCTGGGCAACGTCGTGCTGGAAGTGAGCGGGCTGAAGAAGTCCTATGGCGACAAGGTCCTGTTCGACGACCTGAACTTCAAGCTGCCGCCCAACGGCATCGTCGGCGTCATCGGCCCCAACGGCGCCGGCAAGTCGACCATGTTCAAACTGATCACCGGCCAGGAACAGCCCGACGGCGGCACGATCAAGGTCGGCGAGACCGTCAAGCTGGCCTATGTCGACCAGTCGCGCGATGACCTGAAGCCGGACGACACCATCTGGCAGGCCATCTCGGGCGGCACCGACGTCATGATGGTCGGCAAGCGCGAGATCAACACCCGCGCCTATGTCGGCAGCTTCAACTTCAAGGGCGGCGACCAGCAGAAGAAGGTCGGCCAACTGTCGGGCGGTGAGCGCAACCGCGTCCACCTGGCCAAGACCCTGGCCACCGGCGGCAACCTGATCCTGCTCGACGAACCGACCAACGACCTGGACATCGAAACCCTGCAGAACCTCGAAGAGGCTCTGGAAGAGTTCGCCGGCTGCGCCGTGGTCATCAGCCACGACCGCTGGTTCCTGGACCGTCTGGCCACCCACATCCTGGCCTTCGAAGGCGACGGCCATGTGGAATGGTTCGAGGGTAACTTCGAAGCCTACGAACAGGACAAGATGCGCCGCCTGGGCGCGGACAGCATCATTCCCAAGCGCATCCAGCACCAGAAGTTCGGTCGCTGATCCAGCTGACAGATTGACAAGCGGCCCTCCGAGCAATCGGGGGGCCGTTTTTCTATGCCCCCTCTCCCGCTCATCCCGGCGGACGCCGGGATCCAGTAAGAGCCCAAGACACCAGAGGGTCGAACGTCGCTCCTGTCACCAAAACACTGGATCCCGGCGTCCGCCAGGATGAGCGGTGAATGAGAAGGCTGGCGCTCCGGCGAAAGCGGGATAGTCTGCGTTCATGACCCAGCGTCCCGCCGTCCTGATCATGCAGCGGCATCTGGCCCCGCTGAGCGCTTTCCTAGAAAGCGCCTACGATGTCTATCGCTTCTGGGAAGGCCCTCCGGTCGAGGCGGCCGGAGACATCCGCGCCCTGATCGTCGCGGGCGAGTTCGAACTGGACAAGGCGCTGATCGAGCGCCTGCCCAATCTGTCGCTGATCGCCTGCTTCACGGCTGGATACGACGGCATCGACGTCGAGTGGTGCCGCGCGCGCGGCCTGCCCGTCACCCATGCGCCCGGCGTGAACCACGAGGACGTGGCCGACCACGCCATCGGCCTGATCCTGGCCGCGCGCCGCCAGATCGCCGAGGGCGACCGCACCATCCGCGCGGGCGAATGGAAGCTGTCGACGCGCAGCATCACCACTTCGCTGGGCGGTCAGCGACTGGGGATCGTCGGCCTGGGCCACATCGGCGAAGCCGTGGCGCGTCGCGCCGAGGTCATGCGCATGGATATCCGCTGGTGGGCGCCGCGAGAGAAGGAGACGGCCTGGTCTCGCGCCGGCAGCCTGATCGATCTGGCGCGCGGCTCCGACGTCCTCGTCGTCGCCTGCCGGGCGGACGAGAGCAACCGGGGACTGATCTCGGCCGAAGTGATCGAGGCGCTCGGGCCATCCGGCCTGTTGGTCAACGTCGCGCGCGGACAACTGGTGGACGAGGACGCCGTCATCGCCGCCCTGAAGGACGGCCGTCTGGGCGGCGCGGCCTTGGATGTCTTCGCCCAGGAACCGACCGAGGCCGCACGCTGGTCGGGCGTGCCTAACACCGTCCTGACGCCCCACACCGGCGGCGCCACGACCGAGGCGGTGCAGGGAATGCTGATGCTGCTTCTGCAGAATCTCTCCGCCCACTTCGCGGACGAGCCGCTGAAGACGCCTGTCGCAGACTGAAACTCTGCTCCTTGGGGCGGTCTCGTCCCCTATTCCAGACGCAGAACGAACGATCCGTGCCTGCATTACGCGGATAGAAGACGCGCGCGACCAGATTTTGCTTGCATAAGCGTATAAGGATATCTTTATACGACCCATGACACTGACCGCTGATCAGACCGTTGAAGCCCTGCGCGCCGCCGGCGAACCGACCCGCCTGCGCGTCCTGTCCCTGCTGGCTGCGGAAGAGCTGTCGGTGATGGAGCTGTCGCGGGTTCTGGACCAGAGCCAGCCGCGTGTCTCGCGTCATCTGAAGCTGATGGCGGACGCCGGTCTGATCGAGCGCTTCCCCGACGGCGCGCGCGTCTTCTACCGCCTGTCGCACGACGCCTTGTCGCGGCGTCTGATCGACACCGTGCTGGACCTGCTGGACGACGGCGAGGGCGAGGCCGACCATCGCCGTCTGGACGAGGTGCGCAAGGAGCGCGCCATCGACGCAGCCCGCTACTTCGAACAGATCGCGCCCCAGTGGGACCAGATGCGCAGCCTCTATGTCTGCGAGAGCGCCGTCGAGGCGGCGGTCGAGCGCGCCGCCGGGTCCGGCCCGTTCGAGCGCGTGGTCGATCTGGGCACCGGCTCGGGCCGGATGCTGACCCTGTTTGGTAAAAAGGCGAAGATGTCGGTCGGCCTCGACCTGTCGCAAAACATGCTGAACATCGCCCGCGCCAACGTCTCCAAGGCCGGGCTGGACAAGGTCGAGCTGCGCCACGGCGACATTTTCTCGACCCGCCTGCCGCACGAAAGCGCCGATCTGGTGATCGTCCATCAGGTGCTGCACTATCTCGCAGATCCCGCCGCCGCCGTGGCCGAGGCCGCGCGTCTGGTCATGCCCGGCGGCAAGCTTCTGATCGTCGACTTCGCCCCCCATAATTTCGAGCACCTGCGCGAGGCGCATCAGCACCGCCGTCTGGGCTTCGCCGACTCCGAGATTCGTGAATGGCTGACCAAGGCGGGCCTGACGCCCTCGGCGCCCATCGCCCTGCCGCCCGACACCGAAGGCCTGACCGTTCACATCTGGACCGGCGAACGCGCCGCCCAACCCGCCCGAAAGAGCGCCTGATGGCCCCCTCCTCTCTCGCTGAAGCCCGCGCCCTGCTGCTGTCGCCGCTGGGCCCCGTCGCCCGCGCCGGTTCCAACCGCAACGCCGTCAACGTCTCGTTCGAGTTCTTCCCGCCCAAGACGGATGCGGCCGAGGCCAATCTGTGGTCGGCGATCCGGCGACTGGAGCCGCTGAACCCGGCCTTCGTTTCCGTCACCTACGGCGCGGGCGGCTCGACGCGCGAGCGGACGCACCGTACGGTCCAGCGCATCATCAGCGAGACCACCCTGCGTCCCGCCGCCCACCTGACCTGCGTCGAGGCCAGCCGCGCCGAGGTCGACGAGGTCATCGAAGGCTATAAGACCATCGGCGTCGATCACATCGTCGCCCTGCGCGGCGACCCGCCGGGCTCCGCAGGCATCGGCGGCGCCTATACGCCGCGCGCAGACGGCTACGCCAACGCCACCGAGCTGACCGCCGCCCTCAGCCGCATCGGCGGATTCGAGGTCACGGTCGGCGCCTATCCGGAAAAGCACCCGGAAAGCCCGTCCATCGACCACGACATCGAGGTGCTGAAGGCCAAGGTGGACGCGGGCGCGACGCGCGCCGTGACGCAGTTCTTCTTCGACATCGAAGCCTTCCTGCGTTTCCGCGACCGGGTGCGGGCGGCGGGCGTGACCATCCCCCTGATCCCCGGCGTCATGCCGGTATCCAACTTTGCGGGTCTGAAGCGGATGACGGCGGCGTGCGGCGCGGCCCTGCCCGACTGGCTGGCGGGCCATTTCGACGGGCTGGACGACGACCCGGAGACGCGCAAGCTGCTGGCCGCCTCCATCGCCGCCGAGACCTGCGCCCGCCTGCAGGAAGAGGGCTTTTCGGACTTCCACTTCTACACCCTGAACCGCGCCGAGCTGGTCTATGCGATCTGTCGGGTTCTGGGCGTGCGTGAAACCAAGGCTGTTGCGTAGATGACTTCCCCCCTGACCCGCGCCGACCGCATCGCCGCTCTTTACGCAGCGGCGAAAGAGCGCATCCTGGTGCTGGACGGCAGTTGGGGCGTGATGATCCAGCGCCGCGACCTGACTGAAGAAGATTTTCGCGGCGAGCGCTTCCGCCAGCACAACCACCCGCAGAAGGGCAACAACGACCTGTTGATCCTCACGCGGCCCGACATCATCGCCGACCTGCACGATGTCTATTACGCCGCCGGGGCCGACATTTCGGAGACCAACACCTTCTCCTCGACCACCATCGCCCAGGCCGATTACGGTCTGGAGGATGCGGTTTATGACCTGAACTATGAAGGCGCCCGCATCGCGCGCGAGGTCGCCGACCGCTGGACGCAGAAGGAGCCGCACAAGCCACGCTTCGTCGCCGGCGCCATCGGCCCGACCAACCGCACCCTGTCGCTGAGCCCCGACGTCAACGACCCAGGCTATCGCGCCGTCACCTATGACGAGGTCTATGAGGCCTACAAGCAGCAGGCCCGCGCCCTGCACCACGGCGGGGTCGACATCTTCCTGATCGAGACGGTGTTCGACACCCTGAACTGCAAGGCCGCGATCAAGGCGATCAAGGATCTGGAGGACGAAGGGCTGGAACCCCTGCCCCTGTGGATCTCGGGGACCATCACCGACCGCTCGGGCCGCACGTTGAGCGGCCAGACGGCGGAGGCCTTCTGGAACTCGATCCGCCACGCCCGGCCGTTTGCCGTCGGCTTCAACTGCGCCCTGGGCGCCGAACTGATGCGGCCGCACATCGCCGAGCTGAGCCGGGTGGCCGACACCCTGGTCAGCGCCTATCCCAACGCCGGCCTGCCCAACGCCATGGGCCAGTATGACGAACAGCCGCACGAGACGGCCCACTTCCTTGAGGAATGGGCGCAGTCGGGTCTGGTCAACATCGTCGGCGGCTGCTGCGGCACCACCCCCGACCACATCCGCCACGTCGCCGAGGAGGTCGCAGGCGTGACGCCACGCGCCGTGCCGGAGCGCCCCACAGCCCTACGCCTGTCGGGGCTGGAACCGTTTGAGTTGGTGTCGTGATGCGTCCCCACCCGCTCATCCCCGCGGAGGCGGGGACCCAGTACTTTGGCTGCATCCAGATCATTGACCGCTCGCGCGCGGCTCAAGCCTGGGTCCCCGCCTCCGCGGGGATGAGCGGAGAATTGCGTTGAGACCCGTCTTCATCAACGTCGGCGAGCGGACCAACGTCACTGGTTCAGCCAAGTTCAAGAAACTGATCATTGCGGGCGACTATCCCGCCGCCCTGTCGGTCGCGCGTCAGCAGGTCGAGGCGGGCGCCCAGGTCATCGACGTCAACATGGACGAAGGGTTGCTGGACGGCCCCGTCGCCATGCGGACCTTCCTGAACCTGATCGCGGCCGAGCCCGATATCGCCCGCGTGCCGATCATGATCGACTCTTCCAAATGGGAGGTGATCGAGGCGGGTCTGAAGTGCGTTCAGGGCAAGCCGATCGTCAACTCGATCTCGATGAAGGAGGGCGAGGACGCCTTCCGCCACCATGCCGTCCAGTGCCTGCGTTACGGCGCCGCCGTGGTGGTCATGGCCTTTGACGAGGTGGGCCAGGCCGACACCGCCGCGCGCAAGATCGAGATATGCACCCGCGCCTATGACATCCTGGTCAACGAGGTCGGCTTCCCGCCCGAGGACATCATCTTCGACCCCAACATCTTCGCCATCGCGACGGGGATCGAGGAGCACGACAACTACGCCGTCGACTTCATCGAGGCGACGCGGGTCATCAAGGCCACCCTGCCCCACGCCCGCGTCTCGGGCGGGGTGTCGAACGTCTCGTTCAGCTTCCGCGGCAATGAGCCGGTGCGCCGGGCGATCCACAGCGTCTTCCTGTACCACGCCATCAACGCCGGTCTGGACATGGGCATCGTCAACGCGGGCGACCTGCCCGTCTATGACGACATCGACGCCGAACTGCGCGAAGCCGTCGAGGACGTGATCCTGAACCGGCCGCAGCGGACCAATGTGTCCAACACCGAGCGGCTGGTGGACATGGCGCCCCGATACAAGGGCGAAAAGGGCGCGGTCAAGGAAGTCGATCTGAGATGGCGCGACGCCCCGGTCGCCAAGCGCATCGAACACGCCCTCGTCCACGGCATCACCGACTACATCGTCGAGGATACGGAGGAAGCCCGCCAGGCATCCGAACGCCCGCTGCACGTCATCGAAGGCCCCCTGATGGACGGGATGAACGTGGTCGGCGACCTGTTCGGCTCGGGCCGGATGTTCCTGCCGCAGGTAGTGAAGTCGGCGCGGGTGATGAAGCAGGCCGTGGCCCACCTCGAACCCTTCATGGAGGCCGAAAAGGCCGGTCAGGAGCGTCAGGCGGCGGGCAAGATCCTGATGGCCACGGTCAAGGGCGACGTCCACGACATCGGCAAGAACATCGTCGGCGTCGTGCTGCAGTGTAACAACTACGAGGTCGTCGACCTGGGCGTCATGGTCCCGGCCGATCGCATTCTGGACGCCGCCATCGAGCACAAGGTCGACATTGTCGGCCTGTCGGGCCTGATCACGCCGTCGCTGGACGAAATGACCTTCGTCGCCGCCGAAATGGAGCGGCGCGGCTTCGACATCCCCCTGCTGATCGGGGGCGCCACGACCAGCCGCACCCATACGGCGGTGAAGATCGAGCCGAACTACCGCAAGGGCTCGACCACCTATGTCATCGACGCCAGCCGGGCGGTCGGGGTGGTGTCCGGCCTGCTGTCCGAAACCGACAAGGCGAAGAATGAGGCGGCGACGCGCGAGGAATACGTCCGCATCCGCGAGCAATACGCCCGTGGGCAGGAGGTGAAGGCCCGCGCCAGCCTGGACCAGGCCCGCGACAACCGCTGGCGGCCCGATGAGGGCCAGACGCCCGCCCCGGCCCCGTCCTTCCTAGGCGTGAAGGCGTTCGACGCCTGGGACCTACAGGACCTGGCCGACCACATCGACTGGACGCCCTTCTTCGCCAGCTGGGAGTTGATCGGCCGCTATCCCCTGATCCTTGAGGACGAGATTGTCGGCGAGGCGGCACAGGATCTGTTCCGCGACGCCCAGGCCATGCTGAAGCGCATCGTCGAAGAGAAGTGGTTCACGGCCAAGGGCGTGGTCGGCTTCTGGCCCGCCAATGCGCAGGGCGACGACGTCGTGGTCTGGACCGACGAAACCCGGACGACCGAAGCCGCCCGCTTCCACGGCCTGCGTCAGCAGATCAAGAAGTCCAACGGCAAGCCGAACCTGTGCCTGTCCGACTTCGTGGCCGAGGACGGAAACGACTATCTGGGCGCCTTCGCCGTCACCGCCGGTCATGGCGAACTGGAAAAGGCGGCCGCATTCAAGGCGGCGGGCGACGACTATTCCGCCATCATGGCCACCGCCCTGGCCGACCGCCTGGCCGAAGCCTTCGCCGAGCGCCTGCACAAGGAAGTCCGTACTCAGTTGTGGGGCTATGTTCCCGACGAACAGACCTCGGTTCAGGACCTGATCGAGGAGAAATATCAGGGCATCCGCCCCGCCCCCGGCTATCCGGCCCAGCCCGACCATACGGAAAAGGCCACCCTGTTCCGCCTTCTGGACGCAGGGACCAACGCCGGGATGGAACTGACGGAATCCTTCGCCATGTCGCCCCCGGCCTCGGTCAGCGGCCTCTATTTCGGCCATCCGGGCAGCCACTATTTCGGCGTCGGCAAGATCGACCGCGATCAGGTCGAGGATTACGCGACCCGCAAGGGCTGGGACGTGCAGACGGCCGAGCGCTGGCTGGCGCCCATCCTCAACTACGATCCTCAGGCGGCGGCGCGCGACGCGGCCTGATCAGCGGGAACCACTCGCAGCCCTGAGCTTTGGCGCAGGCATGGCTTCCGGCATCCATTTCGGCCGCATCCCGGCCAACGCGGTCCATCTGTGCGTGGACATGCAAAGGCTGTTCGCCGAGGAGACGGCGTGGCGCACGCCGTGGATGCCGCGCGTCCTGCCGGTCGTCGTGCGCCTGTGCGAGCGCAAGGCCGAGCGCACCTGCTTCACCCGCTTCATCCCCGCCCGCTCGCCCGGCGACGGGCGGGGGACCTGGCGGCGCTATTGGGAGCGATGGGCGTCGATCACGCTCGAGAACCTCGGCGAGGAGCGCGTCGAGCTGCTGCCCGAGCTTCAGGCCTTCACCCCGCCCGCCAGGGTGCTGGACAAGGCCCACTATTCGCCCTGGCTCGACACCGGCCTGGCGGCGGCCCTCATGACGGGCCAGGTCGACACCCTGGTGGTGACGGGGGCGGAAACCGACATGTGCGTGCTGGCGACCGTCCTGGGAGCCGTGGACCTTGGGTTCAGGGTGGTGGTGGTCTCCGACGCCCTGTGCAGTTCCTCGGATCAGTCGCACGACGCCCTGCTCGACCTCTACCACGACCGTTTCGGCCAGCAGATCGAAACGGCGGAGTGCGACGAGGTTCTGGAGGCCTGGGCTTAGGCGGCCTCATCCAGCAGTTTCGCCAATCGGGCGTCGAACCGCCGGGCGTCCGGCCCCGGCAGCAGGTTCGCAAGGGTCCCGGCTTCATACAGTTCGATCACGCGCGGATGGACATAGGAGGCCCGGCAGACCGTAGGCGTATTGCCCAACAGACCCGCCACCGTCTTCATGCAGGTCGAGACGTTGCGTCGGGCCTCAGCCTGGGAGGCGGGCGGCGCCATCTCGCAAAAGGCTCGCGCAGCCGAGACGGTGGCGGCCCAGGTGCGAAAATCCTTGGCGGAGAACTGCTCGCCCATGGCTTCGTGGATATAGGCGTTCACGTCGTCCGAACTGATCGCACACAGCGTCCCCTCGGCGTCGCGGTATTTGAACAGATGCTGGCCCGGAAGGCCCTCCAGGCTGCGCAACACCCGCGCCAGGCGCCGATCGCTGACCTTCACCCGATGTTCCTTGCCGCTCTTGCCGCGAAACTCGAACGTCAGGACCGAGCCGTCGACCTCCAGGTGCCGCTTGCACAGGGTCGTCAGACCGAAGCTGCGGTTCTGGCGGGCATAGGCGGCGTTGCCTATCCGGATCAAGGTGAGCTCCAGCAGACGCACTGCGGTGGCCAGCACCTTGTCCTTGCGCGGCCCCCGCAGCGACAGATCCTGTTCAACCCGATCATGCAGGCGCGGCAAGCGACTCGCGAAGGCCGGAAGGCGCGCGAACTTGTGCGAGGCGGCATGGGCCGTCCAATCGGGGTGATATCGGTATTGCTTGCGGCCTCGCGCATCGCGGCCGGTCGCCTGAATATGGCCCCTGGCGTCGGCGCAGATCCAGACTTCTTCCCAGGCGGGCGGGATGGCCAGGGCGCGGATGCGCTCCAGAACCTCTCTCGTGCGGATCAGGCGTCCGTGCGGATCACGATAACAGAAGCCGCGACCGCTCCGTCGCCGCGTCAGACCCGGTTGGTCGTCGCTGGACCAGGTCAGTCCCTCGGAACACGGCGCCTCGGTCGTCTTCATCAGCATCATCGCGGCCCTTGCCCGGTCTAGCGTCTAGGCAACGCCAGGGCTGGACTTCGGCTCCCTGAAGACGTCGTCAGCCGTCGGTCTGAGCCGCTCACCTCACCGCTTCGCCATGCGCCTGCTGTTCCGCACAGCCTTCGGCCAGGAAATCGAGCAGCATCCGCACCGACGGCAGCAGGCCTCGTCGTGAGGGGAACACGGCGTGGACGATCCACTTCTTCGGCCGCCAATCCGGCAGCAGGTCGACCAGACGCCCGTCAGCCAGATCGCGCACCACCGCCACGGTCGGCAACAGGGCGACGCCCAGCCCCTGCACCGCAGCCTCATGCAGCATGTGCAGATCGTCGGTCACCAGACGCGGAGAATGGCGAACCGAGGCGGTCATGCCGTCCTTATGGTGCAGGGACCAGACGTGGTCGCGGTGCGCCGGACCGAAATCCAGACTGGGCCAGCCCGCCAGGTCGGCCGGGCCGGAAGGCGGCGCAAACCGCGTGATCAGATCGGGCGCAGCCACAAGGCGGTGCACGCTCTCGTCCAGCTTGCGCATAACCAGATCCGTCATCTCCAGCGGCGGCTCGCGCACGCGGATGGCCAGGTCGAAACCCTCGCCGATGACGTCCACCCGGCGGCTGGTGCTGTGCAGATGCACCTCGACCTCGGGATAGACGGCCATGAAGCGCGCGATCAGCCCGCCCATCTGATAGGTCAGCAGCCCCGGCACGCAGGCGACGCGAATGACGCCGCGCGGCTGGGCCGCGACATTGTCGATCACGGCCTGGGCCGCCTCGGCCTCGACCAGCATGGCCAGACAGTGGCGGTAATATTCCTGACCGACCTCCGTAACCGAGAATTTGCGGGACGATCGCTGGATCAGGCGCGTGCCCAGTTGGTCCTCCAGAAAGGCGATACGTCGACTGAGCTTGGACTTCTGCATGCCCAGCGCTCGCGCGGCGGGCGCGAAGCCGCCGTGATCCACCACCTGGACGAAGTAATAGAGGTCGTTGAGGTCTCTCATCGTCCTATTGATAGGACGCAGCGAGGCGATTTCGCAATCTGCACAGGCCGGCGTTCCAGGGCCATAAAGTCTTCAACGCGATCGGCCCTGCCTCCAGCGGCCGATCCAACGAATGGAGACTAGACCATGAAGAAGGTTCTGGGCCGTTACGGCAACGACCGCGGCCACTGGGTCGGCGACGGCTTCCCCGTCCGTTCGCTGTTTTCCTACAACGCCGTGGGCAAGCAGGTCAGCCCCTTCCTGCTGCTCGACTACGCCGGCCCGTACAACTTCGAGCCGACGACCGAGCGGCGCGGCGTGGGCCAGCATCCGCACCGCGGCTTCGAGACCGTGACCATCGTCTATGACGGCGAGGTCGAGCATCGCGACTCGACCGGCCAGGGCGGCGTCATCGGCCCCGGCGACGTCCAGTGGATGACGGCGGGCGGCGGCATCCTGCACGAGGAGTTCCATTCCCCGGCCTTCTCGCGCACCGGCGGCCCGTTCCGCATGGTTCAGTTGTGGGTCAACCTGCCCGCCAAGGACAAGATGACCCGTCCCGGCTACCAGTCGATCCTGAACGCCGACATTCCGACCGTTTCCCTGCCGGATGACGCAGGCACGGCCCGGATCATCGCCGGCGCGATGGACGGATCGAAAGGCCCGGCCAGCACCTTCACGCCCATCAATGTGTGGGACGTGCGGTTGAACCGGGACGCCGAGACGACGCTGGATCTGCCCGAAGGCCATACGGCCATGGTGGTGGTTCTGTCAGGCCATGTCACCGTCAACGGCGACCAGCCGGCCGGCGCCGCCGAGGCCCTGCTGCTGGACCGTCAGGGCGACCGCGTGACCCTGAACGCCGATGCGTACACGACCCTGCTGATCCTGACCGGAGAGCCCATCGACGAGCCCATCGTCGGCTACGGCCCGTTCGTGATGAACAGCGAGGACGAGATTCGCACCGCCATCACGGACTTCAACAGCGGCCGCTTCGGCGACATTCCGGCCGCCTGATCCCCCTCACAGAAACGTAAGGCCCGGTCTTCGGACCGGGCCGCAACCCCCGCCCCGAACGGACATTTGTCCGAGCGCGGCCCCCTGCCTGAAAGGAACCACCCAATGGCCAGCGAACCGATCCGCGATCCGAAGTCAGATCACCTTCTGACCCCCGAAAACTCGGCCTTCGTCATCATCGACTATCAGCCGGTCCAGGTGAACTCCATCGCCTCGATGGACCGCCAACTGCTGGTGAACAACATCGTCGGCACGGCCAAGGCCGCCGTCGCCTACGGCCTGCCGATCGTCCACTCGACCGTCAACGTCGAGACAGGGTTGAACAAGCCGCCGATCGGTCAACTGCGTAAGGTCCTGAAAGACTACCCGACCTATGACCGCACCACGATCAACTCCTGGGAAGACGTGGAATTCCGCAAGGCGGTCGAGGCCACCGGCCGTAAGAAGCTGATCATGACGGCCCTGTGGACCGAGGCCTGCCTGACCTTCCCCGCTCTGGACGCCCTGCGTGAGGGATATGAGGTCTATGTCGTGGCCGACGCCGTCGGCGGCACCTCGGTCGCCGCCCACGAAATGGGTCTGCGCCGCATCGAACAGGCCGGCGGAAAGATGATTTCCGTGCCCCAGCTCTTCTGCGAGCTGCAGCGTGACTGGAAACGGTCGGAAACCGTCCCCGCCTTCATGAACCTGTTCATCGAAACCGGCGGCACGGCCGGAATCCAGTTCTCCTACGACAAGGAGGACTGACCTTTCGGGCGATCCGGGCCATAGTGCGCGGGTCGCCCCCGTGCGTCGTTGCAGCGTTTCTTACTCCAGGAAAATCAATATGATCGAACTCGTCATCGACCAGCGCCGCAAGGATCTCGGCGGCTTTGAGGTCGGCCGCGTCCTGCCTTTCGCCAAGCGCCGCATGGTCGGCCCCTTCGCCTTCTTCGACCACATGGGGCCGGTGGACATGCCGGCGGGCCTGCCCAAGACGGTCGACGTGCGTCCCCACCCGCACATCGGCATTTCGACCCTGACCTATCTGTTCGATGGCGAGATCACGCACCGCGACAGCCTGGGCGTGCAGCAGGACATCCGACCCGCCGAGGTCAACTGGATGACCGCGGGCAGCGGCGTGACCCACTCGGAGCGCTTCGAACGCGCTCGCCGCGAAGGCGCGCGTCTGGAAGGCATCCAGGCCTGGGTCGCCCTGCCCAACGGTCAGGAAGAGATCGACCCGTCCTTCCAGCATGTCGTCCCCGGCGATCTGCCGACCTGGGTCGAGGGCGGGGTCAAGGGACGCCTGGTCGCGGGCGAAACCATGGGCATGAAGGCCGGTGTCAGCACCTTCTCGCCGCTGCACTACCTGCACCTGGAGCTTGAGCCCGGCGCCCGCTTCCAGACTCCGACCGATCATTCGGAAAACGCCGTCTATGTCGTCCAGGGCCTGGTCGAGATCGACGACGGCAAGCCCCTGGGTCACGGCCAGATGGCGGTCCTCTCCTCGGGCGCGCCGTCCGTGATCCACGCCCTGCAGCCGACCACCGTCATGGTGCTGGGCGGCGAGCCGGTGGGCGAGCGCTTCATCGAGTGGAACTTCGTCTCGTCCTCCAGGGAGCGCATCGAGCAGGCCAAGGCCGACTGGCGCGCGGGCCGCATCAAGCTGCCCGACATGGATGATCAGGAATTCATCCCCCTGCCTCCCGATCCGACGCCGCCCGCGCCGCCCATGTCCTGACCGGGGATTGGGCGCCAGGGACAAGGACAAGGCCGACGCAGGCGATCCCGCGTCGGCCTTTTTCCTAGGCGGCGGCCGGCGCTGCAGGCGGCTCGTCGGCGTCGGTATCCTCTTCCCCGCGCGAAACCACCGCCGCGACGACCAGGTCGCCGGTGACGTTCAGCGACGTCCGGCACATGTCCAGGAAGCGATCGACGCCCAGGATCAGGCCGATCCCTTCCGGCGGCACCCCCACCATGGCCAGGATCATGGCGATGACCGGCAGGGAGCCTGCAGGCACGCCCGCAGTGCCCACTCCGCCCAGAATGCACACCAGCATGACGATCACCTGCTGGCCCAGGGTCAGGTCGACGCCGAAGAACTGGGCCAGGAACAGCACCGTCACCCCCTCGAACAGGGCGGTGCCGTTCTGGTTGGCGGTGGCCCCCACCGTCAGGACGAAACGGGCGATCTTGCGCGGCAGGCCCAGTTCCTGTTCGGCGACGCGCAGGGACACCGGCAGGCTGGCGTTCGAGGAGGCGGTGGAGAAGGACACCACCATGGCCTCGCGGATGTCGCGGAAGAACTTCAGCGGCGACATGCCGCCGAACAGCCAGATCACCAGCGGATAGACCACGAACATATGGATCGCCATGGCGCCCACGGCCACGGCCACGAAGGCGCCCAGCCGGATCAGCAGCTCCCAGCCGAACAGGGCCGCCAGGTTGAACATCAGGCAGGCGATGGCGATGGGCGCGATGCGGATGACGAGGTTGATGAGCTTCATCATCACCTCGAACAGACCCTCGATGGTCTGCTGCAGCCGGTCGGTGGCGGGGCTCTTGGTCATGACCAGGCCGACGCCGAAGAACAGGGCGAAGACCATCACCGGCAGGATCTGGTTCTCGGCCGCCGCCGTGAAGACGTTCGACGGAATCAGGTCCAGGAAGAAGTCGCCCGCCTGCACCGAGGTCGGCGCGCTGCCGACGATGGATGCGGCCCCCGCACGCCCCTGATCCAGCAGCTGTTGCGCCAGGGCCGGATCAACCCCGTCGCCCGGACGGAAGACATTGACCATCACCATGCCGATCAGCACGGCCACGGCCGAAATGAAGACGGTGAAGCCCAGGCTCTTGGACCCCGCACGACCGAGGGCCTTCAGGTCGCCCATCTCGGCCACCCCGATGACGAGGGCCGAGAACAGCAGGGGCAGGACCAGCATGAACAGCAGGCGCAGGAAGATCTGTCCCGCCGGGCCCGTGATGTTGGAGGTCAGCCACTGCACCCAACCGACGTCGCCCCCGGCGGTCAGATTGACGATGAGGCCGCCTGTGAGGCCGACCAGAAACCCGATCAGCATCAACACATGAAGCGGCAGTCCGCGCTTGGCCGTGGTCTCCATCCGGTCCCTTCCCTATTCCCTCATCTCCTTGGACTAACGGACGGGAAGGCCATAGATCAACCCGCCGGGTCGTGATGACCATTGAGCATTCAGCCCGCGCTCCAGATCAAGCGACGACTGAGAGCCCAGATTCCGACTGAATATCTCACCGTAGTTTCCACCTGCGGAAACCGCGTCTTTCGCCCATGTTCTCGATAGATCAAGGCTGGGTCCGAAGTCACCTTCGTCGCCCAGAAGGCGGCGCACTCTGGGGTCAGCGGAATTCTTGCCCAGGTCTGCGACATTTGCGCGCGTCACGCCCAATTCCTCAGCCAGAATCAGGGCGTTGAGCGTCCAGCGGATCACCGCTGTCCAGCGATCGTCGCCGCTGCGCACCACAGGGCCCAGAGGCTCCTTGGAGATGACGTCGGGCAGGATGACGTGCTGCTGCGGGTTCGGCAGGGTCGTGCGAGCCGCCGCCAGGGCCGAGATGTCGGCGGTGAAGGCGTCGCATTCCTCTCGCGCATAGGCTTGCCGCGCCTCGCCCTCGGTCGCCACCACGACGGGTCGATATTCGATGCCCCGGCGACGGAAATAGTCCTCGACGTTCAGTTCGGTGGTCGAGCCCGACTGCACGCAGATGCGCGCGCCGTTCAATTCGGCCGCGCTGCTCAGATTGAGCGAGCGCCGCACCATGAAGCCCTGGCCGTCATAATAGTTGATCCCGGCGAAGCTGAGTTGCGCCCCCGTATCCCGGCTCATGGTCCAGGAGGTGTTGCGCCACAGCACGTCCACCCGCCCGTCCCGCAGGGCGTCGAAGCGCTGCTCGGTCGTCAGCGGCACGAAGCGCACGGCGTCCGGATCGCCGAAGATAGCCGCCGCCGTCGCCCGGCAGAAGTCGACGTCAAACCCCCGCCAGGCGCCCCTGTTGTCCGTATAGGCGAAGCCGACCAGTCCCTCGTGCACGCCGCAGTTCAAACGCCCGCGCTGACGCACGGCCGCCAGGGTCGGGCTGGGCTCCGCCTCGCCGGCGGCGACCGGCGCCTGGCGGGAAGGTTCGCGCGGCTCGGGCGCCTGCGGTTCCGCCGTCCTCTGACAGGCTCCTGTCGCCAGGAGCGCCGCCACGCCTGCCGCCGCCGCTTCGCCTCGCCATTTCCGCATCCGTTCCGCCGCTCCGTCTTGCACCCCTGAACAGTTTAGAGCCCTCTAGGCGCCGAACCGCAACCCGCCGGAGCCGCCATGCCGCCCATTTCCGACCGAACCCGGCTGATCGCCAGCGCCACCCGGCGCGGCCAGGGCCGCCGCCCGGTCAATCCACCGCTCGAACGCGCCTCGACCATGCTGAGCGACGACCCGGCCCGGATGCAGGATGGTTCGGACGGCCCCGTCTATGGCCTGGACGGCACGAGCGCCGCGCGCGAACTGCGCGCCCTGCTGGCTCAGATGGAGGGCGGCGCCGACGCCTTCCTGGTCCCTTCGGGCCTGGCCGCCGTGACCGTGCCCCTGATCGCCCTGCTCCGGCCTAGCGACGAGGTGCTGACCACCGACGCCGTCTACGGTCCCACGCGCCGGTTCCTGACGCGCCATCTCGCCGCGCGCGGCATCAGCGCGCGCTTCCACCCCGCCGACGCCCCGATCGAGACCGTTCTGGCCGCCCTGACGCCCCGTACGCGGCTTGTGCTGATCGAGGCGCCCGCCTCCCTGACCTTCGAGATGACGGACGTTCCCGCGCTGGCCGCCGCCTGTCGCGAGCGCGGCGTCCTGACCGTCATGGACAACACCTGGGCGGCCGGGCTGGCCTTCCGCCCTCTGGCGCACGGCGTCGACGTCAGCGTCCAGGCCCTGACCAAATACGTCGGCGGCCATTCCGACCTGCTGATGGGCGGCATCGCGGCGAGCGCGCCCGAGATCGTTCGCGCCATCGCCCACACCATCGAAGACATGGGCTGGCACGTATCGCCGGATGACGCCTGGCTGGCGCTGCGGGGCGTCCGCACCCTGCCCTTGCGCTATGAAGCCCAGGCCCGCTCGGCACTGGAGATCGCCCGATGGCTGAAGGCGCGGCCAGAGGTCGCCGACGTCCTCTATCCGCCCCTGGCCGGTTCGGTCAGGCACGACCTGTGGCGGCGCGATTTCGACGGCGCGGCCTCCCTGATGGGCGTGGTTATGAAGGGCGGCGACACGGCGGCCGCCCACGCCTTCATGCGCGCGCTCAGCCTGTTCGGCATGGGCTATTCCTGGGGCGGCTTCGAAAGCCTGATCACCTTTGAGACCCCGCAACTGGCCTATCGCGAACACGCGCCCGACCTGCCCGGCCAATTGCTGCGCCTGCATATCGGATTGGAAGACCCCGCCGACCTGGTCGCCGATCTCGAGAAGGGTTTGGAGGCGTGGCGCGCCCTGCAGGACTCGAACCTGCAACCGTCCGCTTAGAAGGCGGGTGCTCTATCCGGTTGAGCTAAGGGCGCCGGAGGCCGCAGTCGGACTCAGTGGGTCCAGGACTGCTTGCGGTTGGTGGCGAAGTTGTCGGCGTAGGCCTTGATGATGACCGGCGCCTCGTTCGGCTCATGCAGGCGGAAGGGGATGCCGTGGCGTTCGGCGTACTCGATCGCCTCTTCTCTGGTGTCGAAGGACAGGCGGACCTGGCCGTTCATGTCGGTCGAGCTGGTCCAGCCCATCAGCGGATCGATCGTGCGGGCCGAAGCCGGCTCGAACTCCAGACGCCAGTCGCGCGTCTTGGCCTTGCCGGACTGCATCGCGGTCTTGGCCGGGCGGTAGATGCGAGCGAGCATGGACGGAATCCTTCGGACGGGGAACTCGCCGGGTGCATACCCCGCCGCCGCCGCCCGGTCCAGACGCCGAAAGGCTTCTCAGGCCGCCAAAGGTCAGGCCGCCAGAGACGATGAGCCCGCGTCGATCCAGCGCCGCGCGGCGCGCTGGGCTTCCGCGATCTCGTCGTGCTCCATCTCCTGGCTGAGGTCGCGGCGGTATCCCCTCGCCTCGAGCGACCCCTTCATGGCCGCCAGGTTGAAGATCATGTGAGCCGACACCCGGTCGATGGGGCATCCGTCCAGGCCGGCCGAATAGGCCAGGCCCAATCGGAACAGGGCATCGCCGTCCATGTCCGGCGTCGGCAACGGCAAGGCCGTGCGGTCCGTCGGTTCGTGCGCCGTTTCGTGGGCGTTCATCGCTTGGTCCCTCCTGAGCAGCACCTTCTGCGCCGCCCTCGGAAACGCATTCAAATACCGGCGGTTTGAAATTATCGTTAACGCGCCTTCCTCCCGCGCGCGGCGCGATGCGCAAGCTGAAAGCGCGGTTCAGGCGCCATTCATTCGCGGACGCCGAAGTTGGGCTTCAGACAGGGTTTCGCCGCTTCGAATGGAGTTGAATATGAACCGCCTCACCAAGGCCGCCGTCATCGCCCTGGCGCTGGCGACCACGGCCGCTCCCATGATGGCGCAGGCCCAGGATCGACACGATCGCCGTGAGTGGCGTCAGGATCGCCGTGACGATCGCCGCGAATGGCGTCAGGACCGTCGGGATGACCGGCGTGAATTGCGTCAGGATCGACGCGAATGGCGTCAGGACCGCCGCCACGACCGTCGCGATTGGCGCCAGGACCAACGCCGCCATGACCGCTGGAGTCGCGACAATCGCGACTGGTGGCGCGGGCGGCCGGAATTCCGCGACTATCGCGGCGCCCGGAACGGCTACTGGTACGCCCCCGGCCATGGCTATTATCGGGTCGAGCCGCGCTACTACGGCTATCGGTGGCGCACGGGCGGCTACCTGCCGTCGGCCTATCGCAACTACTACGTCAGCGACCCCTATTTCTATGGCCTGCGCCCCGCGCCGCGCGGTTATCGCTATGTCCACGCCGGCAACGACATCCTGATGATCGCGGTCGCGACCGGCCTGATCGCCAGTGTGATGAACAACGTCTATTAAGGCAGCGCCTGCTATCTTTCCGCCCCGCAAGATCCTGTCTTGCGGGGCTTTTTTCATGACAATGCTCTGTGATCGATGTTCAGCCGCAGTTCATGGGCCCTCGTGCATTTTCCTCCCAAGCCGCCCAATCTGGGCGTGCGAGGACTTTGACCATGAAACGTTCCCTTCTCATGTTCGCGGCGGTCTCCGCCTTCCTCGTGCCCGCCGCAGCACCTCTGTCCGTCCTGGCCCAGGACCGGCCCGAGCACCGTGCTCAAACGCGCGAAGACAGCCCGCGCCGCGCCGAACGTCGCGCCGCGCCGCAACGTGAACGCGGCGACATGGCCGTGCGCCCGCGCGAGCGCCAGGAAGCGCCCCGCCAGAATTCGCCTCGCCCGCAATCACGCCCCAATCAAACACGGCCTCAAGCACGGCCGGACGGACAACGTCCTCAACGCCCTGACGGTCAACGCCCGACGGGTCAGCGTCCCGACTCATCAAGGCCGGATCGTCCGTCTCGTCCGGAAGCGCAACGTCCCAACCGCCCGGATCGACCGGACCGGCCCAATCGCCCCGACTGGAATCGACCCAACCAGCCGGATCGGCCGGGACGCCCCGACCGCCCGAACCGGCCCAACCGTCCCGACCAGTCGAGACCGGATCGTCCTGATCGTCCCGGCGCCAACCGACCGGACCGCCCCGACTGGAACCGTCCGAACCGACCAGACGCCAATCGACCGAACCGGCCGGATTGGAACCGCCCCGGCCGTCCCGACGCCAATCGGCCCAATCGGCCGAACCGCCCCGGCTGGAACGGAAATCGGGATCGCGACTATCGCGAATTCCACAACCGCTGGAACCGCGACCAGTGGCGCCGGGACTGGGATCGCCGCCATCGCAGCGACTGGTGGCGTCATGACCAACGCTTCCGGGGCTGGAGCGGCGTGCGCATCGGCTTCTATTTCGCCCCCGGCTACGGCTACTACAGCGTGCCGCGCAGCTATTGGAACCGGCAGTATTACGTCGGCCAGTACCTGCCGGACATCTTCTGGCGCTATCAGGTGAACGACTGGCGCACCTACGGCCTGGGCTATCCGCCTCCGGGCACGCGGTGGGTCTATGTCGACAACACGATCTATCTGATCGACGACTACGACGGCTACATCATCGAAGTCGTCCGTGACGCCTGGCGCTGGTAGCGCAAAACAGGAAGGCCCCGGAGAGCGATCTCCGGGGCCTTTTTTCGTGCTGCGGTCAGAAGGCTCCAACGCAGCCTAGGTGTCGCTCAAGCAGCGAGCGACCGCGTCGCGAGCGTTAGCGACCAGCCGGGGGTTTGGGGGCCGCAGCCCCCAAGCATTAAAGCCCCAGCTTTGATTTAAGGATGTCGTTCACTGCGGCCGGGTTGGCCTTGCCGCCGGTGGCCTTCATAACCTGACCGACGAACCAGCCGATGGCCTGGGGCTTCTCGGCGACGGCGGCGGCCTTGTCCGGGTTGGCGGCGATGATCTCGTCCACCGCCTTCTCGATGGCGCCGGTGTCCGTGACCTGCTTCAGGCCGTGCTTCTCGACAACCTCGGCGGGCGAGCCTTCGCCGTTCCAGACGTGATCGAAGACTTCCTTGGCGATCTTGGACGAGATGACGTTCGTCTCGATCAGCTCGACCAACTGAGCCACATGGGCGGCGGGCAGCGGATTGTCGCTGAAGTCCCTGTTGTCCGCAGCCAGACGGGCCGAGACCTCGTTCGTCACCCAGTTGGACACCAGCTTGGCGTCGCGGCCTTTCGCGGCGGCCTCGAAGTAGTCGGCCTTGGCCTGCTCCGAGATCAGCACGCCCGCGTCATATTGCGACAGGCCGTATTCGCTCATGAAGCGGCGGCGCTTGTCGTCCGGCAGTTCCGGCAGGCCGGCCTTGATGGCGTCAATCCAGGCCTGTTCCAGCACCAGCGGCAGCAGGTCGGGGTCGGGGAAGTAGCGATAGTCCTGCGCCTCTTCCTTGGAGCGCATGGAGCGCGTCTCGCCCGCCGTCGGGTCGTACAGGCGCGTCTCCTGCGTGATCGAACCCCCGTCTTCGAGGATCTCGATCTGGCGGCGCGCCTCATACTGGATCGCCTGAGAAATGAAGCGGAAGCTGTTGACGTTCTTGATCTCGCAGCGCGTGCCCAGGAAGCCGAAGTCGCCCGTTTCCTTGAACTTGTCGTAGTTCCCGGCGCGGCAGACCGACACGTTCACGTCGGCGCGCAGATTGCCCTTCTCCATGTCGCCGTCGCAGGTGCCGAGATAGATCAGGATGGTCCGGATCTTCTTGACGTAGGCGACCGCCTCTTCCGGCGTGCGGATGTCGGGGCGCGAGACGATCTCCATCAGCGCCGTGCCCGCACGGTTCAGGTCGACGTAGGACTCGGTCGGCGACAGGTCGTGGATCAGCTTGCCCGCGTCCTGTTCCAGGTGCAGGCGCTCGATGCCGACGTTGAAGAAGCTGCCGTCTTCGGCCTCCACCTCGACCACGCCCTCGCCCACGAGGGGGTGATACAGCTGGCTGATCTGATAGCCGGTCGGCAGGTCGGGATAGAAGTAGTTCTTGCGGTCGAACTGGCTCTTCAGATTGATCTGGGCGCGCAGGCCCAGACCCGACTTCACCGCCTGCTCGACGCAGTATTTGTTCAGGGTCGGCAACATGCCGGGGAAGCCCGCGTCGACCAGCGACACCTGCTCGTTCGGCCCGGCGCCGAAGCCGACCGCCGCGCCCGAGAACAGCTTGGCGTTCGAGGCGACCTGGGCGTGGATCTCCAGACCCATGACGATTTCCCAAGCGCCCGTGCGGCCCTGGATCAGTTTGGAGTTGTCAGTCATGCTCACCACCAACGGTCCGGCTTGGCGACGAAGCCCGCCGCGTCTTCGAGGGCGCCCGCGACCTGGAAGACGGTCGCTTCATCCAAGGCCTTGCCGATGACCTGAAGGCCCAGCGGCAAGCCGTCGGCGCTGAGGCCGGCGGGGACCGAGATGCCCGGCAGGCCGGCCAGGTTGGTCGTCACCGTGAAGACGTCGTTCAGATACATGGTCAGGGGGTCGATCTGCTTGTCGCCGATGGCGAAGGCGGCCGACGGGGTGGATGGCGTCAGGATGGCGTCCACCTGACCCCAGACATTGTCGAAGTCCTGGGCGATGCGGCGACGCACCTTCAGCGCCTTGACGTAGTAGGCGTCGTAGAAACCCGCCGACAGCACATAGGCGCCGATGGTCAGGCGGCGCTGGACTTCCTTGCCGAAGCCTTCGGCGCGCGAGGTCGCATAAAGGTCGTCCAGCGAGGTGAACTCTTCGGCGCGGTGGCCGAAGCGCATCCCGTCATAGCGCGCCAGGTTCGACGACGCCTCGGCCGGGGCCACGATGTAGTAGGTCGGCAGGGCGTATTTGGTGTGCGGCAGGCTGATCTCGACGATCTCGCAACCGGCGGCCTTCAGCCACTCGACGCCCTGCTCCCAGAGCTTCTGGATCTCGGCGGGCATGCCGTCGAGGACGTATTCCTTGGGCACGCCGATGCGCAGGCCCTTGACCGACTGGCCGACCGACTGGGTCCAGTCGGGGGTCGGGATGTCGAGGCTGGTCGAATCCTTGGCGTCGAACGAACACATGGAGTTCAGCAGCAGGGCCGAATCCTTGACCGTCTTGGCGATCGGCCCGGCCTGATCCAGCGAGCTGGCGAAGGCGACCATGCCGTAGCGGCTGGCGCGGCCGTAGGTCGGCTTGATGCCTACGGTGCCGGTGAAGGCGGCGGGCTGGCGGATCGAGCCGCCGGTGTCCGACGCGGTCGCGGCCAGGCACAGGTCCGCCGCCACGGCCGAGGCCGAACCGCCGGAAGAGCCGCCCGGCGTCAGGTCGGCGTTCGAGCCCTTGGACTTCCACGGATTCTTCACCGGACCGAAGGCCGAGGTCTCGTTGGACGAGCCCATGGCGAACTCGTCCATGTTCAGCTTGCCCAGCATGACCGCCCCGTCGCGCCACAGATTGGCGGTGACGGTGGATTCATACGGCGGCACGAAGCCGCGCAGCATGTTGGAGCCGGCGGTCGTCTGCACGCCCTCGGTGCAGAACAGATCCTTGATGCCCAGCGGCGCGCCTTCCAGCGCCCCGCCCTCGCCCTTGGCCAGACGGGCGTCGGACGCGCGCGCCTGTTCCAGCGCCTTGTCCGCCGTCACCTCGACATAGGCGTTCAGCGTCGGGTTCGAGGCCTCGATGTTGGTCAGGAAAGCCTGGGTCAGCTCTTCGGACGAGAAGGTCTTGGCCTTCAGGCCGTCGACGGCGTCGGCCAGCGTCAGCTTGGTCAGATCGGTCATGACTTACTCCACGACCTTGGGCACGACGAAGAAGCCGTCGGCGGACTTCGGCGCGTTGGACAGGACGTCGGCGACCTTGTCGCCGTCCGTGACCACGTCATCGCGCAGGCGCAGCGGCTGGGACACGTTGGAGGTCATCGGCTCGACGCCCTGCACGTCCACCTCGTCCAGCTGTTCGATCCACTTCAGGATGCCGTTCAGCTCCTGGGCCAGCGGCTCCAGGCGGTCCTCGGGGGTCTTGATGCGGGCGAGATGCGCAACCTTGCGCACCGTCGCGGCGTCGATGGCCATGCGGCCCTCCAAAGCATGAGAGTCTGAGGGGTCGGGATTAGCGTCTCGACGCCGCTTCGACAAGGATTTGGGTGCAGGCGCGAAATGAGCCTGGCCGTTGCGGCCAAACGCCCCCTTTTGACGGCTGCAACGGCGCCTAAGTATGAGAGGCGGATCGAAGGAGATGCGACCATGAAGATCACCGGCCCTCAAGTCCGCGCCGCCCGCGCCCTGGTGCAATGGCCGCGCGATCATGTGGCCCGTCTGTCCGGCCTAACGGTCGACGCCCTCGCAGACTTCGAGCGCGAGAACGTCGATCCGGGCGAGGAGGCCCGCAGCCGTCTGCAAGCCGCGCTGGAAGAAGGCGGGGCGGTGTTTCTGAACGAAGAGGACGGCGGGCTGGGCGTGCGGCTGAAGTTCACCCGCAAGGAAGTGCGCTCGATCCGCCGCATGGAGAACGAAGGCGGGCCGGTCGGGGATGATGACGTTTAAGTTCTAACCACACCGCTCATCCCGGCGGACGCCGGGATCCAGTGCTTTGGCTTCAAGGCAGAAACCTTGACCGCATTGCGCCATAGTCACGGACCGGCGTGCGTGTGGCTCGTACTGGGTCCCGGCGTCCGCCGGGATGAGCGGAGGTAAAGGGCCGCGCGCTTTGACACGCGCACCATCTAGGCCTAACGCGCCCTCGTGCCTGTCCTTGATCTCTCCGAACTGTCCGCCGCCTGCCCGCCCAACACCCCGTGGCTGGGTCTGGATCTGGGCGAGAACACCATCGGCGTCGCCGCCTCCGACGCCGGGCGCATCATCGCCAGCCCGCTGGAGCTGATCCGAAAGACCAAATTCACCCAGGACGCCGAACGCCTGTTCAAGATCATGGACGGCCGCAAGGTCTCGGCTCTGGTCATCGGCCTGCCGCTGAACATGGACGGGACCGAGGGGCCGCGCGCCCAGTCGTGCCGCGCCTTCGCCCGCAATCTGGAGCGATTTCGTCCGGTCAACGTCGCCTTTCAGGACGAGCGGCTGTCGACCACCGCCGTCGAGCGGTTCCTGATCGACGAATTGGACCTGACCCGCAAGCGCCGCGCCGATGTGGTGGACCGCACCGCCGCCGCCTGGATCCTGCAAGGCGCGCTGGATCGGCTACGCGACTGAGATGACGGCCCTCCTCTCGGGCGTCCTGCCGGTCTTCCTGCTTCTGGCGCTCGGCTATGGGCTGAAGAAGTCGGACTATCTGCCTGACGCCGCCTGGCGGCCGGTCGAGAAGCTGGCCATCAATGTCCTTTATCCCGGCTTCCTGATCCCGGCGATCTGGAATGCGGACCTGTCGGGATCGGCCGCAGGCGCGGCGGGCGCCGCCGCCGTCACCGTGTCCATCATCGTCTCGACCCTGACCCTGCTGTCCAAGCCGCTGCTGCCTCTCAGCGGCCCGGCCTACACCAGCGTCTTTCAGGGCATGATCCGCTGGAACAGCTTCGTCTTCCTGCCCGTCGTGCAGGCGACCTTCGGACCAGCGGGCGTGGGCCTGGCCGCCGTGGTCATCGCCGCCATGATCCCGGTCAGCAACATCCTCAGCGTCGTCGTCCTGGCCAAATGGGGCGCGGACCAGCGCGGCGCCTCGCCCAAGGCGCTGTTCCGGGCGATGATGTCCAATCCCATCCTGCTGGCCTGCCTGCTGGGGCTGGCGCTGAACTTCTCTGGCGCGCCGCAACCGCCGGGCGTGGCCGAAACGCTGCAACTGCTGGGATCGGCCGCCCTGCCGCTGGGTCTGATCGTGGCGGGCGCAGGGCTAAGCTTCCGCGAACTGGCCCGCACCCGCGTCACGGTCGGCGCCGTGGTCGTGGTCAAGATGATCGTGACGCCGCTGGCCATGTGGCAGCTGGCGCGCCTGTACGGCGGCGATGAACTGGCGCAGGGAATCGCCCTGCTGTGCGGCGCGGCGCCCGGCGCCGCCTCGGCCTATGTGCTGGCGCGCCAGATGGGCGGCGACGCGCCGTTGATGGCCGGCATCATCGCGGCGACGACGGTATTCTCCGTGATCGGCATCCCCATGGCGCTGCTGCTATTCCATCTGGCCTGAGTCCCGCCTATTACGGCGTCTCAATGACCCACGCTGCGCCTGTCACCGATCTCATCAAGGAACGGCTGACGCCGTTTCCTCGCGACCACTTCCTCGCCGCCGGAGACCTCCATCCGCCGGCCGCCTTGGCCTTGCTGGACCTGGCCGACGCCTTCGTCGACTTCAACCGGCAGTCAGCCAAGGGCGTGGACCTGATGCGCGGCCAGACGGTCGTGAACCTGTTCTTCGAGAACTCGACGCGAACCAGTTCCTCCTTCGAGATTGCGGCCAAGCGTCTGGGCGCCGACGTGGTGACCATGCCGGTCGCCTCTTCCTCGGTGAAGAAGGGCGAGACGCTGATCGACACCGCCGTGACGCTGAACGCCATGAAGCCGGAGATTCTGGTGGTGCGCCACGCTTCTTCCGGCGCGGTGGACCTGCTGTCGCAGAAAGTCGGCTGCGCGGTCGTCAACGCAGGCGATGGACGGCATGAGCACCCGACGCAGGCCCTGCTGGACCTGCTGTCTCTGCGCCGCGCCTTCGGCGACGTGGGCGGGCTGACGGTCGCCATCTGCGGCGACATCGCCCACAGCCGCGTGGCGCGCTCGAACGTCGCCCTGCTGCAGATGATGGGCGCGCGGGTGCGGCTGATCGGACCGCCGACGCTGGTGCCCGGCGACGCCGACCGCTGGGGCTGCGAGGTCTTCCACGACATGAAGGACGGCCTGAAGGGCGTGGACGTCGTGATGATGCTGCGCCTTCAGCTTGAGCGGATGGCGGGCGCCCTGATCCCCTCGACGCGCGAGTATTTCCGCTTCTGGGGTCTGGACCGCGAGAAGCTGGCCTGGGCCGCGCCGAACGCCAAGGTCATGCACCCCGGCCCGATGAACCGGGGCGTGGAGATCGATTCCGACGTGGCCGACGACCTGAGCGTCTCCCTGATCCAGGATCAGGTCGAGATGGGCGTCGCCGCCCGCATGGCCGTTCTGGCCGCCCTCGCCCACCGCCGCGCGGGAGGCGCCGCATGACCGCCTCTCAACAGCCCATCGCTATCATCAACGCCCGCCTGCTGGACCCGGTCAGCGACTATGACGGCCCCGGCGCGGTCCTGATCGAGCACGGCCGCATCGTCGAGGTCATCCACGGACAGGCCACCCAACGCCCCGAAGGCGTGCAGATCATCGACGCCGAGGGCCGCTGTTTGGCGCCCGGCCTGATCGACATTCGGGTCAAGACCGGCGAGCCGGGCAATGAACCCAAGGAGACGCTGAAGTCGGCCAGCCTGTCGGCGGCGGCGGGCGGCGTCACCACCATCGTCGTCCAGCCTGACACTGATCCGGCCATCGACGATCCGGCAATGATCGACCACATCCAGCGCCGCGGCGCCGCGCTCGATCTGGTCCACGTCCGCGCGGCGGGCGCGGCCACGCAAGCGCGCGATGGCGAGCGCATGGCCGAGATCGGCCTGATGCACGAGGCAGGCGCCCTGTATTTCACCGACGGCGACCGGGTGATCCGCAACACCCGCACCTTGCAACGGGTGATGAGCTACGCCGCCTCGTTCAACGCCCTGATCGCCTGCCGCCCGACCGAGCCGTGGCTATCGGAGGGCGCGGTCGCGACCTCGGGCGAACTGGCGACCCGGCTGGGCCTGTCGGGCGCCCCCGCCATCGCCGAGCGCATCCAGCTGGAGCGCGATCTGGCCCTGGTCGAGCAGACCGGCGCGCGCTTCCTGATCGACCAGATATCGACCGAGGGCGCGCTGGAGACGCTGGCGCGCGCCCGTGCCCGGGGCCTTGAGGTCGCGGCCTCGGCCTCGATCAACCACCTGTGCTTCAACGAGATCGACATCGGCGACTACCGCACCTTCTACCGGCTGGACCCGCCCCTGCGCGCCGAGAGCGACCGGCAGGCCCTGGTCGAGGCGGTGCGCGACGGCCTGATCGACGTCATCACCTCGGCCCACTGTCCCGAACCGGCCGAGAACAAGCGCCGCCCCTTCGCCGAGGCCGAGCCGGGCGCCGTGGGTCTGGAGACGCTGCTGCCCGCCGCTCTGACGCTGCACCACGAATACGGCGTCGACCTGCTGGACGTGCTGCGGCCGATGACGCAGGGGCCTGCCGCCCTGCTGGGGCTAGAGACCGGCGAGCTGTCGCAAGGCGCGCCCGCCGATCTGGTGCTGTTCGACGCCGGGGCTCCGGTGGTGGTCGACGCCGCCGCTCTGCGCTCCAAGTCGAAGAATTCGCCCTTTGACGGGCGGCGACTGCAAGGGAAGGTCTTGCTCACCGTCGTTTCGGGCCGCATCGTCCACGACGCACGTTAAGGGGAGCGAATCACTTGCACGATCTGACGGGGCCGGCGCTCCTTACGCTCGGGCTTGTGGCTGTCGGCGGATACCTGCTGGGCTCCATTCCGTTCGGCGTGGTCCTGACCCGCGCGGCGGGCGCGGGCGATGTGCGCAACATCGGCTCGGGCAATATCGGCGCGACCAACGTCCTGCGCACCGGGCGCAAGGATCTGGCCATCGCCACCCTGATCCTCGATGCGGGCAAGGGCGCGGTCGCCCTGCTGATCGCGCGGCATCTGCTGGGAACCGACGCGGCAGGCGCCATCGCCGGCGGCGCGGCCTTCCTGGGCCACCTGTTCCCCGTCTGGCTGGGGTTCAAGGGCGGCAAGGGGGTGGCGACCTTCTTCGGCCTGATCCTGGCCGCGTGCTGGCCTCTGGGCCTGCTGGCGGCGGCGACCTGGCTGATCATGGCCTTCGCCCTGCGTTATTCCTCGCTGGCGGCGCTGGCGGCGGCGGCGCTGACGCCGCTCTACGCCCTGCTGCCCCTGCCCGCGCTGGGTCTGCCGGCGCCGCAGCCGGTCTTCATCATGGCGGTCTTCACCGCCGTCCTGATCTTCATCCGCCACCATGAGAACATCGGCCGTCTGCTGAAAGGCGCCGAGCCCAAGATCGGGGCGAAGAAGGCGTGACGCCCCTGTCGGAGGCCGAGCGTTTCGCCCGCCTCCGGCTCGCCCGGACCGACCGCGTCGGCCCCGTGGCCTTTTCCCAACTGTTGCAGCGGTTCGGCTCGGCCGAGCGCGCGCTGGACGCCCTGCCCGACCTGATCCGCAATCGGGGACGCACGGGCTATTCCATCCCCGCGCCCGAAACCGCCGAAGCCGAACTGGAGGCCGGCGCCCGCATCGGCGCGCGGCTGATCCTGTGGGGCGAAGCCGCCTATCCCGAAGCGCTGGCCGCCGTCGATCCGCCGCCTCCCCTGCTGTGGACGCTGGGCGATCCGACGCTGCTACAGCAGCCCTGCATGGCCATCGTCGGCGCGCGCATCGCCTCGGCGGGCGGCCAAAGGATCGCGCGCGGACTGGCCCAACAGCTTGGCGAAGCTGGTCATGTCGTCGTCTCGGGCCTGGCGCGCGGCATCGACGCGGCGGCCCATCTGGGCGCCCTCGAAACAGGCACGGTCGCGGTGCTGGGCGGCGGCGTGGATGACATCTATCCGTCCGACAACGCCGACCTGTATCGCCAGATCGCCGAGCGCGGCTGCATCGTCTCCGAAAGCCCCGTCGGCGCGCGGGCGCAGGCGCGCGACTTCCCACGCCGCAACCGCATCATCTCGGGCCTGTCGCGCGGCGTGGTGGTGGTCGAGGCCGAAATCCGTTCCGGCTCCCTGATCACCGCCCGACTGGCGGGCGAGCAGGGCCGCGATGTCTTCGCCGTGCCCGGATCGCCGCTGGACCCTCGCTCCAAAGGCCCCAACGAACTGCTGCGGCAAGGCGCCATCCTGTGCGAAGGGATCGAGGACATCGAGCGGGCCTTCGCGTCCTTGCGGACCCTGCGCGAACCGCCCGCTGATTCGCCGTTCGGCGCGGGATCGCCGGATCAGGTCGACGATGCGGTGCTGGACCGCGTCGAGGCCTTGCTGTCGCCAACGCCCATCGGCCGCGACGAACTGGCGCGCGCCGCCAGGCTATCGATTGCAGAAACGGCCGCCGCCCTGCTGGAGCTTCACCTCGCAGGCCGGGCGACGCTGTTGCCCGGCGGTCTGGCCTCGACCTAGGTGGGGGCCGTCCGGCGGGCCAGATCCGCCGCGCTTTCAAGAAGTCCGGCCAATCGCTCATCCCCGTCCCAGCGGGCCATTCCAGCCAGTTCCGTAGCCATGGCGGCCACGTATTCGCGAACCGGATAGTCCGTCAGATCAGGGCTCGCCGCCTTTCGGCGTCGCTGCGCTGTCTTGTTCATCGTCAACCCTCCCGAGAACGTCTGAGAGGATCACAACTTAAGGTATCTTGTAAACTCACGTTACCCGGAATGGTTGCCCATCTTAAACGCGCCGATTGACTTCCGCGCCCGCCGCAACCACGTTCGCGCCCCGTTTTCCCCGATAGAGCGCCATGAATCTCGTCATCGTCGAGAGCCCCGCCAAGGCCAAGACCATCAATAAGTACCTGGGCTCGGACTATAAGGTTCTGGCTTCCTACGGCCACGTCCGCGACCTGCCGTCCAAGGACGGCTCCGTCCTGCCTGACGATGACTTCGCCATGCACTGGGAGGTCGACGCCAAGGCCTCCAAGCGCCTGTCGGAGATCGCCGAGGCCGCGAAAGCCTCCGACCGCGTCATCCTGGCCACCGACCCCGACCGCGAGGGCGAGGCGATCAGCTGGCACGTTCTGGAAATCCTGAACAAGAAGAAGGCGCTAAAGGACAAGGACGTCCAGCGCGTCACCTTCAACGCCATCACCAAGTCGGCGGTGCTGGAGGCCATGGCCAACCCGCGCCAGCTGGATATGGAGCTGGTGGACGCCTATCTGGCGCGCCGGGCGCTGGACTATCTGGTGGGCTTCAACCTGTCGCCGGTGCTGTGGCGCAAGCTGCCGGGCGCGCGCTCGGCCGGTCGGGTCCAGTCGGTCGCCCTGCGCATCGTCGTCGACCGCGAGATGGAGATCGAGCGGTTCAAGGCTCAGGAATACTGGTCGATCGAGGCCGATCTGATCGCGGACAGCCCGCCCTTCACCGCCCGCCTGGTCAAGCACGAAGGCAAGCGTGTCCAGCGTCTGGACATCGTGTCCGAGGCCATGGCCATGGCGGCGCGCGAAGCCGTCCATAGCGGCGACTTCACCATCAAGTCGGTCGAGAAGAAGCCGGCCAAACGGTCCCCCGCCCCGCCCTTCACCACCTCGACCCTGCAACAGGAAGCCGCGCGCAAACTGGGTTTCACCGCCCAGCGCACCATGCAGGCGGCGCAGAAGCTGTATGAGGGCGTCGACGACACGGGCGGCCTGATCACCTACATGCGGACCGATGGCGTCTATGTGACGCCCGAGGGCATCGCCCAGGCACGCGAGGCCATCGGCCAGCGTTTCGGCCCCGCCTATGTCCCGGCCGAGCCGCGCTACTACAAGACGAAGGCCAAGAACGCCCAGGAAGCGCACGAGGCCATTCGTCCGACCAACATCCTGCGCAGCCCCGACACCCTGCGGCTCGATAGCGATCTGCAGCGTCTGTACGAACTGATCTGGAAGCGGATGATCGCCTCGCAGATGGAATCGGCGCGTCTGGACCGCACTACGGTCGAGATCGAGACGCCCGACGGCCAGACGGGCCTTCGCGCCACCGGCCAGGTCGTGGTCTTCGACGGCTTCATCGCCGCCTATGAAGAAGGCCGCGACGACAGGCAGAAAGGCGCTGAGGACGAGGACGACGAAGGCGGCCGCCTGCCTGCGCTGAAGGAAGGAGCCAAGGCCAAGGTCGAGGCGATCCGCACCGACCAGCACTTCACCGAGCCGCCGCCGCGCTTCTCGGAAGCCACCCTGGTCAAGAAACTGGAAGAACTGGGCATCGGCCGTCCGTCGACCTACGCCTCCATCCTGACGACCCTGCGCGACCGCGAATACGTCCGCATGGACAAGAACCGCTTCTTCCCTGAGGACAAGGGACGGCTGGTCACGGCCTTCCTCGAGCAGTTCTTCGCCAAATGGGTCGAGTACGACTTCACCGCCGCGCTGGAGACCCAGTTGGACGAGGTGTCGGCGGGCGATCTGGACTGGAAGGCCCTGCTGCGCCGCTTCTGGCAGGACTTCCACGCCGCGACCCAGGCCGCGGGCGAACTGCGCACCACGGCCATCCTGGACCACCTGAACGAGGCGCTGGGCCCGCACATCTTCCCCGACAAGGGCGATGGTTCGGACCCGCGCGAATGCCCCCTGTGCCATCAGGGACAGCTGAGCCTGAAGACCAGCCGCTTCGGCGCCTTCATCGGCTGCTCGCGCTATCCTGAGTGCAAATACACCCGCCCGGTGGCCTCGCCTGACGCGGCCGACGGCGGCGCGGAGAGCGGCGATCGCGAACTGGGCGTCGATCCGGCGACCGGCCAGCCCGTGCACCTGAAGATCGGCCGCTTCGGCCCCTATGTCGAAACCACGCCGCCGGATGCGGACAAGCCCAAGCGTTCGTCCCTGCCCAAGGGCTGGTCCCCGGCATCGATCGATCTGGAGAAGGCGCTGCGCCTGCTCAGCCTGCCGCGCGACGTGGGTCCGCACCCCGAAGACGGCAAGATGATCACCGCCAGCCTGGGCCGCTACGGCCCGTTCGTGGCGCACGCGGGCACCTATGCCAACGTCGCGGACATCGAGGAGGTGTTCGACGTCGGCCTGAACCGCGCGGTCGCCCTGCTGGCCGAAAAGCGTGCGGGTCGTGCAGGCCGCGCCTCGGCCGCCGCGCCGCTGAAGGAGCTGGGCGCCCACCCGGAAACGGGCGAGGCCGTTCAGGTCATGGCCGGACGCTACGGCCCCTACGTCAAGTCGGGCAAGATCAACGCCACCCTGCCGAAGGGCACGGCGCCCGAGGACATGACGATGGAGGCCGCCCTGCCCTTGCTGGCCGCCAAGGCCGGCACCGCGCCGAAGAAGAAGGCGCCCGCCAAGAAGGCCGCTGCGAAAAAGCCCGCGGCGAAGAAGGAGCCTGCGGCCAAGAAACCGACTGCAAAGAAGGCTCCCGCCAAGAAGGCTGCGGAAGCCGAATAAGACGAAGCGCCCTCGTTCTCACGAACGGGGGCGTTTTTCTTACCGCCCTGCAATCAGCTCGTTGCGGACACGGCGTCCCAGAGGGTCGCGTCCGGGCCAGCTCTCGCCCACTGAAGCGTCGACCAGGGGCGTGCAGAAGCGTGACAGAATCATGCGCGGACGAATCCCGTTCAGACACACCTTGTCGCCTTCGCGCGCCCAGCGGGCGGTTAGGCGGCGCCCATCTGAAAACAGGGCGTTATAAGCGCCGTCGCGGTCGAACCAGTGCTTCACCCAGTTCCCGTCAGCATAATAGGAAACGACGGTATTGCCGAACGCTGCGCTCATGGCGTCCGCCTCGCGCCCGCCGGACGCCCAAGCGCTTGTCGGCGCAGCCAGCATCACCGCAATCCATACGGCTACGCGCATTCGGCGTCCCTCTCCCAGTCCCGAGGCGGGACCATACAGGCCGAAACGCCGTTGCCAAGCGGGCTGTTCCGAACAGAAATACTTGACTGAGGCGTAGGGCCTTCCATATACGGCCGCAGGCTCGGAACAGGACTGGCGATGCGCGCCGCCCGCTCGCCCACGAGGGGCGGTTCCGTCAGCTGAAGGCGTTTGCGAACGCTATCCTCCGTCCCTTCAGGACTGCATGACTGAATTCTCCAAGCTGGGCCTTTCGCCCACGACCCTTCAGGCGGTCGCCGATACCGGCTACACGACCGCCACGCCGATCCAGGAACAAGCCATTCCGGTAGCCCTGGCCGGACGCGACGTCCTCGGCATCGCCCAGACCGGCACCGGCAAGACGGCCGCCTTCACCCTACCCATGGTCGATCGCCTGGCCTCGGGCCGCGCTCGCGCCCGGATGCCGCGCGCCGTGGTGCTGGCGCCGACCCGCGAACTGGCCGACCAGGTGGCGGAAAGCTTCGCCAAATACGCCAAGGGCACCCGCCTGAACTGGGTGCTGCTGATCGGCGGCGTCTCCATGGGCGACCAGGTCGCCGCCCTGAACAAGGGCGTGGACGTTCTGATCGCCACGCCGGGCCGTCTGCTGGACCTGTTCGATCGCGGCAAGATGCTGCTGACCGGCGTCGAGATGATGGTGGTCGACGAAGCCGACCGGATGCTGGACATGGGCTTCATCCCGGACATCGAGCGCATCTTCAAGCTGACGCCGCCGCGCCGCCAGACCCTGTTCTTTTCGGCCACCATGCCGCCGGAGATCACGCGCCTGACGCAGCAGTTCCTCAAGGATCCGACCCGGATCGAGGTGGCGCGCCCGGCCACGACCGCCGACACCATCACCCAGCACATCACCCGCCTGCCGACCTCGGACCCCAAGGCCAAGCGCACCGCCCTGCGCGCCCTAGTCGAGCGCGGCGAGGTCCAGAACGGCATCGTCTTCTGCAACCGCAAGTCGGAAGTCGATATCGTCGCCAAGTCGCTGCAGGTGCACGGCTTCAACGCCGCGCCGATCCACGGCGACCTGGACCAGTCGTTGCGGATGAAGACCCTGTCCGACTTCCGCAGCGGCGAGCTGAAGCTGCTGGTCGCGTCCGACGTCGCCGCGCGCGGCCTGGACATCCCGGCCGTCAGCCACGTCTTCAACTATGACGTTCCGCACCACGCCGACGACTATGTCCACCGCATCGGCCGCACCGGGCGCGCCGGACGCCTGGGCGAGGCCTTCATGATCGTGACGCCCGCCGACGACAAGTCGTTGGACAAGGTGCTGAAGCTGATCAAGAAGGAGCCGGTCGAACTGCCGCTGGACGACATCGACTTCGCCTCCATCAAAGACCGCCCGCGCGACGACAGCCGCTCCAGCCGCGGCCGTGGGCGCGGCGAGCGCAGCGAACGCAGCCGCTCGCGCAAATCGCTCGAGGCCGCACCGGTCGAAGCCGTCGAGGTCAGCGAGATTCCCGCTGCGCCCGAGACGTCGACGCCGCAAGCCGACGAGGCGCCGCGCCGTTCGCGCAGCCGCAAGAAATCCGAAGATCGCGCTCCCGCCGCCCAGACTGTCTCCAAACCCGCCGAGACTGTTCGCGGCAGCGCCTTTGGTGACGACGTGCCGGCCTTCCTGCGACGACCGGTCGTTTTTGCTGACTGACGGCCAGTTCCTAGTTTAACCCTGCGTTACGGAAGGCCGGGCTAACGTTCCGGCCTGAACTTCCCAGGGGCGCTCAAGGCATGGCCACTCAGGTCGACACCACGGTCCGCAGTCCGGAAGCCTATGCCCTGGCGCGCCGGGCGGTGGACGCCATGCAGGCGGCGGCGGTCTGGCCGACGCCGTTGAATTTCGAACTCTGGCTGCACTACCTCAGCGCGCCCGACAGCCCGCTGAGCCAGGAAATGGCGCGCCTGCTGTCCAGCGGCGCGCCGTTCACCGACACCACGGCCGAGATGCTGGCGGCCGAGTTCCTGCCGCGTAGCCGCCTCTCGGAAGAGATTCGTGACGCCGGCGTCGTCCTGAACCGCGAACTGGCGGCGGTGGCCGCAGCCATCGACAAGGCGCGCGAGAGCCAGGCCGACTATGGCGACACCTTGGCCCAGGCGGCCGACCGCATGGCCTCGGCGCCCGACACCGACAGCCTGGGCGTCATCGTCTCCTCGCTCAGCGACGCCACGCGGCGAATCCGTCGTCATACTTCGGCGCTGGAGCGTCGTCTGGAATCTTCCAATCGCGAGGTCGTCAAGCTGCGCGACCACCTGGAGCAGGTCCGTCGCGACGCCATGACCGACGCCCTGACCAACCTGGCCAACCGCAAGGCGTTCGACGAACAACTGCAGCGCATGTGCGACGAGGCCGAGAGCGACGCGACCCCGATCGGATTGGCCCTGATCGACATCGACCACTTCAAGCGGTTCAACGATACCTGGGGCCATCAGACCGGCGATCAGGTGCTGCGCTATGTGGCCAGCGTCCTGGGCCGCATCGCGCGGGCGCCCCGCATCGCCGCCCGCTATGGCGGCGAAGAATTCGCCGTCATCTTCCCGCGCGAGACGGCGGGCGCGATCGAGGCCGCGCTGAACGCCGCCCGCGAAGAGATCGCTTCACGCAGCCTGCGCCGCCGTTCGACCAACGACGACCTGGGCGCCGTGACCATTTCCGTCGGCTTCGCGCTGCGCCGCTCCGGCGAGGCGGCGTCCCAGTTCCTGGAGCGCGCCGACGAGGCTCTCTACGCCTCCAAGCGGACGGGTCGCAACCGAGTCACCAACGCTGAGGCGGTCGCTTCCGCCGCCGCCTGAGCGGTTTCAGCAAACCCGTTTCCGCGCGAGCGCTCCCGGACGACCTTTGAGTCGCCCATCACAGCCGAATCGATCTTGACCGCGTCGATGCGGCCGTCAGGATCGCATCGACGCCCTTCCGGTCCGGTAGAGCGAACAGAATGGCCACCGGTGTCATAGGAGTTCCGAAATGCGCGCGCGCCTCTTGCCGACCCGTCGTCTGACGCTGATGGGCGGTCTGGCCCTGACCACGGCGGCGTGCGCCTCCTCTCCGGGTCGCGCGACGCTCCGCTCGCCTGCTGATCTCTGGACCTTCGACCGGCTGGACGAGATCGGCGGACACGCCGTCGAGGCGGAGGGCGGCCCCCGCCTGACGGATTCGCCCTGGGGTCAGGCAACGTCCTTCGACGGCGTCGACGACGCTCTTTTCATCGAGAACCATCCCCTGGCCGGAGCGTCGCGCTTCACCTTCGAAGCCCTGTTTCGCCCCGACGGCGGGGCGCATGAGCAGCGCTGGTTCCATCTTCAGGAAACCCCGCCTCCTGACGCCGGCCCCGACTGGCCCGGCACCCGCTTTCTGTTTGAAATCAGGGTCTTCGGCGAGCAATGGTGTCTGGACGCCTTCACCAAGGGGCCCGGCTACAATCACACCTTGATCTTCCCGGACAAATTGCACCCCGTCGGCGCCTGGGCTCACGTCGCTCAAACCTTCGACGGCGCGACCTACCGCAGCTACGTCAACGGCCGACTGGAAGGTGAGGCGCCGCTGGCCTTTAAGCCACAGGGCCCCGGAGCGTCCTCGATCGGATGTCGGTTCAATCGGGTCAACTACTTCAACGGCGCGGTGCGGGCGGCCGCCTTCTCTCGCTCCGCCTTGACGCCCGGTCAGTTCGCCCTGCCGCGCCCCTGAAGGTCTAAGCGCTGAACAGAAGACGCAGAAGGCTGCGAAAGATCAGGCCGAGAGTCATCACGCCGACCGTCGCGCCGACCAGAAACACCAGGCGGAAATGCCGGTGCAGAAAGTAGAGAATCTCGCCTGCCATCTGCGTTGCCCAAAAGGTTAACAACATGATGACACACGGTTAGGCGAACGCCCCAACAAGGATTCGTGATCAGACCAGCCGGCTCTGCACCAGGGCCGCCGCGATGAAGCTGGCGAACAGCGGATGCGGGGCGAAGGGGCGGCTGCGGTATTCCGGGTGGTACTGGACGCCGATGAACCAGGGGTGGTCCCGGCGCTCGACCGTTTCCGGCAGGACGCCGTCCGGCGACATGCCGGCGAAGAACAGCCCGCCCTTCTGCTCCACCGCCTCGCGGTAGTTGATGTTCACCTCATAGCGGTGTCGGTGGCGTTCGTTGATGTCGGTCTGACCATAGATCTCCGCGATCCTGGAGCCCGGCGCCAGGGTCGAGGCGTAGGCGCCCAGACGCATGGTGCCGCCCAGGTCGCCGCCATGCTCGCGCTTGACGCGCTCATTGCCCTGGACCCATTCGGTCATTAGGCCGACAACGGGTTCATCCGCCGGGCCGAACTCGGTCGAGGTCGCCTTGGGGAAGCCCGCCAGGTTTCGCGCCGCCTCGATCACCGCCATCTGCATGCCGAAGCAGATGCCGAAATAGGGAATCTTGCGCTCGCGGGCGTAGCGCGCCGCCTCGATCTTGCCCTCCGCCCCACGCTCGCCGAAGCCGCCGGGCACGAGGATGGCGTGGGCGCCTTCCAGACGTTCGGCGCAGGCCTGCGGGTCGCCTTCGAAGGTGTCGGCCTCGACCCAGTCGATATTGACCTTGGCGTTGTTGGCGACGCCGCCGTGCTGCAGCGCCTCGATCAACGACTTATAGGCGTCCTTCAGAACCGTGTATTTGCCGACCACGGCGATGGTGACCTCGCCGTCCGGATGCAGGCGACGACGCACGATCTCGTTCCAGCCGGACAGCTCCGGCGCCGGCGCATCATCCAGGCCGAAGTGGGCCAGCACCTGGGTGTCCAGACCCTCGCGGTGATAATCCAGCGGCACGGCGTAGATGTCGGCCGAGTCCATCGCCTGAATGACGCTGTCGGGGCGGACGTTGCAGAACTGGGCGATCTTGCGCTTCTCGTCGGCCGGGATCGGCGCCTCGCACCGGCACAGCAGGATATCGGGCTGGATGCCGATGGAGCGCAGCTCCTTGACCGAGTGCTGCGTCGGCTTGGTCTTCATCTCGCCGGCGGTCTTGATGAAGGGCAGCAGGGTCAGGTGGACGAAGCACGACTGCCCCCGCGGCAGGTCCTGCTCCAGCTGGCGGATCGCCTCGAAGAAGGGCAGGCCCTCGATGTCGCCGACGGTGCCGCCGATTTCGACCAGGACGAAGTCCACATCCTCGCCCGCATCGGTCTTGGCCGGGTTGAGGCAGAACTGCTTGATCTGGTCGGTGACGTGCGGGATCACCTGGACGGTCGCGCCCAGATAGTCGCCGCGACGCTCCTTCTCGATGATCGTCTGATAGATGCGGCCGGTCGTGATGTTGTCCGACTTGGCCGCCGAGACGCCGGTGAAACGCTCATAGTGGCCCAGGTC
>DGIZ01000022.1:0-317 GCA_002386585.1 Brevundimonas sp. UBA4609 | reverse complement strand
CGCTCATAGTGGCCCAGGTCGAGATCCGTCTCGGCGCCGTCGTCGGTCACGAAGACCTCGCCGTGCTGATAGGGGCTCATCGTGCCCGGATCGACGTTGAGATAAGGGTCCAGCTTGCGCAGGCGGACCTTGTAGCCGCGCGCCTGCAGAAGAGCGCCGAGAGCGGCGGAAGCGAGGCCTTTTCCAAGAGAGGAAACCACGCCGCCGGTGATGAACACATAGCGAGCCATGGGCGGACACCTTACTCCATGATTCGTCCGGAGCGGAGAGGCCCTGAACGAATCCAACTGTTGATCAAAAGAAGAAAGCGCGCCTCG
>DGIZ01000021.1 GCA_002386585.1 Brevundimonas sp. UBA4609 | reverse complement strand
CAGATGGGCACAGCCTTCGCCGCCTGCCCGGAATCGGCGGCGGATGCGGCCTATCGGACGGCCTTGTCGGGGGCGGAGGCTGGGCGCACCCGGGTCAGGGCGGCCATCTCCGGCCGTCCGGCGCGCGGGGTCGAGAACGCCTTCATGCGCCGCGCCGATGAGGCGAAGATCGCCGCCTATCCCTACGCCTACGATCTCGGCAAGGCGCTGAACGCGGCGGCCAGGGCGAAGGGCGACAACGGCTACGCGCCGCACTGGGCCGGGCAAGGCGCACCCCTGGGCCGCGCCCTGCCCGCCGCCGAACTGGTCGCGACGCTGCAAAGGGAAACGCGTGAGGCGATTGAGGGGTTGTCGGCGCTGAGCCGGTAAGCTCACACGCTCAAATCCCGTCTCCCCGGAACTACAGCCGCCCCGCCTCGCCCAGCTTGTCGATCATCCAGACCCGCGCGGGCGGCAGCGGCCGGTTCAGGGCGTGAAAAACGAACTGCTCCAGGAAATGCCCGGTCAGTTCCAGCCCCGCCTTCACGTCGCCCTCCCCCAAGCCTGCCTGCGCGCCCAGCATGAAGGGCGGCAGGGTCAGCAGCTTGTCGGCATAGGGGGCGCCCGCCTCGCGGCTGACGGCGCGGCCGGTGCGGGGGCTGACCCAGACCAGATCGTCCATCGACCCTGTTGAGGCGCAGCGCGACAGGTCGAGACCGAAACCCAGATCCTCCAGCAGTCCCGCCTCGAACCGCACGAAGATGGCGGGCCAGACATCAGGCACGGCGAAGGCGCCCATCAGCGCCTCGAAAGCATAGAAGGCGCCGGGATGCGGCTCCCGCTCCGGCAGGGCGCCCTGCGCCACCGCTGCGGCGGCGCTCAACCCGGTCAGGGCCAGCGGGTCGTCGAACAGGGCGGCGGGGCCTTCGCCCACCGGCTCCAGCCGCGCCGAGCCCAGCTGATCCGACGTCCGCGACCGCAGGTCGGCCACGACTCGCGCGCCCGGCTGAAGAAAGGGCCGCATCCGACGCGACGCCCCGCCCGCGACATAGGCGGCGCGACGGCCGTGATGCTCGGTCAACAGATCGACCACCGCCCCCGTATCGCCATGCGCCCGCGCCGACAGCACGAAGGCGTCGTCCTGAACCTCCATCAGTCGGCCTTGATGGCGTCGACGACGGCGCGCGCCTTGTCGTTCGGCACGGCGAAGCTGAGGACGTATTGCTCGATCTTCCAGCCGTCGTCGGTCAGGCGCAGCACGCCCGAGCCGCGCGTGGTCCCATAGGCGTCATTGTCCAGCACCTCGTCGAACCAGGCGATGCAGCGACAGTCGATCGGGGCGATGGTCACGGCCCGCGCCGTCGGCCGATAGGTCCAGCCCTTGCCTTGCGAGAAGTAGGGCGTGGCGTAGGCGCGGAACTGCGGCAGGCTCCACCGCTCGCCCGCGTCGGTGCCGATAAAGCGGGCGTCCGGCGTGAAGGTCGCGAAATAGGCCTCGCCGTCCGCGACAGAGGCGGCGGCGTGCATGGCGTCCAGGATGCGTTCGACCGAGGCGGTCTCGGCCGGAGCGGCGGATAGCTGGAGCATCATCAGAGCGGCGGCGATCATGGAGATGTTCTAGTCCTGTTCCAACGCTGGGGGAAGCGCATCCATCTGGAGTCAGGCCAGCCCTTGCCCCTGCCCTCCGGCTGGGCGAAAGGTAACATCGCGTGTTGGGTTAAGGAATCTGACCAGTGACGAGTCTGGTGGAGCGGCTGACGGAGCGGGAACGGCAATGCCTGCAGCTCGTCCATGCCCACTTCAATTCCAAGCAGATCGCACGCCAGCTCGGCATCAAGCCCGGAACCGTCGACCGCCACTGCGAAAACGCCGTGAGAAAGCTGCAGGTCGACAGCCGCGTGGCCGCCGCCCTGGCGCTGGCTTCGGAAAGCCGGTCGCGCATTGGGAACGCTTCCCAAGACGGATCGGCGCCAATGTTCGAGACGGTCGATTTTGCGCTGGATCGGGTCGCTGAAAGGGTGCCCGATGACCGATCCCGAAGACATGATGCCGCCGCTGAAATGGCGCGAGTTGGAAGCCGTGTTTCACCAACTGGCTCCGACCGAAACGAAGAAGCGGATGGTCCGTCATCTGATCGAAGGGACCCGCAAACAAGCGGCGTTCCTTACGCCGACGGCCGTGATGACGGAGCTGGCCTACATCGCCGCAGCGATGCTGGACTCCAACTTCTGTCCCTCGGAGCAGGAAGCGGGCACCTCGGAAGCCTTCTGGTCGTCTTCGGCGTCGCCGCCGCAGCGGCCTGGATCCTGACAGCTGCAGCCGGCGCCCAGAGGTTCGCCTTCGTGCTGCAGCACCTGCGGTATGGGGGTTGACCCGGCGCCCGTTCAATACGGAACGAGTGATATGAAAAGAAGCGAAGAGGCGACGCTCATCGCCACGAGAATCCAACGCGCCCTGTGCCGCGCCGAACAGGGGCAGGACCAATCCATCGACCGATTGGGCCAACTGGCCCAGGCCCTGACGCGCGGGCGTCGCGCCGCCGGCCTCTCGACCACCGTCGGCCAGCCCGCCTTCGACGCCCTGGCGCGCGCCATGGCGGCCCAGGTCGAGGCCCAGAAGGCCATGGTCGAACTTCACGGCGCGCTCGCCGAGGTGAAAGGCCAGACGCGTTTCCGCAGCATACGTCTGGGCGGTCTGAACAAGGCGGACGACCCGGTGCCGCGCGAAACACGCCCCGTCCTGGTTGATCGGGCGGCCTGAATCGATGAGGGTGACATGGCGGCCATGTCACCCATCTACCTCTTCACCCTCGTCTTTCTGGTTCTGACCGCGCTCCTCGCCCTGAGGCGCGGCGGGCCATGGCAACGCGTCCTCTCCATCGCCCTGGGGGTCGCCTGGCTGATTTCCCAGATCGTTCCGTTTGACTACCGCACGCCCCCCTGGGCGGCCGTGTCGGCTGACGGCCTGGTCTTCCTGCTCCTGCTTTACGGCGCTGCGCGAAGCGGAACCTGGTGGATGCCGATTGCCGCGGCCTTCCAGTTCCTGGTGCTCACCACCCACTATGTCTTCATCACCGACATCAGGCTGGAGCAATGGGCCTATGTCTCGGCCTACTACGTCTGGAACATCGGGCTGATTGCGACGCTGTTCGTCTCCTGCCTGCTGCACCGGCGCAAAGCGCGGGCGCCGCATCCTGCAGGCCACGGAAAAACGCAAGCCGACTAGCGCGATCCCGCTTCCGGGCCGTAAACCAGACCCATGAGCAAGATGAATGCGAATTGGCGTTTCTGGATCGATCGTGGCGGCACCTTCACCGACATCGTCGCCCGCGCGCCCGACGGCGCGCTCAGGACCGGCAAGCTGCTGTCGGTCAATCCCGAGCAGTACGCCGACGCCGCCGTCGAGGGCGTCCGGCGGATGCTGGGCGCCGCGCCCGGCTCGCTGGCGGCGGGCCTGGTCGATGAGGTGCGCATGGGCACCACCGTCGCCACCAACGCCCTGCTGGAGCGCAAGGGCGAGCCGACCGTGCTGGCGATCACCGCCGGTTTCGGCGACGCCCTGCGGATCGGCTGGCAGGCCCGGCCCGACCTTTTCGCGCGCCACATCCACCTGAACGATCAGCTTTACGACCGCGTGGTCGAGATCGATGAGCGCCTGACCGCCGATGGCGCCGTCGATCGTCCTCTGGACGAGGCGAAGGCGCGGGCTGATCTGACGGCGGCCCATGCGGCGGGCTTCCGCGCCGTGGCCATCGTCCTGGTCCACGGCTGGCGCTTCATCGATCACGAGCGAAGCCTGGCCGAGATCGCGCGCGAGGTCGGCTTCAGCCAGGTCTCGGTCAGCCATGAGGTCGGCGCGCTGATCAAGCTGATCGGGCGCGGCGACACCACCGTGGCGGACGCCTATCTGTCGCCGATCCTGCGCGCCTATGTGGAGCGGGTCGGCGCCGATCTGGGCGCGGCGACGCCGCTGCAGTTCATGCAGTCCTCAGGCGGGCTGACGGCGGCCGACGCCTTCCGGGGCAAGGACGCCATCCTGTCGGGACCCGCGGGCGGCGTGGTGGCGATGGCCGAGACGGCCAGGGCCGCCGGCTTCGACCGCGTCATCGGTTTCGACATGGGCGGCACCTCGACCGACGTGTCCCATTTCGCCGGGGAATATGAGCGGACCTCCGACGCCGTGGTCGCCGGGGTGCGCCTGCGAGCGCCGATGCTGAGCATCCACACCGTGGCGGCGGGCGGCGGCTCCATCTGCCGCTTCGACGGCGGGCGACTGCGAGTCGGTCCGGAATCGGCGGGCGCCTCGCCGGGACCAGCGGCCTATCGGCGCCGCGGGCCGCTGACGGTGACCGACTGCAATGTCATGATGGGCAAGCTCAGTCCCGACTTCTTCCCTGCCGTCTTCGGCCCGAACGCCGACCAGCCGCTGGACGCCGAGGCGGTGCGCGCGAAGTTCGAGGCCATGGCGGCCGAGGTCGAAGCCGCGACCGGCCGCCCCGTCACGCCCGGCGAACTGGCCGAGGGCTTTGTCACCATCGCCGTGCAGAACATGGCCGAGGCGATCCGCTCCATCTCGATCCAGCGCGGCTATGACATCACGAAATATGTGCTGAACTGCTTCGGCGGCGCGGGCGGCCAGCACGCCTGCCTGGTGGCCGACGCCCTGGGCATGACCCAGGTGCTGCTGCACCCGTTCGCGGGCGTCCTGTCGGCCTACGGCATGGGCCTGGCCGAGGTGCGGGCCATCCGCCAGACCACCGTGGCCCTGCCCCTCTCGCCCGAAGCCGACGGCGCACTGGTCGAACAGGTGGAAACGCTGACAAAAGCCGCGTCCGGCGATCTGACGGCGCAGGGCTTCTCCGCCGACGCCGTCTCGACCATCGCCCGCGCCGAGATCAAGTTCGCCGGGTCCGACACGCCTCTGACCGTGCCCTTCGGCCCGGCCATCGACATGGCCGCCGCCTTCGAGCAGACGCACCGCCGCCGCTTCGGCTTCTTCGCCGAGGACAAGGCCCTGGTGGTCGAGACGCTGGAGGTCGAAGCCGTCGGACGCTCGGACCAGACGCCGGGCACGCCGCTGGCGCCTGATGGCGGGGCCTCGGCGCCCGAACCGGTCGCCGCCCTAGCCGTCCGCATGGCGGGCGAGGATCGCCAGACGCCCGTCCATCGTCGTGAGGCGCTGAAGCCCGGCGCCCATGTCGACGGCCCGGCCATCCTGTTGGAAGACACCGGCACCACCGTCGTCGAACCCGGTTGGCGCGCCTCGGTCGATGCCGCGTCCAACCTGCTGCTGAAGCGCGTCGTCGCCCTACCCGCCCGCACCGCCATCGGCACAGACGTCGATCCCATCATGCTGGAAGTGTTCAACAGCCGCTTCATGGCCTGCGCCGAACAGATGGGCGAGGCCCTGCGCGCCACCGCCTACTCGGTGAACATCAAGGAGCGGCTGGACTTCTCCTGCGCCGTCTTCGATGCGGGCGGGTCGCTGATCGCCAACGCCCCGCACATCCCGGTGCATCTGGGCTCGATGGGCGAGAGCATCCGCACCGTCATCGCCTCGCGCGGGGATCAGCAAGACGGTCGAGGCATGAAGGCGGGCGACGTCTATATGCTGAACGCGCCCTACAACGGCGGCACCCACCTGCCCGACATCACCGTCATAATGCCGGTGTTTCTGGACAGCGATGACGCCCCGGCCTTCTTCGTCGCGGCGCGCGGCCACCACGCCGATGTCGGCGGGATCACGCCCGGCTCCATGCCCGCCAACTCGCGCAGCGTGGACGACGAAGGGGTGCTGATCGACGACTTCCTGCTGGTCAACGCCGGAAAGCTCTGCGAGGCCGAGACGCGGGCCCTGTTCGCCTCCGGTCCCTGGCCGTCGCGCAATGTCGATCAGAACCTGTCGGACCTGAAGGCCCAGGTCGCCGCCTGCACGCGCGGCGCTCAGGAGCTGATCCGCATGACCGGCGAGTTCGGCCGCGCGGTCGTCACCGCCTATATGGGCCACGTCCAGGACAACGCCGAAGAGGCCGTCCGTCGCGCCGTCGCCGCCCTGAAGCCCGGCGCCTTCGCCTATGAGATGGACGACGGCGCCGTCATCCGCGTCCGCATCGACGTGGACGCCGAGGCCCGCAGCGCGGTCGTCGACTTCACCGGAACCAGCGACCAGTTGCCGACCAACTTCAACGCCCCGCTGTCGATCGCGCGGGCGGCGACCCTCTATGTTTTCCGCACCCTGGTGGACGACGCCATTCCGCTGAACGAGGGCTGCCTGAAGCCGATCGAACTGATCGTGCCGGAAGGCTCGATGCTGAACCCGCGCTATCCCGCCGCCGTGGTGGCGGGCGCGCTCGATTTCAGCGACGCGCTGCGGCTGGTCGCGCTGCGCGGCGATCTGATGGAGCGCGCTTATCCTCACGGCTACGGCCTGACCGCCATCGTCGGGCTGACGCTCAGCCAGCTGGAGAAGCTGATGGCGGGCAGCAATACCTATATCGCCAATATCAATGCGGAAACCCAGACGGTGATCGCCGGACGCGACGAGGATATGGCGGCCGTGGCGCAAAAAGCGCTCGACGCGGGCGCCAGCAAGGCGGCGCGGCTGGCGGTCAGCGTGCCGTCCCACTGCGCGNNCCCGCCGCCGTGGTGGCGGGCAACGTCGAGACCAGCCAGGCCGTGGTCGATGCGCTGTACGGCGCGCTGGGCGTGCTGGCCTCCAGCCAGGGGACGATGAACAACTTCACCTTCGGCGACGACGCGCGCCAGTATTACGAAACCATCGCCGGCGGCTCGGGCGCCGGGCCTGACTTCGACGGAACCGCCGCCGTCCAGACCCATATGACCAACAGCCGCCTGACCGACCCCGAGGTGCTGGAGACACGCTTCCCCGTGCTGCTGGAGGCATTCTCCATCCGACGCGGCTCGGGCGGCGAGGGCCTGCATCGCGGGGGCGACGGGGCCGTGCGGCGGATGCGTTTCCTGGAGCCGATGACGGCGGCCATCCTGTCCAACCATCGCCGCGTGCCGCCCTTCGGCGCGGACGGCGGCGAACCCGGCGCAGTCGGGATCAATCGGGTCGAGCGGGCCGACGGTTGGGTCGAGCCGCTGGGCGCCACGGCCGAGGTCGCCATGGCGCCCGGCGACGT
>DGIZ01000125.1:879-4841 GCA_002386585.1 Brevundimonas sp. UBA4609 | reverse complement strand
CGGCGTGATCTTCGCGGTGCGCCTTGGCGGTCGCGCCCGCCTCGCCCGGCGCCGTCATCGGGGCCCAGGCGGCGCGCCATGCGGCGACGGCGGCCTCGTCGAAGCTCAGCGCGGGAAGCAGTTTCGGCAGCCAGTCGACGAACAGGTCGGCCCCGCCCTGCAGCGCCGTCTGGTCATAGGTCAGCAGCGGCCAGTCGCCCGCCGGGCCGGTCAGAATATCGGGCGTCGGGGCGGCGTGCAGGACGGCCAAGGCCTCGACGGCGGCGCGATACAGGGGGGCTGGATCGGCGCCGTTCTCTATGACGCGGGCGAACAGGGCGTCGCCGAAATCCTCGATCACGGCCAGACCGTTCGGGGCGTCGACGGCGACGATCTCGGGCGCGGACAGGCCGAGCGACTTCAGATGGGCGGCGACGGCGGCGAAGGCCTCGATGCGTCCGGCCGACAGGCGGGCGACGGCGTTCCAGCCGTGGGCGTGGCGCTGTTCCGGCGTCCACGACGGATCGCAGGGCCGGCTTTCGGCGGCGGGGGCCTGATCCATCAGCATCAGGGAGGCGCCCGAGGGCGTCGTCAGCCGCTCATAGCGCCGCGTCGAGGCGTCGCCGGGCAGGGGCGCGCGGACGGCCTCAGCCAGGCCGGCCGAGCGCAGGAAGGCGAGACGGAGGGCTTCGCGGTCAGACATGGAGTTCCTTCAGTTTGGCTTCCCATGCGCCTGCGCCGGAAACGGTCGCAAGTCGGCCCTCGCCGTCCTCGGCGATGGTGACTGTCAGACGGTCGGAGCCGAGCATCCGGCCGGGGTGGTCGCCCAGCCGTTCGGGCCATTCGATCAGGGCGCAGCCCTCGTCCAGCGCCTCGTCCAGTCCGACCTCGAAGGCCTCCTCGGGCCGGGTCAGGCGATAGAGGTCGAAATGGGCGATGGGCGGGTCGCTCTCATAGAACTGGACCAGGGTGAAGGTCGGCGACGGCACGTCCTCATCGGGGCGCGTCAGGGCGCGGATCAGGCCGCGCGCCAGCGTCGACTTGCCCATGCCCAGCGGACCGTAGAGCAGAACGGCCTCGCCCGGCGCCAGCAGGGGGGCGATGGCTTCGCCGAGGCGGGTGGTGGCGTCGGCGTCGGGAAGATCGAAAGTCGTCATGCGGAGGGCATCAGGCGAAGGTGGCGTCAGGATCGGCGGCCAGGGTCCGCTCTACGAAGGTTTTCAGTTTCAGGGTGGCCGCCTGGGCGTCGACGTCCAGCGCCAGCGGTGCGATGGGGCGGCCGACGATCAGGTCGAAGGCGCGGCCCTTCTTGTTCAGCAGTTCGTGGAAGAGGGTGATGTCGCGCAGTTCCTGGGACACCTTGTCGAACAGATGGAACAGGCGGCTGGTCGGGCCGGCGACGTGGATCGGGATCACCGGCGCCTCGTATTTGCGGGCCAGGGAGGCGGCGGTGGCGGCCCATTCGGGGTCGGTCAGCAGGCCGTCCGCACCGACGCGGGCCAGGCGCCCGGCCGGGAACATGACGACGCAGCGTTCGGCCTCGAACGCCTCTTTCGCGGCCTGAAGGGTGGCGCGGGTCTTCTCGCGCGTGCGCTTGGCCGTGACCCATTCGACGGGAACGACGGTCTCCGACAGGCGCGGCGAGACGCGCAGGGCGTCGGCGTTGGCGAAATAGATCAGGTCGTTCCGCACCGTGCGCAGAGCGTCATGCACAGCCAGGCCGTCGGCGATGCCGGTCGGATGGTTGCACACAACCAGACAGCGGCCCGAAGCGGGCAGGCGATCCAGATGCGCCGTCCGCACAGTCAGCTCCAGCAGGTCGGAGACATAGTCCAGCGCCTGACGTCCGGCCATGGGGCCGATGGCGTCGGCCATGCGTCGCGCCTTGGCGTAGTCGAGCAGGCCGTAGAGGGCGGGACGGACCAGCGGCCAGGCGGCCGATCCCGTCAGCCGGGGGGCGCGCTCGGCGATCAGCATGTCGACGATGTGAAGAGCCGGACTCATCGCCTGCTTGTCGCCGAGGCGGCGGCGGCGGGCAAGCGCCATCCCGCTTGGCGAAGCGGGAACGGCCCCCTATGCAGGAAGCCTGACCATTCTTTGGGGGGAGTGTAGCGTAATGACCCGATCACACTGGATGACGGCGGCGGCCGTCCAGATGCTGTTGCTGGCGGGCGGCCTGGCGGCGACGCCGACGCTGGCGCAGGAAACGCCGGTTGCGGCTTCGGCCCAGGCCCCGGCGTCCGATCGTCTCGGTCTGAAGGATCTGGCGACGATGGAACGGGTCGGCGATCCGCGCGTCTCGCCCGACGGACGCCGCGTCATCTACGCCGTGACCACCACGGACTGGGCCGGCAACAAGACCCAGACCGGCCTGTGGATGGCCGACGTCAACGGCGCGACGGCGCCGCGTCGCCTGCCGATCTCCGACGGCGGCGTCTCGAGCGCGCGCTGGGCGCCGGACGGGCAGTCGATCTATTTCCTGTCGTCGCGCGGCGGATCGAACCAGGTGTGGCGCGCGGACCGCGAGGGTCTGGCGGCGGCGCAGGCGACGACGCTTCCGGTCTCCGTGTCGGGCTTCCGCTTCACGCCGGACGGCAAGGCCCTGGTGCTGGGCGTGTCGGTCTATACGGATTGCGAGACCCTGGACTGCACCAGAGACCGACTGGCCGAGCGGGCCAAGTCGACCCAGCAGGTCTATGACCGGATGCCGCTGCGCGTGTTCGACCGCTGGGCCGACGGGCGCCAGAGCCATCTCTTCCTGCAACCGCTGAACGGCTCGGGCTTCGCCGAGGGCGCGCCGCGCGATCTGACCGCCGGACTGGATGCGGACGTCGGCGTGGGCGAAGGCGGACTGACGCTCTCGCGCGACGGGCGGACCCTGATCTATTCGACGCGGATGCAGGGCGACCGCGCCCCCTTCACCAACAACAGCGACCTGTATCGCCTGAGCCTGGACGGCGGCCCCGCCGTCAACCTGACCTCGGATCACTCGGGGCCGGACGGCGCGCCCGCCCTGTCGCCCGACGGACGGCGCCTGGCCTGGCTGGCCGCCCCGCGCGAGAACGTCGGCGGCGATCAGCCGGTGGTCATGGTGGCCGATGCGAACGGCGCGAACGCCCGCGCCCTGACCAGCTGGGATCGCGGTCCCAGCGGCCTGACCTGGCGTTCGGACGGTCGGGCGCTTTATGTCACCGCCGCCGACGAAGGCCAGAACCGCCTGTTCGAGATCGACGCCCGAACCGGCGCGGTGAAGGCCCTGACCGACATCGGCTCGGTCGGCGATTTCGACGAGGTCGGCGGCGTTCTGGCCTACGCCCATGAGAGCTTCACGGCCCCGACGCAGATCTTCATCGCCCGCAACGGCCAGACCGCCCAGGCGACGCAGCACAACGCCGAGTTGCTGGCCCGCATCGACCTGCCGCGTCCCGAGGAGATCCGCTTCCCCGGCTGGAACGACGAGACGGCGCACGGCTGGGTGTTCAAACCCGCGGGCTTCGTCGAGGGCCGCCAATATCCGGCCGTCTATCTGATCCACGGCGGGCCCAAGTCTCCCTGGACCGAGAGCTGGTCCTACCGCTGGAATCCGCAGGTCTATACAGCGGCGGGCTATGCGGTGGTGATGGTCAACTTCCATGGCTCGCCGGGTTACGGCCAGGCCTTCACCGACGCCATCAACGACCACTGGGGCGATCGTCCGCTGGAAGACCTGCAAAAGGGCTGGCAGGCGGCGCTGGCGGCCAATCCCTGGATCGACGGCCAGCGGGCCTGCGCGCTCGGCGCCTCCTACGGCGGCTATATGGTCAATATGATCGCGGGCAAGTGGAACGAGCCGTGGCGCTGCCTGGTCAACCACGCGGGCGTGTTCGACGTGCCGCAGCTGATGAACGCCATGGACATCTCGACCTTCATCCATGAGTTCGGCGGCGCGACCTGGGACCGCAAGGCGGTCTATGACGCGCACAACCCCGAGACCTATGCGGGCG
>DGIZ01000125.1:470-685 GCA_002386585.1 Brevundimonas sp. UBA4609 | reverse complement strand
ACCCCGAGACCTATGCGGGCGACTGGAAGAAGCCGATGCTGGTGCTGCACGGCTCCAGGGACTTCCGCGTGCCGATGGAGCAGGGGCTGGCGACCTTCTCGGCCCTGCAGCGGCTGAACATTCCCAGCCGTTTCGTCCATGTGCCGGACGAGAACCACTGGGTCCTGAAACCCCAGACCTGGGTCGAATGGCAGCAGGAGATTCTGGACTGGACG
>DGIZ01000125.1:0-207 GCA_002386585.1 Brevundimonas sp. UBA4609 | reverse complement strand
CCGACTGGACGAAGGAAGGTCAGCAAACGGCCCCTTAAACAGGAGGCTTTGCGGGCGGCGCGCGGCGGTGTTAGGCCTTCGGCCAGACTTCACATCCGCATGAGGAGCGCCTGAATGCGCCGCCTGCCCCATCTCCTGTCCGGCCTCAGCGCCGCCGCCCTGCTGACCGCCTCGGCCCTGCCGGCCCTGGCCGAAGGGGCGCCCGCC
>DGIZ01000068.1 GCA_002386585.1 Brevundimonas sp. UBA4609 | reverse complement strand
GTCGTCGTTCAGGATAAGGACTCTGCCGTCCGTTGGAGCGGCGCGGTTGATGTTGCCCCGATCGCCGCCTGTCAGCCTTACCCGCATGCCGCCTCGCCAAACTTTGTCACAACTTGATCACAGCAGCAGCCGGTTCATGCCGGAACGCCTTGGGACAAGTGTTCGCTCTAAGTGGCCGTCATTGCAAGGAAAGGGCCAAGACTTTGGAACGTTTTGGTTCTGCTGGATCCCGCCGAAACAGGGCAGGGCGCTACTGGGGGTCAAGGGGTCGCAGGTTCGAATCCTGTCGCTCCGACCATTTGCTGAGGGTTATCAGCAGGCTGAAACGGCCGGTGAGGGAAACCTCGCCGGCCGTTCTGCTGTTCAGGCTTTCGTTCTGTCGTCCGGCGCGCGCTCGGCCCAGCGAAGCAGGGGGATGAGCGGCACGCCCCAGCCGATCCCCGCCACGGCGAAGAAGATCAGGTCGATCCACCAGGCGTCCGGCAGATGGTCGTGCAGGGTCACCGCGCCCCACACCCAGAAGGCCAGGAAGCCGATGACGCCGAGGGTGGCGATGAAGCGGCGGGCGCGAGGCGGCATCAGCGTTTGCTCCGGAACAGGAAGAAGGCGACCAGACCTATGACGACAGCCGCGAAGGCCCAGGGGAGCCATTCCCAGTCGGCCAGGGTGGCGACGGCGAAGACGCGGATCGCCAGGAAGGCCCCGCAGGCGGCGCTGACCAGGGCGACCAGAATCGTCCCGCCCAGGCCGCGACGGCCCGTCAGCAGATCGGCGATCCAGGCCAGGCCCAGGGCCCCGGCCAGGGCGATGGCGATCTCGATATATTGCACCGGTCGGCGCTCCCTAGAATGTTGTGCGACGCTTTGGCGTAGAAACCGACTCGATCTTGCCTCGCGGGAGGGGCATATCCCTCGGTTCCGCCGCCCGCGAAAGAGGCGGCAAGCATATCGGGGCGAACGGCAGGCGTCGAATGAAGCGTATTCGTGAACTGGACCGCAGCCGCGCGGTGGCGCTGTGGCTGTTTTTCTGCGCGACCCTGGTGTTCGCCATGGTGGTGGTCGGGGGCGCGACGCGCCTGACCGGCTCGGGCCTGTCGATCACGGAATGGAAGCCCATCATGGGCGCCCTGCCGCCGATGAACCACGCCGACTGGGTCGAGGCGTTCGACAAGTACAAGGCGATTCCCCAGTACGTCGAAGTCAACGCCGGCATGAGCATGGCGGAGTTCCAGTACATCTTCTGGTGGGAGTGGGCGCATCGGCTGCTGGGACGTCTGATCGGCGTGGTCTTCGCCGTGCCTTTCGTCCTGTTCCTGGCCTTCCGCGTCCTTCCGCGCCGTCTGATCGCGCGCTGTGCGATCCTGCTGGCCCTGGGCGGCCTGCAGGGGCTGATCGGCTGGTGGATGGTGTCCAGCGGCCTCGCCGAGCGCGTCGACGTGGCGCCGGAGCGGCTGGCGACCCACCTGGGTCTGGCCTTCCTGATCTTCGCCGGCCTGATCTGGACGGGGCTTGAGGCCTGGTCCGGCTCGGACTTCACGCGCGCGCCGCGCGGATGGAGCTGGGGCGCGGGCCTGTTACTGGGCGGCGTCTTCTTCCAGTGCCTGCTCGGCGGCCTGGTGGCCGGGGCCAAGGCCGGCATGATCTACACGGACTGGCCGATGATGAACGGCGCTCTGTTTCCGCCGGTCGCTTGGGGGCAGGGGGCGCTGACCTTCCTTCACGATCAGGGGCTGGTGCAGCTGAACCACCGGATCGGCGCCTATGTGCTGTTGTTTGCTGGCACCTTCTATGCCGTCCAGGCCCTGCGCGGGCGCCTGGGCGAAGGGCTGGGCGCTTCGGCCCTGGTGCTGGCGAGCGCGCTGTGGCTGCAGGCGGGGCTGGGCGTTCTGACGCTCATCCACGCGGTGCCGGTGACCTTGGGCGTGCTGCACCAGGCTGCGGCGGCGCTGGTGCTGGCGGCGGCCACGGTCAATCTGTGGATGGTGCGGCGTTCACGACCGAGGATGTTCGTCTCGGGGCTGCGTTAAGAAAAAGGCCGCCTTCCTCGATCAGGAAGGCGGCCTTTTCAATTGTGCGAGGGAAGCCCTCTAGCCGATCTTCACCCGCGTGGCGGATTCCGGCAGGTCCTCGCCGAAGGCGCGCTGATAGAATTCGGCGATGGTCGGCCGCTCCAGTTCGTCGCACTTGTTCAGGAAGGTCAGACGGAAGCTCAGGGCCACGTCGCCGTCGAAGATGATGGCGTTCTGGGCCCAGGTGATGACCGTGCGCGGCGACATGACGGTTGAGATGTCGCCGTTCATGAAGGCGTTGCGGGTCATGTCGGCGACGCGGACCATGGCGGCGATGCGACGCTTGCCCTCGGCGTCGTTCCACTCGGGCACCTTGGCGGCGACGATCTCGGCTTCGACGTCGTGGTCGAGATAGTTCAGCGTGGTGACGATGTTCCAGCGGTCCAGCTGCGCCTGGTTGATCTGCTGGGCGCCGTGATACAGGCCTGTGGTGTCGCCCAGGCCGACGGTGTTCGAGGTGGCGAACAGGCGGAACCATTTGTTCGGACGAAGGACGCGGTTCTGGTCCAGCAGGGTCAGGCGCCCTTGCGCCTCCAGCACGCGCTGGATCACGAACATGACGTCGGGGCGGCCTGCGTCATATTCGTCGAACACCAGGGCCACCGGGCGTTGCAGCGCCCAGGGCAGGATGCCTTCGCGGAACTCGGTGATCTGCTTGCCGTCCTTCAGGACGATGGCGTCCTTGCCGATCAGGTCGATGCGGCTGACGTGGCTGTCCAGATTGACGCGAACCAGGGGCCAGTTCAGGCGGGCGGCCACCTGCTCGATGTGGGTCGACTTGCCGGTGCCGTGGTAGCCCTGGACCATCACGCGGCGGTCATAGGCGAAGCCTGCGCAGATCGCGATCGTGGTCTGGGGATCGAAGCGATAGGACTCGTCGATCTCCGGCACATGGCTGTCGCGCGTCTCGAAGGCGGGCACGAGCATGTCGGAATCGACGCCGAACGCCTCTCTGAGCGTGACCTTGCGGTGCGGTTCCAGGGTGACGAGCGGATCGGGGGAGGCGTCGAGCGGAGAGGTCATGGCCATCCACCTAGCGCCCTCGCGCGCGCGGCTCAACACGCGCGAGGGGCCGGATGGATTATTCGCCCTGGGCCTGTCGCCTATTCCGCCGACAGGTCTACGTCGACGTTGCCGCGCGTGGCGTTGGAATAGGGGCAGACCTGGTGCGCCTTCTGGATCAGGTCGTCGATCACCGCGCGATCCAGTCCATGGTCCGACACCCGCAAGGCGACATCGAGGTTGAAGCCCTCGCCTCGGGTGTTCTTGCCGAATCCGATCCCCGCCGAAACCTTGGTGTCAGGACCGACGGGCGTGCCCGCCTTGCCCGAGACCAGCCGCAGGGCGCCCAGGTAGCAGGCCGCATAACCCGTGGCGAAGAGCTGCTCGGGGTTGGTCCCGTCGCCGCCCTTGCCGCCCATTTCGGTCGGAACGGACAGGCGAACATCGATCTTGCCGTCGTCGGTGGCCGATCGGCCTTCATCGCGGCCTCCGCCGGAGGCGGTTGCGTGCGCGCGATACAGAACTTCCATCTGTGGACTCCTTATCCCCAGCCTGGGGATGAACAGGGGGATGACGAAGAGGCAACGTCTTTCAGAAACAACGGTTCTGTGATTCGGGAATTCGGCGAGAGGGTGTTAACAATTGGGCATGGCTCCCGTCGGGGGAGAGGGACATGGAAACGCGCACGCAATATTTTTGCTATGTCTATGACGCGCCCGGAAGGACGCCTCAGATGTTTCCCCTGGAAGCCGACAGCTTCACGGAGGCGGTCCAGGAAACGCAGCGCATGATGCTGGACGAGACCGGGGCCGAGGTCTTTGCCGAAATCTGGGATTCCTCGGCCGTCGATCAATCCATGACCCGCGTCGACGCCTTGCCGGGCGAGGGCGGGCTGTTGAGAACGCTCAGGCGTGACCGGCCTTCTTCAAGGTTTTCCAAGCCTTGATGACGCTCTGAAGCTTGGCTTCCGCGCCGCGATCGCCGCCGTTGGTGTCCGGGTGGAAGCGCTTGAGCATCTCATGATAGCGCGCCTTGATCGCGGCTTTGTCGGCGCCGGGCTCGAGACCCAGGTCGGCCAGGGCGGCGCGCTCCAGCTTGCCCAGTCGATGACTGGGATCGTCCTGCACCGGGCCTTCGGCGTGAACCCGCCGACCGAACAGGCCGAAGCTGTCGCGCCATGAACCGGCTCCGGAATTATTGGCCGTGCCGAATTTGGCGGCGAAGGCGGCTGCCTCGCGCGTCTGCGGTCCGGCCTTCATCTGCCAGGTGGGGCGGCCGCCGGTCATGGCCTCGTTTTCCTGGGCGGCGCGAATCTGGCCTTCGTTCATGCCGGCGTAGAAATTCCAGCTCTTGTTGTACTGGGCCGCATGCGCCTGACAGAAGTCATAGAATTCGTTCAGCTGCTCGCGGGACTTGGGCGCGCGGGCCGTGGCCGGCCGGGTGCACTCCGCCCATTCGCAGGCCTTCTCGCCAGGCTTGAGGCGCAGGACATCCTCCGCCGCTTCCTGTTCGTCGTCGGAACGCGGCGGCTTGACCCGAATGTCGGTGAAGCGAGGCTTGTATTGAAAAGACGCAGACATCGCCCGAAGTGTAGGGCCGAATTGGTCAGCTTCAAGGAGTCCCTATGTCTGAAGGCCCGATCGCGAAGGTTATGCGCGGAAAACTGACGGCGGCCTTCGCGCCGGTGCGTCTGGAACTGGAGGATGACAGCTGGAAGCACGCGGGCCACCATCATGAAGGCGGCATTGACGCTCAGGACGGCGGGGAAAGTCATTTTCAGCTGACCATCGTATCCGACGCCTTCGTCGGCCAGACGCGTGTGGCCCGACAGCGCGCCGTCAACGCCGTGCTGAAGGAGGAGCTGGCCGGTCCGGTGCACGCCCTTTCGATCCGGGCGCAGACGCCGCAGGAAGCTCAGGCCTGACGCCGGTCGCCGCCGTTGATAATTCGGATTACGTAGTTATCCGCATTCATATCGTCTTAGAACCTTTCATTCTAGCGTCCGCACCCGAAGCATTTTGGAGCGAGCGGGGGCGTCGCGATGGTTGGATCTGACGGGTTTGCGAAGGGGATGGATGGGGCGCAGGCGCCGGGCGAAGCGGCCCAGGCCCTGACCGCTATCCTGCAAACCCACTATCTGCGCTATCTCATTATCGTCAGCTGGGCGTTGGGGTTGATTGCGACGGTCGGTCTGGCGCACGGCCTGCTCTGGTTCGTCGCGACCCTGGCCGCAGGCGCCTTGCGCGGCGAGGTCGAGAAACGCGTCAGCCAGAGCGCGGGCGCCGGCTGGGGGCTGGTGTTCCCGGCGGTGGCGACCGCCACCACGGCGGTCTGGGCCGTGGCGCCCCTGCTGGCGTGGTTCTCGCCGTCGCTGTTCGGGCGCGAACTGGCCATCGCCCTCCTGATATCGGGCTATGTCCTCGTGTTCGCCCAGCTGAGGAACTCGCCCCGGCAGGCCATTCTCATCTCCTCTCCCTATGGCGCGGCGGCGGCGATCATCGGCGCCAGCCTGATCGGCGACCCCGTCTTCTGGCCCTTTGTCGCCTTGGCGCCGTTCACGGCCGCTAGCCTCTTCGTCCTTGTGACGATGACCATGCTGCGTGAGGAGCGGATACGCGCCTTCCAGGAGCATCAGGCGCATCTCATCGAGGAGCTGGAGGCCGCGCGCGACAAGGCCGACGCGGCCAATGAGGCCAAGTCCAACTTCCTGGGCGTCATCTCCCATGAACTTCGCACGCCGATGAACGGGGTGCTGGGCGCGGCGCAACTGCTGAGCGCGACGCGGCTGGAAGGGGCGCAGCGCGAGTATCTGGCGATTATCCGCAACTCGGGGGACAACCTGCTGAGCCTGCTGAACGACATCCTCGACATGACCAAGATCGAGGCGGGACGCATGAATTTCGAGACGGTGGACATCAATCTGGAGGATCTGCACCGTCGCATCATCGGCCCGTTCGAGGCCCAGGCCGAGGCCAAGGGTCTGGACTTCGTGACCGCGTTCGAAGGCGACATTCCGGCTGTGGTGCGCGGCGATCCCTTGAGGGTCTGCCAGGTGGTGCAGAACCTCCTGTCCAACGCGGTCAAGTTTACGGATCAGGGGGCCGTTCGTTTCGTCACCCGAGGGCGACGCGTTTCAGAACGCCGCGTGACTTTTGAATTCGCCGTCATCGACAGCGGCGCCGGCATCTCCCAAGCGGACATGGAACAGTTGTTCCAGCCCTTCACCCAGTTGGACGCGTCCTCGACACGGCGGTTCGGCGGCACCGGGCTGGGGCTGACGATCTCGCGCCGCCTGGCCAACATCATGGGGGGCGACATTTCGGTGACCTCCATCCCGGGCGAAGGCTCCACCTTGACCTTCGTCGTCGAGGGCGAGGTGGTCGCCTGGCGCGCGGCCGAAGCCGCGACGCCAGCCGAGGGCGACGTCGTCATGAGCGACGGCATGGAGGTGCTTGTGGTGGAGGATCACCCCGTCAACCGCATGATCCTTGAGGCCTGGATGGCTTCCACCGGGCGGCGCAGCAGCATCGCCGAGAACGGTCAGGAAGCCGTCGACGCCGCTCGGGACCAGCGGTTCGATCTGATCGTCATGGACGTCAACATGCCGGTCATGGACGGCTTGGCGGCGACGCGCCTGATCCGTGAAGGGGGAGGAGCCAACGCTGAGACGCCCATCGTTGTTCTGTCGGCGTCGGCGCGGAACGAGGACCATGAAGCCGGGCTGGCGGCGGGCGCTGACGCCTATCTGAACAAGCCGATCGATTTCCGCAGCCTGTCGGCCCTCATGGCGCACGCCAAGGGCGGACGGACGGCGCTTCGCCGCTTGATGGATCAGGAAGCGGAGGCCGCCTGATCATGCGGCGCAAGGGCCGGGTGCGACGACCGTCGAGGGAGCCGGGCGCTCTCTTCGTCGTTGTGCAGGGGAGTCTTGAGAGTTGGAGCCCGATTGCGTCCCTTCGCCGAATTGCTGGATCGCCTGTCGCTGACGACCTCGCGCAACGCCAAGCTGGTGTTGCTGCGCGACTATCTGAAGGCGACGCCCGACCCAGATCGCGGCTGGGCCCTGGCGGCCCTGACCGGCGAGTTGAGCTTCACGGCGGCCAAGCCGGCCATGATCCGCAAGGCCGTCGAGGCCCGGGTCGATCCCATCCTGTTCGGCTGGTCCTATGACTATGTGGGCGATCTGGCCGAGACGACCGCGCTGATCTGGCCGCGTGACCCCTCGCATCGCGCCAATCGGGAGCCAGATCTGGGCGAGGTGGTCGATGCCCTGCTTCGCGCCAACCGCGCCGACGCGCCCGTCCTGATCGAGGGCTGGCTGGATGCGCTGGAGCCCAAGGGGCGGTGGGCGTTGCTGAAGCTGGTGACGGGAGGGCTCCGGGTCGGCCTGTCCGCGCGTCTGGCCCGCACCGCCGTGGCGATGATGCGGCCGGCCGCCCTGACGGACCCGCCGAGCCCGCAAGGGCACGAGGCGGTCGAGCGCCTGCCGCAGATCACCGTCAGCGATGTCGAGGAGATATGGCACGCGCTGCAGCCCCCCTATCAGGATCTGTTCGCCTGGGTCGAAGGGCGGGCGGAGCAGCCCAGCGCGAACGCGCCCGGCCGGTTTCGTCCCGTCATGCTGGCCACGGCCCTCGACGAAGGGCTGGATTTGCCGTGGCTGGACCCGACGGACTTCCTCGCCGAATGGAAGTGGGACGGCATCCGGGTGCAGGCCGTACGCGAAGGCGGACAGACACGCCTCTATTCCCGCACGGGCGATGAGATATCGTCTGCCTTTCCGGATGTAACGGCGGATCTGGCCTTCGAGGGGGCCGTTGATGGCGAGCTTCTGGTCATACGCGACGGGGTGGTGGCCCCGTTCGGGGATCTGCAGCAGCGGCTGAATCGCAAGACAACGAGCGCGAGGCTGATGCAGGACTATCCCGCGTCGATTCTGGCCTATGATCTTCTGTCCGATGGAGAAGAAGACCTGCGAGGCCTGCCCCTGATCGAGCGGAGGGTGCGACTGGAACGCCTGGCGGGGGAGCATGGCGGGCAGCGCCTGGGGCTGTCGCCGTTGTTGGCGCATGAGACCTGGGACGATCTCGCCGCTCTGCGCGCAGATCCGTCGGTCGGGGCCGCCGCTGAGGGGCTGATGCTCAAGCGCCGCGACAGCCTGTATGTTGCAGGGCGTCCCAAGGGGCCCTGGTTCAAGTGGAAGCGCGACCCGCACGTCATCGACGCCGTGCTGATGTACGCCCAGCGCGGGCACGGAAAACGCTCGGGATTCTATTCCGACTACACCTTCGGCGTCTGGACCGATGAGGGCGCGCTGACGCCGGTCGGCAAGGCCTACTTCGGCTTCACCGATGAGGAGTTGAAGCAGTTGGACAAGTTCGTGCGTGATCATACGACGGACCGGTTCGGGCCGGTCCGCGCGGTCCGCGCCGAGCGCGATTTCGGTCTGGTGCTGGAGATCGCTTTCGAGGGACTGCAGCGTTCGACGCGTCACAAGTCGGGCGTGGCCATGCGTTTTCCGCGCGTCAGCCGCATCCGCTGGGACAAGCCCGCGCGTGAGGCCGACAGCCTCGATTCCGTGCTCGACCTGCTGGATGCGATCGAGCGAGGCGGCGGGCGAGTCAGCGCCGGCGAAAAAGCTTGAGCGGCGGGGCTTCCAATCGGCTGTACGTGCGTTAGACCCGGTTCATGCTCATGAAGTTTCAGCATAGTCCTGCCGCGTTCGCCGAGCCTCTGGCTCAGGCTGTGGCCGCCGGCGAGCAGAGGTTGAGCATCGACGCCGCCATCCTGGCCAAGGCCATGGATATGCTGGGCGATTTCGCCATCAACCTGACGGTGGCGGCCATCATTTTCGTCCTGACTCTCATCGCCGCGCGATGGGCCTCGGGCGCGGCGCGCAAGATTCTGGGGCGGACGCGGGTGGTGCGGCGCGACCCCACCGTGCTGGCCTTCATGGTGCAGATCGTCCGGGTCGTGGTCATCATCATCGGCATGATCGCCGTGTTGCAGCGGCTGGGCGTGCAGACGACTTCCATCATCGCCGTGCTGGGCGCCGCCTCCCTGGCCGTCGGTCTGGCGCTGCAGGGGACGTTGTCGAATGTGGCGGCGGGCGTGATGCTTCTGATTCTACGGCCCTATCGCGTCGGCGAGGCCATCGACGTAGGCGGCGCCTCCGGTACGGTGCAGAAGCTGGACCTGTTCACCACCCAGCTGACGAACGCCAACAACCACAAGATCGTCATTCCGAACTCCAAGGTGCTGAGCGACGTGATCGTCAATATGACGGGACAACGCACGCGCCGCATCGAGATCAAGTTCACCGTCGGCTACGGCGACAATCTGAAGGACGCCTGCGCGGTCCTGGCTTCGGTCGCGCGGGTCAACGACAGGGTGTTGCAGGAGCCTGCGCCGTGGACGGGCGTGACAGGGCTGTTGGACAGCGCGGTCCAGATCACCCTGCATGCCTGGGTGAACAACGACGACTGGTGGCAGACACAGGCGGATCTGATGCAGGCGGGCAAGGAAGCCCTGGACGAGGCCGGCATCGAGATTCCTTTCCCGCACCAGGTCGAGGTGCCGGCAAGGGACGCCAAGTTCGCGCGGGTCGTCATGGCCCCTGTTCAGAGTGATGTGGCGCCCGACGGAACGTCGGCCCAAGGGGGAGAATGAGCCGTGCGTTTTGATTTCGGTTCCGACAACACGGCGGGCATGGCGCCCTCGGCGCTTCAGGCCCTGGTCGCCGCCAACGCGGGGTTCGCGCGGGCCTACGGGGCTGATGATACATCGGCGCGCGCCGCCGATCTGATCCGTCAGACCCTGGATGCGGACGCCGAGGTGCGCTTCGTCTTCAGCGGTACGGCGGCGAACGCCATCGGCCTGTCGATGCTGGCGCGTCCCTACGAGGCGGTTCTGGCGCATCACGCGGCCCACGTCTGCACGGACGAGACGGGCGCGCCCGGCTTCTTCGGCCAGGGCGTCGGCCTGATCGGTCTGCCGGGCTATTCGGGCAAGATCGACGTAGCCGCCCTGTACGCTGCTCTGGAAGAGCCGGTCGTGGGCCATCGTCAGCCGGCGGCCGCGCTCAGCCTGACCCAGGCGACGGAATACGGCGCAGTCTATTCCGAGGAAGAGTTGCGCCACCTGATCGAGCCGTCCAAACGGGCGGGCTTGGGCGTGCACATGGACGGAGCGCGGCTGGCCAACGCCGTGGCCGCGGGCTTCGACCCCAAGGACATTCCGCGCCTGGGCGTCGATGTGCTGTCGTTCGGCGGGGCCAAGGCAGGGGCGCATTGCGTGGAAGCCCTGGTGATCTTCGACAAGGCGATGACGCGGCGGATCGACAACCGGCTGAAGCAGGCCGGCCAGACGGCGTCCAAGGGGCGGTTGCTGGCCGCGCCCCTGCTGGGGCTGCTGGAGTCGGGCGACTGGCTGGCGGGCGCCGCTCACGCGAATCTGATGGCTCAGCGCCTGGCGGACGGCATCGAGGCGAAGACGCCCTTCGTGCTGGCTCATCCGGTGGAGTCCAACACCGTGTTCGTGCGCATGCACGATGAAGCCCATGAGCAGCTGAATGCGGCGGGCTGGGCCTGCTATCAGTTCGATGACGGTTCGGTGCGGTTCGTCTGTTCCTGGGCGACGGACGAGGCGTCGGTTGACGCCCTGATCGACGCTGTGGCGAGCCTGAACTGACGTGGCGAGCGCGTTTCGCCTCGGAGGCGTGATGGCGGCGAGGCGTGGCGATGCGTGGTGAGCGCTCGGGAAGACGCGGCGATGTCGCGGCCAAGGCGATGAACGTCGGCGTCGACGCCTCTCAGCAAGAGGCGCCGCCTACGTTCGAGGCGCTGAAAAACCTGATCGGCGTCGTGACGCGTTCGGGCGCGCCGCAACTACCGTGGCGGGTGGCCGGGGCGATCCTGCTGACTCTGGCGAGCAAGGGACTGGGGGTATTGGCTCCGCTGGTTCTGGGGGCGGCGGTCAACCATCTGGCGGCGGACCAGGGACCGGCGGCGTCCGTAGGCCTGGGATTCGCCGCCTTCGCCGTGGGTTGGGCGCTGGTCCGCTTCCTGTCGGCGGCGACGCCGCAACTGTCGGATGTGGTGTTCGCTCCCGTGCGGGCGGCCGCCCAGCGCAAGACGGCGGCCGAGACCTTCGCCCACGCGCTCAGCCTGTCGCTGGACTTCCACCAGACCAAGCGGTCCGGCGCCTTGTCTCGGGTGATGGACCGGGGTTCGCGGGCGGTGGACTTCCTGCTGCGCATCCTGATGTTCAACCTGGGGCCGACGGTGCTGGAACTGGTGCTGGCGGCGGCGGTTCTGGGCGGCAAGTACGACTGGCGTTTCGGCGGGGTCGCCGTGGCCGTGGTGCTGGTCTATGCGGCCACGACCTTCGCCATGGCCAACTGGCGGCTGGAGCACCGGCGCGCCATGAACGCCGCCGACAGCGAGGCGGCCGGCCTGTCGGTCGACGCCCTGCTGAACTACGAAACCGTCAAATCGTTCGGGGCCGAGGGCCGTGCGGCCGAGGCCTATGACCAGTCGCTGGCGACCTATGTTCAGGCGTCGTTGAAGGCCAACACCTCCCTGGCCGCCTTGAACCTGATCCAGGGCCTGATCATGAACCTGGGCCTGGGCGTCATGGCGGTCATGGCCGGGTTCGAAGCGGCGGCCGGGCGCATGGGGCCGGGTGATGTGACGGCGGCGGTGCTGATCATGATCTCCCTCTATGCGCCGCTGAACATCCTGGGCTTCGCCTATCGGGAAATCCGACAGTCCTTCATCGACATGGAGGAGATGCTTAAGGTCACGCGTCAAGCGCCGCAGGTGGCGGATGCGCCCGACGCCATCGATCTGCCGCGACCTGAAGGCGGCTGCGGGGCGGAGATCGTTTTCGACCATGTCGGTTTCCGGCATGACGCACGGGCGGCGGGGCTGGACGACGTCAGCTTCGTCACGCCGGCGGGCACCACCACGGCCCTGGTGGGACCGTCCGGGGCGGGCAAGTCGACGATCGTCAAGCTGGCCTTGCGGTTGCTGGATCCGCAGGACGGGCGCGTGATGATCGATGGGCGGGACGCGCGCAGTCTGACACAGGCGTCGCTACGGGCCGCCGTGGCCCTGGTGCCGCAGGACGTGGCCCTTTTCAACGACACCATCGCCGCCAACATCGCCTTCGCCCGCCCTGATGCGGACGAGGCGGCGATCTGGGCGGCCGCCGAAGCAGCGGAACTGGCGGAATTCATCCGCAACCTGCCCGAGGGCATGGACACGCGCGTCGGCGAGCGGGGGCTGAAGCTGTCGGGCGGCGAGCGGCAGCGCGTCGGAATCGCTCGCGCCCTGCTGGCCGACCCCTGCATCCTGATCCTGGACGAGGCGACCAGCGCGCTCGACAGCCGCACCGAGGCCGCCATCCAGAAGACGTTGCGCCGCGCCCGCACGGGCCGCACCACCCTGGTGGTGGCGCACCGCCTGTCCACCGTGGCCGACGCCGATCAGATCCTGGTGCTGAAGGCGGGCCGGATCGTCGAGCGCGGCGCCCATCATGAGCTGGTGGCGCGTCAGGGCGGGGAATATGCGGCTCTGTGGCGCAAGCAGACGCGCGGGGCGAAGACCCAGGCGAGCTAGGCCTCAGGCTCTCCGGAGCCCGGAACCTTGGCCTTCAGCATGTCCTTGAGGCTGTCCAGCACCTTGGCGCGGGCGTCGACGGCTTCGGGCGGCAGGGTCAGCAGCAGGCGCAGCGCCTGGGCGTGGACGGTGACGACGCGCCAGTCGAATGGGCGGTCTTCGGGCGCGGCGTCGATCAGATCGCACAGATTGGCCGCCGCCGCGCACAGGTCGTTGAGCTCGAACGGCCCGGCTGCGTCGATCACGGCGCTGGCGTGGGCGTAGGCCTGGTCCAGCGCGCCTTCGTCGACGCCGGTCGGAACGGGCAGGGCGGCCAGGGCCGTGACCTGCTGCTCGATGATCTCGCGGCTGCGGCTCTCATACCGCGCCAGATTGGCGCGGGCCTCGGTCAAGGCGACGCCGACGCTGACGCCGCCAGGCTGATCGACCAGGGTCGACAGGCGGCTGCGGCGCCGATTGTGGGTGATGACCGTCATAGCTCTACCGCCGCGCGGCGTTCTTTTTCAAAGGCGGTTCTTCGACGTTCCTCGGCGCGACGTTCCGGGCCTGGCCAGGGCTCGTTTCGGAAGCGGCGGTCGGGGCCGAAATAGTCGCCCACCTCCAGGAAGGGACGATTGTCTCTCGACACCCAGACGATGCGTTCCAGCAGAACGCCCGCGCTGAACGGCTTGGTGATCAGGAAGTTGGCGCCGCAGTCGCGGGCGTCCGACACCTTGGAGCGGCGCACGTGAGCGGCGGTCATGATGACCGGGCTGTAGGCGTTCGGATCCAGCCCCGAGCGGCGCAGCCAGCGCACGAACTCATACCCGCTCATGCCCGGCATCTCGCAGTCGACCAGGATGAGGTCGACCGGATGGTTCTGCAGTATGGCGATGGCCCCGGCCGCGCTTTCGCAGGCGTGACGGACCTTCATGCCGAAACCGAGCAGGGCCTGGGCGGTCAGCTCCAGCGAAAACGGCGAATCGTCGATGACCATGGTCACCGCGCCGTCGAAGTTGAACACCGCGCTTTCGCGCAGGGATTCGCCGACCCCGTTCATGCCGCGCATGGAGGCCTGCCGAGGGGTGAGGAAGGAAACAGACCGAATCGCATGGCGTCAGTTTCGGCGGCGCTGCGTCGCCGCGCAATCGCGATCAGCCTTCGATCAACCCAGGCGGCCGATGGCGTAGAAGCGGTCGGCGCGCTGCTTCTTCAGCTGTTCAGCCGACAGGCCGGACATGGCCTTCAGCTCTTCTTCCAGAACCTGACCGACGTTCTGGATGGCCTTTTCACGATCGGCGTGGGCGCCGCCCAGGGGCTCGGGGATCACGCGATCGACGATCTTCAGCTCGATCAGGTCGGGTGCGGTGATCTTCATGGCGTTGGCGGCGTCCTTGGCCCGCGTGCCGTCGCGCCACAGGATGCCCGCCGCGCCTTCCGGCGAGATGACCGAATAGATGGAGTGCTCCAGCATCAGCACGCGGCTGGCCGCCGCGATGGCGATGGCGCCGCCCGAACCGCCTTCACCCGTCACCGTGGCGATGGAGGGCACGCCCAGGGTCAGGCCGCGCTCGGTCGAGCGGGCGATGGCCTCGGCCTGGCCGCGCTCTTCGGCGCCCAGGCCCGGATAGGCGCCGGCGGTGTCGACGAAGGTCAGGACCGGCAGGCCGAACTGCTCGGCCATGTCCATCAGGCGGACGGCCTTGCGATAGCCCTCGGGGCGGGCCATGCCGAAGTTGTGGGTGATGCGGGTCTGGGTGTCGTGGCCCTTTTCATGGCCCATGATCACGACCGGCTGGCCCCGGAAGCGGGCCAGGCCGCCCAGGATGGCCTGGTCGTCGCCGAACTGACGATCACCGTGCAGCTCCACGAAGTCGGTGAACAGGCCGTCGACGTAGTCCACGAAGTGCGGACGCTGCGGGTGGCGCGCGACCTGGGTGCGCATCCACGGGTCCAGGTTGGCGTAGGCCTTGGTGCGCATGGCGTCGGCCTTCTTGCGCAGGGCGGCGATCTCGGTCTCGAACGATCCGCTGGTCGGCGCCAGCAGCGACAGCTCGGCGATCTTGGCGTCCAGCTCGGCGATCGGCTTTTCGAATTCGAGATAGTGCGTGGCCATAAGGCGTCCGTAGAGGAGGAAGCGCCGATGGCGCTACGGAAAGCGGCGGAACCTAGAGCGGGGAACGTTCCGGAGCAAGCGCGGGTTCAGTCGTCCTTCGCCAAGGGGTGGTTGGCGCGGACCACCTGGGCCAAGCGATCCGTGGCGACGTGGGTGTAGATCTCGGTGGTCGACGTATCATCAAAAACCAAAAGGGTCTGCACCACGCGCAGGTCGGCGCCGCCTTCCAGCAGATGGGTGGCGAAAGCGTGACGCAGGACGTGGGGGCTGACGCGGGCCGGGTCGATTCCTGCTGTGATCGCCGCCTGATCCAGAAGCTGGGCGAACCGCCGCGGCGTCAGATGGCCGCTCTTTCCGTGCGAAGGAAACAGCCAGACGCTGTCCGGCGCATTCGGCTTTCGCGCGGCGTCGCGGGCGTCGAGCCATGCCTTGATCGCCTCGCGCGCGGCGGAGTTAAGCGGGGCCAGCCGCTCCTTGCCGCCCTTGCCGCGCACGATCAGATAGGCGGGATCTCGGCGCACGGCCTCGACCCTGAGCGCCAGCAGTTCCGACACCCGCAGGCCCGAGGCGTAGGCCATCTCGACCAGGGCGATCAGGCGCAGCCCCGCTGTGCTGTCGGCCGCGCCGGCGGCGGTCAGCAGGGCCTCGATCTCGTCGCGGTTGAGGGTCTTGGGCAGGCTGCGGCCCTGTTTTGGCGCATCCAGGCGGCGGGAGGGATCGTCGGCGCGCCAACCCTCGCCCAGGGCGAAACGATAGAACTGGCGTACGGACGCGCGGCGTCGCGCGGCCGTGGCGGCGGACAGTCCGCGTCGCGACAGACCGGCGAACCAGGCCTCAAGAGCTTCCTGCGGCGCGCTCATTAGGCCGCCGGCGTCGCCCAGCCAGGTCTCTGCGTCCGCCAGATCGCGACCATAGGCGGCCAGCGTATGGGGCGAGGCGTCGCGCTCTACCGCCATCATCTCCAGGAAGGCTTCGATCTGCGGGGTCATGCGGCGTCAGGTCGTCTCTTCTGGCCAATCGTTGCTTGTGGGATGTGGAGCAGGGCGGCGTCTGGTGTAGAGGGTATACGGACCATGCCTTCCGACGCCTCGCCTGATTCCTTCCCGCTGTCTTCGGTCCGCACCATAGCTCTGGTGGGGCTGATGGGCGTCGGGAAATCGACTGTGGGGCGCCGTCTGGCCGCGCGGCTGGGCTTGCCGTTCGCCGACGGCGATCAGGTGATCGAGGAAGCGGCGGGCATGACCGTCAGCGAAATCTTCGCCACGCGCGGCGAGGCGGAATTCCGTGCGGGCGAGGCGCGGGTCATGAAACGCCTGCTGGAAGGGCCGCCGATCGTGCTGGCGACCGGGGGCGGGGCTGTGCTCAACGCCGACACCCGCGCCCTGATGAAGCAGCACGCCGTCAGCGTCTGGATGCGAGCCGATCTGAAAGTGATCGCCGAGCGGGTGGGGCGGCGCGATACCCGGCCGCTGCTGCGCAATCGTGATCCTCTGACGGCCCTAAACGACTTGGCCAAGGCGCGCTATCCCATCTACGGCGAGGCCGATCTGACCGTCGATGTGGGCGGCGGATCGCACGCTCAGGCTGTCGAGGCCATCCTGAAACAGTTGCGCCGGTTCGGACGGCAGGAGACCCAGTCATGACCACGACGATCCCGGTCGCGGGCGGCGCCTTCGCCCCCTATGAGGTGGTCGTCGGGCGCGGCCTGCTGAAGACGGCGGGGGCGGAGGTCGCGGCGCTGAAGCCGACGCGCGCCTTTATCGTCAGCGACGAGACGGTGGCGGCGATTCACGGCGAGACGGTGCGCGCCTCTCTGGCGGCGGCTGGCCTGGCGACGGGGATCGTCACCGTTCCGGCGGGAGAGGCGTCCAAGTCGTTCGAACAGCTTGAGGCCGTGCTGGACCGGCTGCTGGCCGGGGGTCTGGACCGCAAGAGCATGGTCGTCGCCCTGGGCGGCGGCGTGGTGGGTGACCTGGCGGGTCTGGCGGCGGCCCTGTTCATGCGCGGCGTCGACTTCGTGCAGATTCCGACCACCCTGCTGGCTCAGGTGGATTCCTCGGTCGGCGGCAAGACGGCGATCGACACCCCGCGCGGCAAGAACCTGATCGGCGCCTTCCACCAACCGCGCCGGGTGCTGGCGGACATCGAGGCCCTGGCCACCCTGCCGGTGCGGCAGGTGCGTTCGGGCTGGGCCGAGGTGCTGAAACACGGGCTGATCTGCGACGCGGCCTTCTTCGACTGGCTAGGCGGCGAGGGTGCTTCGGGAGCTCAGGGCGACCCGGATGCGCTGGAACGGGCCGTGATCCGCTCGGTCGAGATCAAGGCCCAGATCGTCGGCGAGGATGAGAAGGAGGCGGGCCGTCGCGCCCTGCTGAACCTCGGCCACACCTTCGGCCACGCGCTGGAGGCTGAACTGGCGTTCGACGAGACACTGACCCACGGCGAGGCGGTGGCGCTGGGCTGCGCCATGGCCTTCCGCTATTCGGCGCGGCAGGGGCTGTGCCCGGCGGCCGAGGCCGAGCGGGCCGAAGCGGGCATTCGCGCGGCGGGCCTGCCGACGCGATTGTCGGACGTGGAGCACGGTTTCGCCGCTGACGCCCTGATCGCCCGCATGGCGGGGGACAAGAAGGCCGAGGGCGGGCGCCTGACCCTGATCCTGGCGCGGGCGGTGGGCGACGCCTTCACAGACAAGAACGTCGACGCCGAGACGGTGCGCGCCTTCCTGATCGAAGAAGGCGCGGCGTGAAGCTGTCGCCGATCGCCCTGGAAGACGCCTTCGTGCGACTGGAGCCGTTCAGCGAGGCGTTGAAGGAAGAGGTGAGGGCGGCGCTGGACTGTGACGCGGACGCCTGGAACGGCATGGTCGCCGCCGCCTATGGCGCGCATTTCGACGACTGGTGGGACGCGGCGCTGAGGGCGATGACGGCGGGTTCGCGCATCGCTTACGCGGTCAGACGGTGCAGCGACGGGGCGGTCGTCGGCACGACCAGCCTCTATGAGATCAGGCCCGAGCATCGGCGCTGCGAGGTCGGTTCGACCTTCTATCGGCCCGAGGCGCGGGGCGGGTCGATCAATCCGGCGTGCAAGCGACTGTTGCTGGACTACGCCTTCTCGAACGGGGCGATCCGGGTGGAGATCATCACCGACGCCCTGAACGCGGCCAGCCAGGCCGCTATCCGCAAGCTGGGCGCGACCTTTGAAGGCGTGCTGCGCAAGCATAAGGTCACCTGGACGGGCCGGGCGCGGGATACGGCTCAGTTCGCCATACTGGACGAAGACTGGCCCGAGGTGCGGCAGCGACTCGACGAACGGTTGGGGAGCCCCGCCTAGTCCACCGCCCGGCATTCGGTCGGTTCGCGGTCGGCGGCGGTCCAGGTGGCCATGACGCCCTTGCCGCGCAGTTCATAGCCCGAGGCGCGATACCATATGCCGTCGGCGGCGCGCTCCTGGTACAGGTCGACCGCCTCGCCGCTGGAGTTGCGCACAGTCGCCATCTGGCGCGGATTGTCGAAGTCGACCGACAGACGTTCGGAATTGTTGCACAGGTAGACGGCGTGGACGACGCGGTTCAGGGCTCGGTCCTGAAGTTCGGCGCCGGTGCGTCGGCGCGCGGTTTGGGCCTCGACAGCGCGCTCGCGCACCTCTTCGCCATCTGTGGGGGCCTTGCGCGGTTCAGGGCCGCAGCCGGACAATAGAACCAGGGCGGCGATGGCGGGCCAGAGGATACGGGTCGGCAAGGGGGGCCCCTCTCAAGGTCAAGCTTGAAGGCTCAACGCCCTGCGTCGCCCGTCGTTCCTGTGCGGGATTTCCTGCGTGAGCGGAAGAAGCCGCGCAGCATGTCGGCCGCCGGATCGGCCAGGACGCCGCCCTCGACCTGTGGTCGCCAGTGGCAGGTCGGCTGGTCGAAGAAACGCCCGCCGCTGATGACGGCGCCGCCCTTGGGATCATCCGCGCCCCAGACCACGCGGCCGATGCGAGCGTGGCTGATGGCGCCCGCGCACATGGCGCATGGCTCGAGCGTGACATAGAGGGTCAGGTCCGTAAGGCGATAATTCTGCAACTTCGCCGCTGCATCGCGCAGGGCGATGATCTCCGCATGTGCGGTCGGATCATGGGCCGTAATGGGGCCGTTTTGCCCACGCCCAAGGACTTCGCCGGTCGTTTCATCGACAATTACCGCGCCGACCGGCACCTCGCCGGCTTCAGCCGCCGCTTGCGCCAGATCGAGCGCCATGCTCATGAACCGCTCATCATGGATCGCCATCCCAAAGACAACGACAAGAAGCCCCGCTCCCGTCAAGACGACGGCGCGCGCGGTCCCCGCAATTTCGCCGACAAGGGCCCGCGAAAGCCCTTTGACAAGGACGGCAAGCCGGGCGGGAAGCCCCGCGACCGGGCCGAGGGTCGATCAGGCGGCAAGCCTAGGCCTGAAGCCAAGGCGCCGGAACGCACCGAACGAATCGCCAAGGCCATGGCCCGCGCGGGCATCGCCTCGCGTCGCGAGGTCGAGCGGCTGATCGGTCTGGGCAAGGTGGCGGTGAACGGCCGCATCCTGGACACGCCCGCCGTGCTGGTGAAACGCGACGACAAGATCACCGTCGACGGCAAGCCGATCGGGGCCGCACAGGCGACGCGCGTCTGGCGCTATCACAAGCCTGCGGGCCTGATCACCAGCCACAACGACCCGGCGGGCCGCCCGACCGTGTTCGACGCCCTGCCCAGCGGCTTGCCGCGCGTGATCTCGGTCGGTCGTCTCGATCTCGCGACCGAAGGCCTGCTGCTGCTGACCAACGACGGCGAACTGAGCCGGGCGCTGGAGCTGCCGGACACGGCGCTGGTGCGCCAGTATCGCGCCCGGGCGCGCGGCCGCATCACCCAGGCGCAGTTGGACAAGCTGAAGGACGGCGTCGTCGTCGACGGCGTGCGCTATGGCCCGGTCGAGGCCACCATCGACAAGGCCAAGGAAAAGGCCGAGGGCGAGAAGTCCTCGGCGAACCTGTGGCTCAGCGTCCAGATCACCGAGGGCAAGAACCGCGAGGTTCGCAAGGTGCTGGAGAGCGTCGGCCTGACGGTCAACCGCCTGATCCGCCTGGCCTACGGTCCGTTCCAGCTCGGCACTCTGCCGGTCGGCGCGGTCGAGGAAGTCGGCCCGCGCGTGATCCGCGAGATGCTGGCCGATCATATCCGCCCCGAGAACCTGCCGACCGGCAATACGGTCGAGACGCCCGCGCCGGTTCCCGGCCGCCGCACCGGCACGCCGATCGTGCGCGGCAAGTCCGGCTCGGCCATGTCGGACCCGTCGCGCAAGCCCAGCCGTGTCCGCGCCGCCGAAACGGCTGCGGAAGCAGGCGCCGAGTTCGGCAAGCCCGCCCGCAAGGAAGGCTGGGCCAAGGCCAAGCCGAAATTCGAGCATTCCAAGACCTTCAAACCGCGCGCTCGTCCGGGCGAGGGCGAAGGTGCTGGGAACGATGACCGTCCGCGCCGCCCGTTCAAGCCGCGCGAACCGCGTGCGGACCAGTTCATCGACGACCGTCGCGGCCCGGCCAAGGGCGGCCGTCCGGGCGGGAAGCCTGGCAATAAGCCTTTCGGCCGCCCGAGCGGCGCCGGCGGGCGTTCCGATGCGCGTTCCAATGATCGCTTTGGCGAGCGCTCGGGCGACCGGCCTGGCGGTCCGCGCGGCGGCAAACCCTTCGGAGGCAAGCCTTCGGGCGGCGGCGGTCGCGGCGGCCCGCGCGGGCGCGGTTGATCCATGCGCATCGTAGCGGGCAGTCTGAAGGGACGCGCCATCGTCACGCCCGAGGGACAGAACACGCGCCCGACCTCGGATCGGGCGCGTCAGGCGATCTTCAACGTGCTGGAGCACGCCCCCTGGGCTGATGGTCTGCATGAGGCGCGGGTGATCGACCTGTACGCCGGCTCTGGCGCGCTGGGGTTCGAAGCCCTGTCGCGCGGGGCGGCCTTCTGCTTGTTCGTGGACACGGACGACGGCGCGCGCGGCGCGATCCGCGAGAACATGGACGCCTATGGCCTGTTCGGCCGGTGCCGGGTGCATCGGCGCAGCGCGACCGATCTAGGGCCGCGTCCCGGCTCGGCGGGGGAAGCCTTCACACTGGCCTTTCTGGACCCGCCCTATGCCAAAGGTCTGGGCGAGCAGACGCTGGCGCGGTTGCTGGAGGGCGGCTGGCTGGCGCCGGGCGCTGTCGTGGTGTTCGAGCGCGGCTCGGACGAGCCCGAGATCGACACGCCCGGCTATGAGCGGTTGGACGCGCGCGACTACGGCGCCGCGCGCGTCCTGTTCCTCAGGGCGTCAGAAGCCTCGGCCTGAGGTCCGGTTGTCGGCCCGGCTGCGCAGGCGGCCGAGGCCCTCACGGTTGACGACATAGGGGCCGCCGTTGCGGGACTTGATGACGCCCTTGCGCTTCAGGCTGCGCCATTGATCGAGGTTGCAGCCGTCCAGCATCCAGCCTTCGCGGGTGAAGCAGCGAGCGGCCAGGATGCGGCCCTGTTCGTCGCGTTCCAGCAGGATGCGACCGCCTTGGGCGAGGGCGTGGAGCGTGCGTTGCTCCGCACGTGACAGGTTCATGGGATTGAGATTTCCAAGGCATGAGAAGACACGCGCCCGGCGCAAGGCGGCGCGGGGCGGGTTCAGGAGGCCTCGGGACGATCAGCGTCCGGGCCTATGCCGTGGCTACAATCTCAAACATGGTTCGATCCCGTTGGGGGAAGAGGCGGGTTTCTAGCGCAGGACGAGGCGAACGGCTAGGTTTGTCGGCATGACCCTGCACCGCCGCACCTTCCTCGCCGTCGGCGCCGCCGTCGCCGCCGCGCCCGTCGTATCCCGCGCCGAGACAGGCTGGACGCCCCGCGCCTCCATGCCTTGGCCGACGCAGGAGATCTATTGCGCCGCCCAGGACGGTTCGATCACGGTCGCGGGCGGCCTGGTGCGGTCGGCGGCGGGCGGGCTGCACATCAATGACCGGACGGCGATCTATGACGTCAGGGCCGACCGCTGGAGCGAAGGGCCGCGACTGCCACAGCCGCGCCATCACCCGATGCTGGCGTCGGCGGCCGGGCGAATCTGGGCCTTCGGCGGCTACGACCGGCGCGACCGCGGCGAATGGACGGCCATGACGGACATCTGGGCCATCGACCGGGGCGTCTGGGCCCAGGTCGGCCAGATGCCGCAGCGTTTGTGCGAAACGGTCGGCCTGTCCGTGGGCGATCGGGTGCATTTGGTCACCGGCCGCTCGCCCAAGGGGGAGGCGAACGGTCAGTGGAACGACCAGGCCGATGTGGCGACCCATCTGGTCTTCGACGCCGCCGCCAATCGCTGGGAAACCGCGCGTCCGGCGCCGATGGCTCGTAACAGTGCGGCCGGGGCGGTGCTCGATGGCAAGCTGTTCTTGGCGGGCGGCCGCACGGTGGACGGCGGCGGAACAGGGCGGCTGGACTGCTATGATCCCGCCCGCGACCGTTGGGACACGCTGGCGCCGATTCCGGCCTCGCCCGCCACGGGACGGCAGGTCGGCGGCGGCCTGTCCATGGCCGAGGCGGGCGGCAGGCTGATCGCTTTCGGAGGCGAATGGTTCGAGGGGCGCGGGGGCGGGGTCTTCGCCGAGACCTGGATCTATGACCCGGCGCGCGACGCCTGGACGGCCGGCCCGGCCATGCGAACGCCGCGCCATGGCCTGGCGGCGGCCAGCGTGGACGGCGTGATCTTTGCCATCGGCGGCGGAGAGGTGGCGTCGGGCGGCAAGGCCAGCGGTCTGGTCGAGGTGCTCAGCCTCTAAGACGCTGTAGCTCGGCGGCCAGGGCGCGGGCGCCGGCCGTGACGTCGGCCCAGGTGACGTCGAAGCCGTCGTCCTCGCCGAAATAGGGGTCGGCCACGGCCTGGCCGGCGCGGCCCTCGACGTGGTCCAGTAGCAGGCTCAGTTCCGCCGTGGCGTCGGGCGGGGCGAGGCGGCGCAGGTTCGCCAGATTGTCGTGATCCATCGCCACCAGATGGGTGAAGCGGCGGAAGTCGGCGGGCTTCACCTGGCGACCGCGCAGGGCCGAGATATCGACGCCGTTCTTCAGGGCGACCGCCTGGGCGCGCGGGTCGGGCGGAGCGCCGACGTGCCAGCCGCCGGTGCCTGCGGAATCCGCGACGGCGTCCAGTTTCAGGCGGTGCGCTTCTTCACGGAAGGCCGCCTCGGCCAGCGGCGAGCGACAGATGTTGCCGAGGCAGACGAAGAGGACGGAAGGGATCATGTCCTCAAGTAGCGAAGCGGTAGGGCGACGAAAAGATCAGCGCCGCCCGAACAGCTTCTCGAGGTCGTGCAGTTTCAGCTCCACATAGGTCGGGCGGCCGTGGTTGCATTGACCGGAGTGCGGCGTGGCCTCCATCTGGCGCAACAGGGCGTTCATTTCCGGCGCCGACAGGACTCGGCCCGAACGCACCGAGCCGTGGCAGGCCATGGTGCCGCAGACCTCGGCCATCCGTTCCTTCAGCGACAGGGCGGCGCCGTGTTCGGACAGGTCGTCGGCGATGTCGCGGATCAGGCCCTGAACATCCGTGTCGCCCAGCAGGGCGGGCGTTTCACGCACCAGCACGGCGCCCGCGCCGAACGCCTCGACGATCAGTCCCATTTCGGCCAGTTCCTCGGCCTTGGCGGCGACGCGTTCAGCCTCGGCGGGGTCCAGTTCGACGACTTCGGGCGTCAGCAGAGCCTGGCGGGTGACGGCGCCGTCGGCCATCTGGGCCTTCATCCGCTCATAGACCAGCCGTTCGTGGGCGGCGTGCTGGTCGACGATGACGAGGCCGTCGCGGGTCTGGGCCACGATGTAGTTGGCGTGAAGCTGCGCCCGCGCGGCGCCCAGCGGATAGTCGATCAGGTCGACCGGGGCCGGGGCGCCCGGCGTGATCCGGCTGGCGTGGTCGGCCTGAATCTCGCCCAGCGTGCGGTAGCTGGGGGCGCTGGCTTCACCGCTCCACGTATGCTCGACGCGCCCGGAGCGTTCGTTCAGGCCCGGCAGGTTCTGGGCGGCGGCGGCCGGTTGCGACCAGCCCTGCCAGCCGCTCCAGCCCGGCGCGGCGTTGCTGAACGATTGCGGCGCAGCAGGGTTGTAGAGCGCGTCGCCGGTGTGGGGGCGGAACCCTGACAGGGCGTCGGCGGCGACTGTGGTCGAGGCGCGGTGTCCCGCGGCGTGCAGGGCGTGGCGCAGGGCCCCGACGATCAGGCCGCGCACCAGCGCCGGGTCGCGAAAGCGCACCTCCGCCTTGGCCGGGTGGACGTTCACATCGACATAAAGCGGGTCGATGTCGATGAAGAGGGCCGCCGCCGGATGCCGGTCGCGCGCCAGGAAGTCGGCGTAGGCCCCGCGCAGGGCGCCCTGCAGCAGCCGGTCGCGCACTGGGCGGCCGTTGACGAACAGGAACTGGTGCGCCGCATTGCCGCGCGAATAGGTCGGCAGGCCCGCATAGCCGGACAGACGCACGCCGTCGCGCTCCTGATCGATCAACAGGGCGTTGGCCTCGAAATCGCGGCCCAACAGGGCGCCGAGGCGTTTCAGTCGCCCCTCGTCGCCGGGATGTTCGGCGGGCAGGCGCAGGGTCGTCTTGCCGTCCAGCGTCAGGGTGAAGGCGACGGCCTCGTGCGCCATGGCCTGGCGCTTGATCTCTTCGGAGATGGCCATGGCCTCGGCCCGCTCGGACTTCATGAACTTCAGCCGGGCAGGGGTGGCGTAGAACAGGTCGCGCACCTCGACCCGCGCGCCGTGCGGGCCGGGGAAGGCCGCGGGCGACAGGGGGCGCTGGGCGCCGCCCTCGACGGACACGGCCCAGGCGTCGTTCTGCGGCTCGCCCGCCTCGGCCCTGGCGCGGGTGGTGATGTTCAGCCGGGCGACCGAGCCGATGGAGGGCAGGGCCTCGCCCCGGAAGCCCAGGGTGAAGATGCGCAGCAGATCCACGTCCCCCGCGTCGTCCGGCTCCAGCTTCGAGGTGGCGTGGCGCTCGATGGCGATGGGCAGTTCATCGCGCGGGATGCCCTTGCCGTCGTCGGCGATCAGGATGCGGGTCAGGCCGCCGCCGTCCGCCTGGATCTCGATGCTGCGGGCGTCGGCGTCGATGGCGTTCTCGACCAGTTCCTTGATGGCGCTGGCCGGGCGTTCGACCACTTCGCCGGCGGCGATGCGGTTGACGGTTTCGGGGGGGAGGCGGCGGATGGTCATGTGAGTCGCGAGGATAGGCGCCGTCGCCGCCCGGCGCACCTCAATCCTTTTTTCGTGAGGCTCGAGGCGAATTTCGTGATCGAGGGCTTGAAGCGCGTAAATGGCAACATATACTGTTGCAGTCCAACGGCGAGGCCGGACGGACAATCGACCTGTTTCCGGACTGTCTGTCCAGTTTTCGTTTCACCCGTCTGACCGAGGTTTCCTTCCCATGAAGATCAAAGCCGCCCTGATCGCTGTTTCGGCCGCCGCCCTGCTGGCCGCCTGCAGCCAGCCCGCCGACACCGCCGGCGCCCCGACGACCGACGCCGCCTCGACCGCTCCGGTCGCGCTGAAGGCCACCTCGGGCGTCTATGTGATGGACCCGACCCACGCCTCGCTGCAGTGGTCGCTGCCGCATAACTCGATCTCGAACTACACGGCGCGCTTCAACAAGTTCGACGCCAAGATCACGCTCGATACGGCCAACCTGGCTAACAGCACGGTCGAGGCGACGATCGACCCGGCCTCGGTCGACACCAATTATCCGGGCGACTACCTCGGCACTCACGCCGCCACAGGGTTCAAGAGCTTCAGCGAGGACATCGCCAAGAACAAGGCCTTCCTGAACGCCACGGCCTTCCCGCAGATCACCTTCAAGTCGACCAAGGTGGAACTGACCGGCGCGCGCACCGCCAAGGTGACGGGCGACCTGACCTTCCTGGGCGTCACCAAGCCGGTGACCCTGGATGCGACCTTCAACGGCGACCTGGGGCAGCACCCCTTCGTGCCGGCGCCGGCCATCGGCTTCGCGGCTGAAGGCAAGATCAAGCGGACCGATTTCGGCATGCCGCTGGGCCCGGTCGGCGATGAGGTGACGATCCGCTTCGACGCCGAGTTCATCAAGGAAGTCGCCCCGGCCGCTCCGGCCGCCTGATCGGCGAAAGCACGACGAAGGGGCGGGGCCGTCGGTCCCGCCTTCTTCATATTCAGACTGACGCGAGAGCCCTCATGACCCGCCGCCCCAGCCGCTACAGCGCCGTCGCCATCGCCCTGCACTGGCTGATCGCGGTCGCCATCCTGTCGATGATCCCGATGGGTTGGTGGATGAGCGACGCCATCGTCGAGCCGGACAGCCAGGCGCTGGCCTATCGCGTCTTCCAGATTCACAAGTCGATCGGCTTCCTGATCCTGGCGCTGACGGTGCTGCGGATCGTGTGGCGGTTGACGCACCCGGTTCCGGCCCTGCCGGGCGCGATGAAGGGGTGGGAGCAGTTCGCCGCGCGGGCGACGCACGCCGCCTTCTACGCCCTGATGCTGGCCCTGCCGCTGACGGGGTGGATCTATGTCTCGACCGGCTGGGCCGTGGTTACGGACACGCCGCTGGCCGTGGCGACCAGCTGGTTCGGCCTGTTCACCATTCCGCACCTGCCCTTCATCGAGCACGCCTCCGAAGCCGCCCGCCGCGCAACGGCCTGGATGGCCATGGGCGCGCACAGCAAGCTGGCCTGGGGCGCGATCGTGCTGGTCGCCCTGCACGTCGGGGCGGCGCTGAAGCACCAGTTCTTTGACCGTGACGGCGTGCTGTCGCACATGATCCCCGTCCTGCCGCATGGCGATGATGCGCATGGCGTCGCGCCAGAGCCGTCCGCGACCCTGCGCTGGGCCGAGCGGCTGGCGGGAGTGGCCTTCGTGGTTGTGATCGGCGCCGCCTTCGGTCTGGCGGCCAGGCCTGCGCCCAAGACGGAAGGGCAGGCGGTCGCTTCGGCTCCTGTCGCTGTGCCTGCCGCCGACGCGGCGGTGACGCCGGGCACGGCCGTCGCCTGGACCGTGGACAAGGCCGCCTCGACGATCCAGTTCACGGGAACCCACACCGGCAAGGCCTTCATCGGCCGGTTCGAACAGTGGGACGCGCAAGTCTGGTTCGACCCGGCCGATCTGGCGGGCTCGAAAGCCGTGGTGACGGTTCAGACCGGCACGGCCAGGACCGGCGACGCCACGCAGGAAGGCAGCCTGCCGGGCGCCGAATGGTTCGACACGTCGACCTATCCGACCGCCCGCTTCGAGGCGACGGCGTTCAAGGCGCTGGGCGGCAACCGCTATGAGGCGACCGGAACCCTGCGCATCAAGACGACGACGGTCCCGGTCGTCCTGCCCTTCACCTTCGACGAGGCGAACGGGACGGCGACGGTCGAGGGCAAGCTGGAGCTGGACCGCACGGCGCTGAACATGGGCATGATGTCCGACGCGGGCGGCGACTGGGTATCCAAGGCCATCGGCGTCGAGATCAAGGTCAAGGCGACGCGTCAGGGTTAAGAAATCGGGCGCGGGGTTTGCCCGACTCCGCGCGGGGCGCTACAGCCTTCGGCTCTCCTTCCCTGAGCGCCGAAAGAGCGACGCCATGCACGATATCCGAGCCATTCGCGACAATCCCGAAGCCTTCGTTGCGGGCTGGTCGTCGCGCGGCGTGGATGACGCCGCCGATGTCGTCGCGCGCATTCTGGCGCTGGACGTGGACCTGCGCGCCGCCCAGACGCGCGGCCAGGACGCCTTGGCCAAGCGCAACGCCGCCTCCAAGGCCATCGGCGCCGCCATGGGCAAGAAGGACATGGCGGAGGCTGACCGTCTGAAGGCCGAGGTCGAAGCTCTGAAGGCCGAGATCACCGAGGTGGGCGAGGCCGAAACCGCCAAGGGCGCCGAACTGCGCGACCTGCTGGCCGGGCTGAAGAACCTGGCTGCCGTTGATGTGCCGGACGGCGAGGACGAGAACGACAACGTCGAAGTCCTGAAGTGGGGCGAACCGCGCACGACGGGGCCAGCTAAGGATCACGCCGATCTGGGCGAGGCTCTGGGCCTTCTGGACTTTGAAGCCGCCGCGAAGATGTCCGGTTCGCGCTTCGCCGTGCTGAAGGGCCAACTGGCGCGTCTGGAACGCGCCATCGGCCAGTTCATGCTGGACATGCAAACGGACAAGCACGGGTATCAGGAAGTCGCACCGCCCTACATGGTCAAGGACGACGCCATGTTCGGCACCGGCCAGTTGCCGAAGTTCGAAGAAGACCTGTTCCGCGCTGGCGAGCACCTGCTCATCCCCACCGCTGAAGTCTCCCTGACCAACCTCGTGCGCGAGCAGATCCTGCCCGAGGACGATGTCGCCCAGCCCATGCGTCTGACCGCCCTGACGCCGTGTTTCCGAGCCGAGGCCGGTTCGGCGGGGCGCGATACGCGCGGCCTGATCCGCCAGCATCAGTTCTCCAAGGTCGAGATGGTCTCCATCTGCCGTCCCGAGGACTCTGAAGCCGAGCATGAACGCATGACCGGCTGCGCCGAGGCGGTGCTGCAGGCGCTGGAGCTGCCCTATCGCAAGGTGCTGCTGTGCAAGGGCGACATGGGCTTCTCGGCGCAGAAGACCTATGACCTCGAGGTCTGGCTGCGTTCGCAGAACACCTATCGCGAGATCAGCTCCTGCTCGAACTGCGGCGATTTCCAGGCTCGGCGCATGGACGCCCGGTTCAAGCGCGCGGGCGAGAAGAAGACCGAGTTCCTGCACACCCTGAACGGCTCGGGTCTGGCGGTCGGCCGCACTCTGGTCGCGGTGATGGAAAACTATCAGCAGGAGGACGGGACCATCGCGGTTCCGGCCGCCCTGCAGCCCTATATGGGCGGATTGAAACAGGTGGGCTGATCCTTCCCCCCTTGTGGGAGAAGGTGGGCCGCGCAGCGGCTCGGATGAGGGGTTGCTCAGGCAGAAGATGCGAGTGGCGAGTGCAGACGACATGATTACCGACCGGGGCGCGACCCCTCATCCGTCTGGCTTCGCCAGCCACCTTTTCCCACAAGGGGAGAAGGAAGCCTGATGCGTATCCTTCTGACCAACGACGACGGCATCGAGGCCGAGGGCTTGGCGTGTCTTGAGAAGATCGCCCGCGCCCTGTCGGATGACGTCTGGGTCGTCGCGCCGCAGACCGAGCAGTCGGCCAAGGGGCGGGGCATCACCCTGACCGAGCCGCTGCGCGTCAATCAGTTGGGCGACAAGCGGTTCGCCGTGACCGGCACCCCGACGGACTGCGTCATCCTGGCCGTCAACGACATCATGCCCGAGAAGCCCGATCTGGTGCTGTCGGGCGTCAATCGCGGCCACAACGTGGGCGAGGACGTCAGCTATTCCGGCACGGTGGCGGGCGCCCTTCAGGGCATGGCCTTCGGCATCCGCTCCATCGCCCTGTCGCAGTCGCTGGAGCGTTTCCACGACGAGGCGGTCGCCCACTGGGAAACGGCCGAGGCCTTCGGTCCCGGCATCGTCGCCCGTCTGCTGGAGCAGAAATGGGGGGAGGGCGTGGTCATGAACGTCAACTTCCCGCGCCTGCCGCCGGAACTGGTCAAGACGGTCGAGGTGACGCGCCAGGGCTTCCGCGACATCGGCGAGATGCACGCCATCCGCCGCACCGACCTGCGCGGCCGCGACTACTACTGGATGGCCTTCCGCGGCGCGCCGCAGGAGCACGCCGACGGCACCGATCTGCGGGCCATGGACGAGGGCCGTATCTCCGTCACGCCGCTGCACATCGACCTGACGCACATGCAGTCGGTCAACGATCTGAAGAAGGTGCTGGGCGGCGCCCCGCCCAAGGGGCCCCAGGAAAAATGAGTCTCAAGGACGACCGCGCGGGCCGATTGATCCTGTCGCTGCGGCGTCAGGGGGTGACGGACGCGCGGGTTCTGAAGGCGATGGAGTCCATCGACCGCGCCGTCTTCGTCCATGAGAAATTCCTTGACCAGGCGTGGGAGGATCAGGCCCTGCCGATCGACTGCGCCCAGACGATCAGCCAGCCCTTCATCGTCGGCCTGATGACCCAGGCGCTGGATGTCCAGCCGCGCCACCGCGTGCTCGAGATCGGCACCGGCAGCGGCTATCAGTGCGCGGTGCTGAGCCGCATGGCGCGCTTCGTCTATTCGGTCGAGCGTTACAAGAGCCTCTTAACCGAGGCCGAGAACCGGTTGAAAATCCTGGGAATCGACAATGTCTTCACCCGCCACGGCGACGGCGGGCAGGGCTGGCCGGAGCAGGCGCCGTTCGACCGCATCATGGTCACGGCCGCTTCACCGCATGAGCCGACCGAACTGCTGAAACAGCTCAAGCCGGGCGGCGTCCTGGTCGCGCCGGTCGGCCGCACCTCGGTGCAGATGCTGAACCGCTACACCGGCCAGCCGGACGGCAGCTTTCAGCGCGAAAGCCTGTGCGAGGTCCGATTCGTTCCCCTGGTCGAAGGGACGGCTAAAGAGGGGTGAGGAGCGAAATCTCACCGCTCCATTAACCTTTCCGCCCCACTTTTGCGCGGGTTGCCGGGTTGGCTTCGGCGGCGGACCGGGGCAAACCGGCTTCGAGATGCTGAACAAGGTTAATACGGAGAGACGCATGAGCGGCTTCACAGGCTGGATCAGGGCGGCGGCGGTCGTCGGCGGAGCGCTGGCGGTCACGGCGTGTTCGACCTATCCGAGCGAGCCGCGCTATTCGACCCGGCCGATGGGGGCGGGCGGCTATCCGCAGCCGGGGCAGGGCCAACAGCAGGGGCAGCAGCCCGGCGCCTATCCGAACAATCCCTACTATCAAGGTCAGGCGACGCAGCCGCAGCAGCCCGCACAGCCGCCCGTGCAGGAAGGGCCTCGCGCTCCAGCCGGCGACATCCAGGGCGGCGGCCTGCCGCCGGCGGGC